>NZ_CP024636.1:4182653-4297787 GCF_009728735.1 Pantoea phytobeneficialis
TAGTTATCCCCCTCCATCGGGCAGATCCCCAGACATTACTCACCCGTCCGCCACTCGTCACCCAAGGAGCAAGCTCCTCTGTGCTACCGTTCGACTTGCATGTGTTAGGCCTGCCGCCAGCGTTCAATCTGAGCCATGATCAAACTCTTCAATTTAAAGTTTGATGCTCAAAGAATTAAACTTCGTAATGAATTACGTGTTCACTCTTGAGACTTGATATTTTTTAAGTCCGTAGACTTTTGATATCAATCCTGCGAGTGCCCACACAGATTGTCTGATAAATTGTTAAAGAGCAGTGCCACATTTCTCGTGTGGCGCGGGTTGCGTATATTACGCTTTCCGCGTTTTCAGTCAAGCATTTATTTTTGCTTTTCTGAAGGTTGCCACTTAAGGCGACCTCACCAACACATCGCTTCGTAAGCCGTTGTTCCGTGTCAGTGGAGGCGCATTATAGGGAGTTCTTTGAGGCTGACAAGCGCTAAATGCAAATTAATTTCTGAGTGCTGTTTTTTTCAACGAAACATCACAAAAGCGCCAGTTTTTCCATCAATGGGAAGCCATAACGTTGCAGAACCGGTGATAATTGCAGCACTTCTTCATTCATCTGCGTACAAAATGCCATGTTAGGCGCATCAGAAAGCGCAACAGGTGCCGCATGCTCCAACAACCAGGCGGTACGACGCGCAATTGCCGCGCCGGAATCCACCAGCCGCGTCCCTTCCGGCAACACCAACTGCAACTCGTCACGCAGCAGAGGAAAATGAGTACAGCCTAACACTACCGTATCGGGCGGCTCTTTCATCCGCAGCCAGGGTTGCACCACACGACGTACATCCTCCAGCAGTACCTCTTCACCGTGCAGCTTTGCCTCGGCCAGCTCTACCAATTCTGCCGAGCCCAGCATCTTGATTTGGCATTCGCGAGCGAATTGCGCCACCAGTTCGTGTGTATAAGGACGTTTTACCGTACCGCGTGTCGCCAGCAAACCCACTACCCCATTACGCGTTAAGCGTGCGGCAGGTTTAATGGCGGGCACCACCCCGACCACCGGGAAGCCAAACTTTGCACGCAGGGCTGGCAAAGAAACTGTACTGGCCGAGTTACAGGCAATCACCACCAGCGCCAGTGGAAAGCGCCGCGTAATCGCCTCAACGATCGCCACAACGCGATCGACAATATAGGTTTCGGTTTTTTCACCGTAAGGAAAACCTTCATTGTCGAAGGCGTAGAGATAATGGAGATTCGGCAGCAATTGCCGAATCTCCTCATAGACGGAGAGCCCACCGACGCCAGAGTCAAAAACCAGCACGGTGGGACGCAGATCAGAAGCTGTAGCTGGCGCTGAGGTAGTACTCCGTTCCTGGAGTTTGGTAGCCATACACTGTCTCGTAGTCTTTATCGAACAGGTTGGCAATTCTACCACGAACGGTGAGCTGAGAGGTGACCGGATACGATACCGCCAGATCCCATAAACTTACGCCGCCCAATTTAATGCGCTGTGCCGTATAGGAGTGGTTGTAATCGTTGTCGTAACGCTCACCGAGGTAGTGATAGGTGATGGACCAGTCGAAATTGAAGACCGTCCAGTCGAGCTGGTATTTCACCTGCTGCTTAGCACGACGCAACAATTGCTGATTGGTCTCGGCATCACGCGCGTCAACATAGTCATAAGAAACGGTATGACTCAGTGGACCGGTATCGAAAGACGCCGTGGCTTCCACACCTTTAATACGCGCTTTATCGATGTTGTAGTAAACATAGGTGTTCGGATCGCTATCAATCAGGTTATCGATGTCATTGCGATAGCCCGACACACGCCAGTTGACCGGCCCGGTTAAACCTTCAAAACCACTTTCCCACTGCTTGCTTTCTTCCGGCTTCAGATTTGGGTTGCCATAAGTCTGGCTATAAAGCTGGGCCAGATTCGGCGCTTTATAGGCGGTCGCGTAAGAGGCAAACACGCGATAACCATCAACAAACTCCCAGGCGGCGCTGCTCTGCCAGGTGTTATGCCAGCCAAAGGCATTGTTGTCATCTCCGCGCACGGCGCCTTCCAGCGTCACGCTACCAAACTGCTGTTGAGCGGTGGCGTATATACCGGTGTTACGTTGTTCCTGGCCTTCAACGGTAGAATTGGTGCCTGGTTCTGAGGTTTGTTTCTGCCAGTCAACACCGCCACTCACCGTACCATGCCCCACCTGTACCGAGTTGCCCCATTGCAGGTTGTATTGCTGGACATCATTCAGCGACGCCGTGGCGTCATATTTGCCAAGCTGTGGGCTGTAGTTGTAATCCTTGGTATGACTGTAGCTGGCAATCAGCTGCGATGAATAGATACCCTGGTTGAAGCGCAGTCCGGTATCCCAGGTCTGGCTGTAGAGCTGGCGGGTATCGACAAAGGTGTTGGGTTCCACATAAGTGGGATAGCCATCATAAGCGGTGCGGTTGTCAAAACCATAGCCGCGTACGAAACCGCTGAACTGATCGCTAAACTGATGCTCCAGCGAACCGTACAGCGTTTTGCTCATGAAACCGTCGCGGTCTTTCTGCGCCGGATCGCCATAGATGTCGGGCAGGTTTGCCACCACATCGTAGCCTTTGGTGTAGGTATAGTTGCCCGCCAGCGTCAGCTTAGTCGCATCGCCCAGTTGCTGCTGGGTAGAGCCATCGTAGCTCTGGTAGCCTTTCGACCCAACGCCTGCGGTCAGCGTGGTACCGTTTTTATCACGACCCGTGATGATGTTCACCACACCACCAATCGCGTCAGAACCATACACCGCCGAACGCGCGCCACGAATATATTCGATGCGTTGTACCAGCGAGAGTGGAATCTGGCTGAGATCGGACGATCCGGAAATGCCTGCCTGATTCAAACGAATACCGTCAATCAGAATCAGGACGTGGCTGGAGTTGGTGCCACGAATAAACATGGAGCTGCTTTGGCCCATGCCACCGTTTTGCGCAATATCCACGCCAGGCAGGCGACGCATCACATCCGTGAGGCTTTTTGCCTGCCAGCGGTCAATGTCTTCGCGGGTAACAACTGTCGTGGGCGCCAGCACGGAAGAAACTGGCTGTGAAAAACGATTAGCGGTAACGATTTGCGTATCATCATCCTGCTGGGCATAGCCAAATTGCGCCCAGAGGGACACCGCCGTTGCACTGAAGGCAAACAGCGAAGCATGTGTTTTTTTCATTGTTATAGCATCCAAAAGACAAAGCAGGATGCCGCAGGCATACGATCGATAGCACGCGATGACCGTACGAATTGCGACGTCACACCGGCAGGTCTTCGGGCTGAGAATCATTAATGGTGAAGACTTCCCATCCCGCAGGACAGTGTCTGCATCAGCAATCACCACGACATTCTTTACCGCTGCGCGTCAGCTCCAGATTCACACTGGATTCCCTTTTAACTCAAGGAGGCCGGCCGTCGCAGTCTACGGACAAGAAGGCCAGAAATCCAGACTTCCAGCCATCTTCTTTTGCACAAGGCTGGACAACAGCAATCGAATGCCTACAATCGCCCGGCAAGCAGGCTTATTACCAGGATTGAAGATGACACCCGAACAGCTCCCGATTGAACAATATGACGCGCAACTGGCAGAAAAAGTCAGCCGTTTACAGGCGATGATGGCACCGTTTGCTGCGCCAGAGGTTGAGGTGTTCCGTTCACCGGTCAGTCACTACCGTATGCGAGCCGAATTCCGCATCTGGCATGATGGCGACGATCTGTATCACATCATCTTTGATCAGCAGACCAAACAGCGTATTCGCGTCGATCAATTTCCGGCCGCCAGCGAGTTGATCAACCAACTGATGCCCAAAATGATCAACGCTGCCCGTGATAACCGTGCACTGCGCCATAAATTGTTTCAGATCGATTACCTGTCGACCCTCAGCAATCAGATCGTTATTTCCCTGCTCTACCACCGCAAACTGGAAGAGGAGTGGCAACTGGCAGCCAGCGCATTACGTGACGCCCTGCGCGCCGAAGGTTTTGATGTGCAGTTGATTGGGCGCGCGACCAAAACCAAAATTTGTCTCGATCGCGATTACATCGATGAGCGTCTGCCGGTGGCGGGCAAAGAACTGATTTATCGTCAGGTGGAGAACAGTTTTACCCAGCCGAATGCCGCGATGAATATTCAGATGCTGGAGTGGGCGCTGGACGTGACGCAAAACGCGCGCGGAGACCTGCTGGAGCTGTATTGCGGCAACGGTAATTTCTCCCTGGCGCTGGCGCGTAATTTCCGTCGTGTATTAGCCACCGAAATTGCCAAACCCTCGGTAGCCGCCGCGCAGTTCAACATCGCCGCTAACCACATTGATAACGTGCAAATCATCCGTATGGCCGCCGAGGAATTTACTCAGGCAATGAACGGCGTGCGTAGCTTTAACCGACTGGAAGGCATTGACCTACAAAGTTATCAATGTGAAACCATTTTCGTCGACCCTCCGCGTAGCGGGCTGGATGCCGAAACGGTCAAGATGGTGCAGGCTTATCCACGTATCCTCTATATATCCTGCAATCCACAAACGCTATGCGATAACCTCGCCACGCTGGCAGAAACCCATGAGGTTGCACGTCTCGCGTTGTTTGATCAGTTCCCCTATACCCATCATATGGAAAGCGGCGTACTTTTGACGCGCAAAGCCTAATAAAAAACGGGAACCCTGAGGTTCCCGTTTTTTTAATTCTTGTTCTTCGGTCGCTTAAAGCGCGTCGCAATCCAGAACACCAGCGCGACCATCAGGATGGTCGGGATAAAGTTGGAGCCAATATCCGGGTACTCCGCTCGCACCAGCGCGCTGTAGACCAGAATCCCCAACAGGAAAAACGCCGCCGCCAGTGACGGCATGCCGTCCGGCATATTACGGTTCAGGTAACGCTGATGCAGACACCAGGCCGCCAGGCCAAGGGCGATCAGCGGAAAAATTGAAAATGGTACAAATGCACTGAACAGCACCGAAAAGGAGCCGTTGATGGCCAAACCGGTGATAAAAGCCAGTAAAAGCGTTCCTTTATCGCGGGGGTTTTGCTCAATCATTTCATTATCCTTATCACATTACTCTTCGGGTTTTTCCAGTGTTACCGCCAGCCGTTCCTGCTCCCGGCGATACCAGTAATAAGCACCTTTGGCGATCATCCGCAGCTGTAGCACCAGACGGTCTTCCAGCTTGCGACGCTGTTCAATATCCACATCCAGCGCTTCCGCACCGGCGCTGAACACGATGGTGACCATCGCTTCGGCCTGTGCTTCGGTGAAGCTACGCGGCATGCGGTTTTCCAGCTCAAGGTAATCCGCCAGTTCGGCAATAAAGTGTTGAATTTCACGCGCTACAGCAGCACGAAACGCCGCCGACGTTCCGGAGCGCTCGCGTAATAAGAGACGAAAAGCGTTGGGATTGTTCCCGATAAACTCCATAAAAGTTGCAACAGAAGTTTTAATAATGCTTCCGCCTTTGGCAATGCGCTGGCGTGCCTGACGCATCAGCTGACGCAGCATCAGGCCACTTTCGTCAACCATCGTCAAACCCAGTTCATCCACATCCCGGAAATGACGGTAAAATGAGGTGGGCGCAATACCGGCTTCACGCGCAACTTCACGCAAACTCAGGCTGGCAAAACTCCTTTCTGCACTTAGCTGACTGAAGGCGGCTTCAATCAGTGTACGTCTTGTACGTTCTTTTTGTTGCGCTCTGACG
Source organism: Pantoea phytobeneficialis (assembly GCF_009728735.1). Taxonomy (NCBI): domain Bacteria; kingdom Pseudomonadati; phylum Pseudomonadota; class Gammaproteobacteria; order Enterobacterales; family Erwiniaceae; genus Pantoea; species Pantoea phytobeneficialis. Next base: position 4,188,363 of record NZ_CP024636.1, read on the forward strand.
CCCATTCTCTCTGCCTTGTGAGTAATCAGGCAGGCACTATAACAAACTTTTCAGCGTACAGCGGCGCAAAGTTTGTGACCGCCTGTTAACCTCACGCTTTGTCAAAAGTGGGCAAAAATCACTGATAGAATTCAGAAGTGCGCGGCGAGATGTTAGAATCTCGTTGTAAAAATGTATAGAAACATAGGACGTACTGGTATGCAAAAGTCTTACGATTACGATGCCATTGTGATTGGCTCCGGTCCGGGCGGTGAAGGTGCGGCCATGGGGCTGGTGAAGCAGGGAGCGCGCATCGCAGTGATCGAACGCTACCATAACATCGGCGGCGGTTGTACTCACTGGGGCACCATCCCTTCCAAAGCGTTACGTCATGCTGTCAGCCGTATTATCGAGTTCAATCAAAATCCCCTCTACAGTGATCATACCCGGCTTCTGCGTTCCTCCTTTGCGGATATCCTCAATCACACGGAAAACGTCATCAGCCAACAAACCGCAATGCGGCAGGGCTTTTATGAACGTAACCGCTGTGAGCTGTATCAGGGCGATGCGCATTTTGTTGATGCCAACACCATCGAAGTAGAGCAGCCAGATGGCACCCGCGAGCGCCTGACCGCAGAGAAATTTGTTATCGCCTGTGGTTCGCGCCCTTATCATCCGGCTGACGTCGATTTCACCCATCCACGTATTTATGACTCCGATTCGATTCTTAATCTGCACCATGAACCGGGCCACGTCATTATCTATGGTGCCGGGGTGATCGGCTGTGAATACGCCTCAATCTTCCGTGGGCTGAACGTCAAGGTTGACCTGATCAACACCCGTGATCGTCTGTTGGCGTTCCTTGATCAGGAGATGTCAGATTCGCTGTCTTACCACTTCTGGAACAGCGGCGTGGTGATTCGTCACAACGAGGAGTTTGAGAAGATTGAGGGTGTGAATGATGGCGTCATCATGCATCTTAAATCCGGCAAAAAAGTGAAAGCGGATTGCCTGCTTTACGCCAACGGCCGCACCGGTAATACCGATTCACTGGCGCTGGAAAATGTCGGTCTTGAGGCGGATGGTCGCGGTCTGCTGAAGGTCAACAGCATGTACCAGACGGCACAGCCTCATATCTATGCGGTCGGCGACGTGATTGGTTATCCCAGCCTTGCCTCCGCCGCCTATGACCAGGGACGTATCGCTGCTCAGGCCATCATGAAAGGTGAAGCGACGGCGCACCTGATTGAAGACATTCCTACCGGGATTTACACCATTCCGGAGATCAGTTCAGTCGGCAAAACTGAGCAGCAGCTGACGGCAATGAAAGTGCCTTATGAAGTGGGACGTGCGCAGTTTAAACATCTGGCGCGCGCGCAGATTGTCGGCATGAATGTGGGAAGTTTGAAGATTCTGTTCCATCGTGAAACCAAAGAAATCTTGGGAATTCATTGCTTTGGTGAACGTGCGGCAGAGATCATCCATATCGGCCAGGCCATCATGGAGCAGAAAAATGGCGGTAACACGATTGAATATTTCGTGAATACCACCTTTAACTACCCCACGATGGCCGAAGCCTATCGCGTAGCCGCGTTAAATGGCTTAAACCGCCTGTTTTAACGTGTTATCGAGATAAGCCTGCATATGGGTTTTAATTGCTTCTGCCAGCTGCTCATAGCGGCTGCGCAGAGGCGATCCCGGACGATACACCAGCGCGATGGTGCGCTGTGGTACCGGCTTGTAACAAGGCAGATAGCAAACGCCATCACGCACGCGCTGATTTGGCACCGCCAGCGACGGCAGTAAGGTGATTCCGCTCCCTGCGGCGACCATATTGCGCAGCGTTTCCAGGCTGGTAGCACGGAAATGAGTGTCTTCATCCGCACCGGCTTCAAAGCAGAAACCCATCGCCTGATCGCGCAGGCAGTGACCATCTTCCAGCATCAGCAGCTTTTCACCCGCCAGATCTGACATAGGAACACGGTCGCGATCGTGCCACGGATGATCCTCGTAGATCGCCAGTTTCATCGGTTCATCAAACAGCGGCACCTCAATAAAGGCTTCGCTCTCCTTCACCAACGCCAGAATCGCACAGTCAAGCTTGCCGCTGTCGAGTTGCGCCAGCAACTGCTGCGTCTGAGCTTCGTGCAGATACATCTCCAGCTTGGGGAAAGTCTGATGCAGCATCGGGATGATGTGCGGCAGCAGATAAGGGCCAGTGGTGGGGATAAGGCCAATATGCAGTGGCCCGGACATAGTTTCGCCCTGCTGGCTCGCCATCTCCTTCAGCACCTTGACTTCACGCAGCACGGTGCGAGCCTGGTCTACCAGCAGCAGCCCTGCCTGGGTAAACAAAACCTTGCGGCTGGTGCGTTCCAGCAACATAACGCCTAATTCATCTTCCAGCTTACGAATTTGTCCGCTCAACGTTGGCTGACTGACATGACAGGCATCCGCTGCACGGCGGAAATGACGATGCTCCGCAAGCGAAACCAGATACTCCAGATCACGAATGTTCATTGATATCCTCCGAACCACGATAGCCCGTGGCGATAGATAGAATAGCAATGAACGATTAGCCCTATCAAGCCACTGACAGGAATAATAAGTGCCATCAGAAGCAATATGAAAAAAGGCTGAAAGAGTACGGAGTAACACCTGCAATCAGTCTGACAAATCACTGAGCTGGCTGGAGTGCCTGCCCTTTGATGATGTGCCTATAACAAGATGAAATTCCGAAGCTAGAGGTTGGCGGGCTATATCATAGCCCGCTTTTTTTATTGGCTTACTTCAGACGCTGCTGCGCTTCCTGAATCGCCAGAGCTACCTGCTGCGGTGCCACGCCGCCACGGGCGTTACGCTTATCCAGGCAGGATTGCAGTGACAGGATCGGATAGACATCCTCTTCAATCGTCGCGCTGAATTGCTTCAGTTGCGCCAGGCTTAACGCTTCCAGCGCCACGCCCTGCTTAATCGCTTCCACCACCGCTTCGCCGACAATATGGTGCGCTTCGCGGAACGGTACGCCTTTGGCGACCAGATAATCCGCCAGTTCGGTAGAGTTGGCATAGCCCTGCTCCGCCGCTTCCTGACAACGTGGACGTTTCACCTGAATACCGTCCAGCACCAGCACTGACATATGCAGGCAATCCAGCCAGGTGTCGAGCGCGTCAAACAGCCCTTCTTTGTCTTCCTGCATATCTTTGTTGTACGCCAGCGGCAAGCCTTTCAGCGTCATCATCATACCGGTCAGCGCGCCTTGTACACGGCCACATTTGCCACGGATCAGTTCCAGCGCATCGGGGTTTTTCTTCTGTGGCATCAGAGAAGAACCGGAAGTGACTTTATCCGACAACTCGACAAACCCAGCTTCGCCGGTGTTGAAGAAGATCATGTCTTCAGCAAAGCGCGACAGATGCACCATACCGATAGAGGCATCAGACAGCAGTTCCAGCACATGATCACGGTCAGATACCGTGTCGAGGCTGTTGCGCGTGGCGGAGGCGAAACCCAACCAGCCCGCCAGTTGCTGACGATCGATCTCGTATGCAGTCCCGGCCAATGCGCCGCAGCCAAGCGGGCTGACGTCAAGGCGCTTCAGCGTATCCTGCAAACGGCTTTCATCACGCGCCAGCATTTCGACATAGGCGAGGCACCAGTGCGCAAAGGTCACCGGCTGGGCGCGTTGCAGATGGGTATAACCCGGCATCACTGCATCCTGATTGGCTTCGGCGGTGGCAACCAGCGCTTTTTGCAGCTCGCGAGTGGCATCCAACAGCACTGCAACCTGCTCTTTGCACCACAGTTTCAGATCGGTGGCGACCTGGTCGTTACGGCTACGACCGGTATGCAGTTTTTTACCCAGTGCGCCGACTTTGTCGATCAGCTTGCCTTCGACCCAGCTATGAATGTCTTCGGCATCGCTTTGCAGAATCTGCTCAGGATTGGCACGCACTTCGGCCAGCAACGCGTTCAGCGCCGCCTCCAACTGCTGCTGCTCGTCGCTGCTCAGAACATTAACCGTCACCAGCGCTTTTGACCAGGCGACGGAACCGATGATGTCCTGCTCCGCCAGGCGATAATCGAAACGCAGCGAATCATTGAATTGTTTGAAGCGTTGGTCTGCTGCCTGGGTAAAGCGTCCACCCCAAAGTGCCATCTGAATACTCCTGAATACGGTTAAACAAAGGGCGGCCCGTAGCCGCCCTTGAAACTATGTCGTTGGTGCGGAATTACTTCTTCTGCTCGTTCAGTGCACGGATGCGTGCAGACAGTGAGAACAGACGGATAAAGCCACCCGCGTGACGGTGATCGTACACTTCGTCTTCGCCGAAGGTCGCAAACTCTTCTGAATACAGGCTGTTGATCGATTTTTTCTGAATCGCTGTCGCCTGACCTTTGTAAAGTTGCAGAACCACTTCACCGTTCACCAGTTCAGCCAGGGACTCAGCCGCCGCCTGGATGGACTGACGCAGCGGCGCAAACCAACGGCCATCGTACACCACGTATGACATCTCCTGGCCCAGCTGCTCACGCCATTTGAAGCTGTCGCGATCCAGCACCAGCTGCTCAACGGCACGCAGCGCGTTAACCATAATGGTGCCGCCCGGGGTTTCATAGCAACCACGAGATTTGATGCCGACCAGACGGTTTTCCACGATGTCGATACGACCTACGCCGTGTTTCGCACCCAGCGCGTTCAGTTTTTCCAGACAGGCGAACGGACTCAGCTTCTCGCCGTTAACGCCAACCACGCGACCTTTTTCCACAGTCACGGTGACGTTTTCCGCCTGATCCGGTGCTTCCAGCGGGTCAACGGTCCACACCCAGCAATCTTTGTTCGGTGCGTTCCACGGGCTTTCCAGCACGCCACCTTCGGTGGAGATGTGCCAGGCGTTTTCATCACGGCTGTAGATTTTTTCCAGCGACGCGGTGGTCGGGATGTTGCGCTCTTTCAGGTAGTCGAGCAGCGCTTCACGCGAACGCAGGTTCCATTCACGCCACGGCGCCACCACTTTCAGCTGTGGTGCCAGTGCGGTGTAGGTGGTTTCGAAACGTACCTGGTCGTTACCTTTACCGGTTGCGCCGTGGCACAGGGCATCGGCACCCACTTTCAGCGCCAGCTCAACCTGCGCTTTGGCGATAATCGGACGCGCCATTGAGGTACCCAGCAGGTAGGTGCCTTCGTACAGCGCACCGGTTTGCAGCACCGGGTAAACGTACTCGCTGATGAACTCTTCGCGCAGGTCAACCACATGACATTCAGAGGCACCGGATTGCAGCGCTTTCTTCTCAACGCCTTCCAGATCTGCCGGGTCCTGACCGATATTCGCCACGAACGCGACCACTTCACAGCCGCCGTAGTTCTCTTTCAGCCATGGAATGATGGCAGACGTATCAAGGCCACCGGAGTAAGCCAGAACAATTTTTTTGATGCCTTGCGTTTGCATTTCGTAATCCTTGAATCAGTATCGTTAAGCGAGAATCCGGGTGCCAATCGACACGCCGTTGAAAAGAGTTGGCAGCTGTTCAGCATGACGCCAGCTGGCAATATCCACCGGGCGACCCAGAGTACGTGCCGCGTCCAGCGCTGCGTTAACTTTAACAATCATGCCATCGGTAATAATGCCCTGGGCGATCAGCTGTTCCGCTTTCGCGGCCGTCATCTCTGCGATGCGTTGACCTTTGCCATCGAGAATGCCGCTGACATCAGACAACAGTACCAGATCCGCACCAATGGTGGCCGCCAGCGCAGTCGCCGCCTGGTCAGCGTTGACGTTCATCAGATCGCCACCATCAGTGATCCCGATGGAACTGATCACCGGCATATAACCCGCGCCCAGCAACGTGTTGATCAATGCCGGGTTGCCCGGTGTGGCGTTACCGACGTGGCCCAATTCTTCATCAAACTGCGCCACATTTACCAGACCCGCATCACCCAGGCACAGGCCCACCGCGTTGATGCCATACTTCTTCGCCCAAGCGAGCAACGTTTTGTTCGCCGTACCCGCCAGAGCACCGGTAATAATGTCAATCTGATCGGCTGGCGTCACGCGCAAACCGTTCTTCTTTTTCACCGGCAGCGCGAGCTTCTTCATCAGCTCATCCACCAGGCAGCCGCCGCCGTGCACAATGATCAGCGGACGCTGATACTCGTTACGATACGCCAACAGCGCATCGAACAGGCGAGCCAGCGCTTCTTCGCTATCCAGCAGGACGCCACCCAGTTTAATAATCAGAGGATTGGTCATGGTTTACTTACTCGCCCGTTAAATCAGAGACAGTGTTTCGGGGAAGCCGAAACGAATATTCAGACACTGCACCGCCTGCGAAGAAGCACCTTTCAACAGGTTATCTTCTGCGGCAACCACAATCAGGTGCTCACCCTGCACGGCAAAACCGATATCACAGAATGGCAGGCCAACCACACCTTTCAACGCAGGCACACCTTTCTTATACAGACGCACCAGCGGTTTGTCGTGGTAGGCGTTATGGAAAGCTTCTGCCACGTCCTGTTCGCTGACGCCCGGTTTCAGGCGGCAGGTGACGGTAGCAAGAATGCCACGCGGGAAGTTGCCCAGATGCGGCGTAAAGATCACCGGCGTACCGAGATGGGCAACAATTTCCGGATGGTGGCGATGATTGAAGATGCCATAAGGTTGCAGGCTGACTTCACAGAAACTGGTAGTGACGCTGGCTTTACGCCCGGCACCGCTGACGCCGCTGGTCGCGTTAATCACCGGCCACTGGTCTTGATTCAGCAGGCCCGCTTCCACCAGCGGTTTCAACGCCAGTTGAGAGGCGGTCGGGTAGCATCCCGGTACCGCCACCAGCTGGGCTTCTTTGATTTTTTCGTGCTGCCATTCCGCCAGGCCGTAAACCGCTTTGTCCAGCCAGTCGCCGTGTTGATGGGTGAAACCGTAATATTGATTGTAGAAAGCACCGTCGTTAACACGGAACGCACCGGAGAGATCAAATACCACGCAACCGGCTTTCAGGAATTCCGGCGCCAGATCGTGACTGACTTCATGTGCGGTGGCGAGGAACACCACATCGACTTTATCCGCCCACTCAGCGGCATCGCTCAGCGGCTGCAATGGCAGGTCGACAATACCTTTCAACTGCGGATGCAGGTCTGAAAGTAACTTTCCGGCATCCGGGCTTTGCGCTGAAACCGCTAAAGCGGTTATGTTCATATGCGGATGGCGATTCAGGTAGGTGGCAAGCTCTACGCCAGCGTAACCACTGGCACCAACGATCAGCGTATTCAACATCAGGCTGTATACCTTATTACAGTCACACGTTCCGGGTCGCGGCCTTGCCCCGTTGCCCACGATGCCGTTTGCACAGATTTACTGTTCACATGCAGACGACGTTAATGTATTTTTATTCACTATTAATGCATGAATATTGATACATCCTAACCCAAGGACCGTCAACAGTGAAGACAAAATTACCACCTTTTATCGAACTCTACCGCCAGCTGATTGCCACACCATCAATCAGCGCCACCGACGCCGCGCTCGATCAGAGCAATGAAACTTTAATCAATTTGCTGGCGGGCTGGTTTCGCGATCTTGGCTTCGATACTGAAGTGCAACCTGTACCGGGTACACGGCATAAATTTAACCTGCTGGCGCGCACGGGTTCCGGCGCGGGTGGTTTATTATTAGCAGGCCATACCGACACGGTTCCGTTCGATGATGGCCGCTGGACGCGCGATCCCTTTACCCTGACTGAGCATGACAACAAGCTTTACGGTTTAGGCACGGCAGATATGAAAGGCTTCTTCGCCTTTATTCTGGATGCGCTGCGTGACGTAGACGTGACCAAACTGAGCAAACCGCTCTACATTCTTGCCACCGCCGACGAAGAGACGACGATGGCAGGTGCGAAGTACTTCGCTGAATCCACCCAACTGAGCCCGGACTGCGCCATCATCGGCGAACCGACTTCGCTGAAACCGGTACGCGCGCACAAAGGCCATCTCTCCAATGTGATTCGTATTCAGGGACAATCGGGCCACTCCAGCGATCCCTCACGCGGCGTGAACGCCATTGAGCTGATGCATGAATCCATCACCCAATTGATGCAGCTGCGTAATACGTTGAAAAGCCGTTACAACCATGACGGTTTTGCCATTCCGTACCCGACCATGAACTTTGGCCATATTCACGGCGGCGATGCCGCTAACCGTATTTGCGCCTGCTGCGAACTGCATATGGATATTCGACCGTTACCGGGGTTAACCCTGAGTGATCTGGATGGTCTGCTGAATGAAGCGCTGGCTCCGGTGAGTGAGCGTTGGCCGGGTCGTTTGACCGTCGGTGAACTGCATCCGCCGATTCCGGGTTACGAGTGCCCGGTCGACCATGAACTGGTGAAAGTGGTGGAAAAACTGCTGGGTACGCCGACCGAAGTGGTGAACTACTGCACCGAAGCACCGTTTATTCAGCAACTTTGCCCAACGCTGGTGTTAGGCCCCGGTTCTATCAATCAGGCCCATCAGCCTGATGAATTTATTGATACCGCATTTATTAAGCCAACCCATGCGCTCATCACGCAGGTTGTCCATCATTTTTGTCACTGATGGACAATCGATGGGGCATTTCACTGTTTAATCAGCAAAATGCCCCGTCAATGTTCGGGATTTGATAATAAGAATAACTTATCTCGCTTCGCTCTGGTTAAATTCTTTGAATTTCCAGCATTTAGCAGCGAAATTTCGTCAGTTTAAGGCAATTGACGAACAGAGCGATACGTGGCTAGATAAAAGACGAAGTTATGCCCGTTGGGTATATGAATTAAAAAGACGATAAGGGTGTCAGGGTCACATGAACGAACAATATTCCGCAATGCGAAGTAATGTCAGTATGCTCGGCAAACTGCTCGGGGATACGATAAAGGATGCACTGGGAGAGAACATCCTCGATAAGGTGGAGACCATCCGCAAACTCTCTAAGTCATCCCGTGCCGGAAATGACACTCATCGTAAGGAACTGCTGTCCACGCTGCAAAACCTGTCCAATGACGAGTTGCTGCCGGTGGCGCGTGCATTTAGCCAGTTCCTGAATCTTACCAACGTGGCTGAACAATATCAGACCATTGCGCGCAGTGGCGAAGGTGCCAACCACCCGGAGCTGCTGAAAAGCACCTTCGATCGCCTGAAGCAGCAGAAAGACCTGAATGAGAGCGATATCCGCGCGGCGATTGAGTCACTGTCGCTGGAGCTGGTGCTGACTGCGCACCCAACCGAGATCACGCGTCGGACGCTGATTCATAAGCTGGTTGAGGTGAATAGCTGCCTGCAACAGCTCGACCATAGCGATATCACCGAATATGAATACAACCAGGTGATGCGCCGTCTGCGCCAACTGGTTGCCCAGGCCTGGCACACCGATGAAATTCGTAAATATCGCCCGACCCCGGTTGATGAAGCCAAATGGGGCTTTGCCGTGGTGGAAAACAGCCTGTGGGAAGGCGTACCGGCGTTTCTGCGCGAGCTGAACGAGCAGGTTGAAGAAACCTTTGGTATGCAGCTGCCAGTGGATTTTGTCCCGGTACAATTTACCTCCTGGATGGGCGGCGACCGCGACGGCAACCCGAACGTTACCGCTACCATCACGCGACAGGCTATGCAGCTCGGCCGCTGGAAAGCTGCCGACCTGTTCCTGCGTGATGTCGGCGTGCTGATTTCCGAGCTGTCAATGTCCGAGTGCAGCGACGAAGTACGTGAACTGTGTGGCGACCCGGAAGCGCTGGAACCCTACCGCGTGATTCTGAAACGCATCCGTAGTCAGTTGATGAGCACCCAGGCCTTCCTGGAGCGTCGTCTGAAAGGCGAGCGCGTGCCACGTCCTGCTGATTTGCTGGTGTCCAACGATCAGCTGTGGCAACCGCTGTTTGCCATCTATCAGTCACTGCAACAATGCGACATGGGCATCATCGCTAATGGTCAGCTGCTGGATACGCTGCGCCGCGTGAAGTGTTTTGGCGTGCCGTTGGTGCGTATCGATCTGCGTCAGGAGAGCACCCGTCATACCGAAGCGATTGCCGAAGTGACGCGCTATCTCGGCCTCGGTGATTATGAAAGCTGGTCAGAAGCCGACAAACAGGCTTTCCTGATCCGTGAACTGAATTCCAAACGTCCCCTGCTGCCACGCCAGTGGGAGCCGAGCGATAATACCCGCGAAGTGCTGGATACCTGCAAAGTGGCAGCCGAAGCGCCGCAAGGCTCGATTGCCGCTTACGTCATCTCTATGGCAAAAGTGCCATCCGACGTGCTGGCGGTGCATCTGCTGCTGAAAGAAGCCGGTATCACCTACGCCATGCCAGTGGCACCGCTGTTTGAAACGCTCGACGACCTGAACAACGCCAACGACGTGATGAGCCAGCTACTGGGCATCGACTGGTATCGCGGCTTTATTCAGGGCAAGCAGATGGTGATGATTGGTTATTCTGACTCCGCGAAAGATGCTGGCGTGATGGCCGCAAGCTGGGCGCAGTATCAGGCCCAGGACGCGTTAATCAAGACCTGTGAAAAAGCCGGTATCGCCCTGACGTTGTTCCACGGACGCGGCGGTTCCATTGGTCGTGGTGGCGCACCGGCGCATGCTGCGCTGCTGTCGCAGCCGCCGGGTAGCCTGAAAGGTGGCCTGCGCGTGACTGAACAGGGTGAGATGATCCGCTTCAAATACGGCCTGCCGGAAGTGACTATCGCCAGCCTGTCGCTGTATACCGGTGCGATTCTCGAAGCCAACCTGATGCCGCCACCGGAGCCAAAAAGCGAATGGTGCGACATTATGGACGGTCTGTCGGCTCACTCCTGTGCGATGTACCGTGGCTATGTACGTGAAAATCCTGATTTCGTTCCCTATTTCCGCTCTGCAACGCCGGAACAGGAACTGGGTAAACTGCCATTGGGTTCACGCCCGGCCAAACGCCGTGCCACCGGTGGCGTGGAGTCGCTGCGCGCGATTCCGTGGATTTTTGCCTGGACGCAGAACCGTCTGATGCTGCCAGCCTGGCTGGGTGCCGGTGCGGCAATCCAGAAAGCGATGGAGCAAGGTCACCAGGATCAACTGGAAGCGATGTGCCGCGACTGGCCATTCTTCTCCACCCGTCTTGGCATGCTGGAGATGGTGTTCTCGAAAGCCGACCTGTGGCTGGCAGAATATTATGATCAGCGTCTGGTGGATAAATCATTGTGGCCGCTGGGCCAGCAACTGCGTGACCAACTGGATGCGGATATCAAAGCAGTGCTGACCATCGCCAACGATGCGCATCTGATGGCGGATCAGCCGTGGATTGCCGAATCCATCGCGCTGCGTAATGTCTACACCGACCCGCTGAACGTGTTGCAGGCTGAATTGCTGCACCGTTCGCGTGCGCAGGAAGAGCGTGGTGATGCGCCGGATGCGCGTGTTGAGCAAGCGTTGATGGTGACTATCGCGGGTGTCGCAGCGGGTATGCGTAATACCGGTTAAGCAGACATATCAAGGGGCTTCGGCCCCTTCTTGATGTGGCCCGTAGCGGCGCGATTTATCGCGCATGGGATTGCGCGATAAATCGCGCCGCTACGAGTTTGTATGACTAATTATGATGAGGTCGTACACCCAGGGTGTGGCAAATCGCGTAGCTCATCTCCGCACGGTTCAGGGTGTAGAAGTGAAAATCTTTCACCCCTTCACGCGACAGGATTTTCACCATATCCATCGCAATGTTCGCACCGACCATTTTGCGCGTTTCCGCGTCATCATCCAGCCCTTCAAACATCGCGTTCATCCAGCCCGGCACACGCACGTTAGTCATGGTGGCGAAGCGTTGCAGCTGCTTGAAGTTGGACACCGGCAGAATGCCCGGCACGATTTCCACATCGATACCGGTCGCCACACAACGGTCGCGGAAGCGCAGGTAGCTTTCGACGTCGAAGAAAAATTGCGTGATGGCACGGTTAGCACCGGCATCAATCTTGCGTTTCAGGTTGATCAGGTCTGCCTGTGCGCTTTTCGCTTCCGGATGCACTTCAGGATAGGCGGCAACCGAGATATCAAAATCGCCCACATCTTTCAGCAATTCGACCAGATCAGACGCGTACATATCCGGTTTACCGCTACCCGGTGGTAAATCGCCGCGCAGCGCGACGATATGGCGAATGCCGCTGTTCCAGTAATCGCGCGCGATGGTGCGTAACTCATCACGCGTGGCATCGATGCAGGTCAGATGCGGTGCTGCTTCCAGGCCGGTGCGCTCTTTAATGCCCTTGATGATGCTATGGGTACGGTCACGCTCGCCCGAGTTGGCACCATAGGTAACCGAAACAAATTTCGGCTTCAGGCTGCTAAGACGGTCAATAGAGTTCCACAGGGTTGCTTCCATTTCGCTGGTACGTGGCGGAAAAAACTCAAAAGAGACATTAATTTGCCCGTTCAGCTCAGCCAGGCTTTGATTCAGCGCTTCGCGCTGATTGGCATGAAAGAAACTCATCCTGTTACCTCACCTTCACACATCGATTATTTGTGGTTTTCGAACATCCATACGTTTAGACGTCCAGATGCACAAAATGAACGATTCCCGACTTAGCGTCAACTGAAAATTAATGTCCAGGCGTGACAAATATTCAACCAACATGAAGGAATTTCACGATGGTGGGAAAAAAATGAAAAATGCAGACGGCCCGTCACCGTCTGCATCATAAGGCGGGTTACAGCAGTTGCGCGAGGCGGTTAATATCCGACTGGATGGCTCCGGCGGTGACATCACGCCCGGCACCTGGCCCACGAATGACCAGCGGGTTATCACGATACCAACGACTTTCAATGGCGAACACGTTATCGCACGGCAGCAGCGCCGCCAGCGGATGTTCCGGACGCACCGCTTCTACGCCAACACGCGCTTTGCCATTGGCATCGAAACGCGCGACATAGCGCAGCACCAGCCCCATCTCCTGTGCTGCTTCCAGACGCTGGATCATCTGATCATTCAGTTCATCAGCATTCTCAAAGAAGTGATCAATCGATTCGCCTTCGCAGCTGGCGGGTACCAGCGACTCCACGCGAACCTGGTCTGGTTCGATGTTATAGCCCGCTTCACGCGCCAGAATCACCAGCTTGCGCATCACATCCTGACCGGAGAGGTCAACGCGTGGATCCGGCTCGGTCAGCCCTTGCTGCCACGCCTGATCCACCAATTCGGTAAACGGCACGGTGCCGTCAAACTGCAAAAACAGCCAGGAGAGCGTCCCGGAGAAGATGCCGCTGATGGCGAGAATCGAATCACCGCTTTCACGCAAATCGCGCACCGTATAGTTCACCGGCAGACCCGCACCCACGGTGGCGTTGTACAACCAATGGCGGCCGGTTTTGGTGAAAGCATCACGAATCTGTCGCCAACTCTGGCTGTTCGACGCACCAGCCACCTTGTTGGCGCTGATAACGTGGAAGCCGTGGCTGGCAAAATCGAGATACTGCTGCGCCAGCGGCTCACTGGCGGTAACGTCCAGCACCACCAGATCATCAAACGGATGCGCGCACATCCACAGGAACAACGACTCTTCATCGCGCTCCTCGGCTTCATCATCAAAGAAAGCCAGGGCGCGGCTGGCATCAAGACCGTCGTAGCTCAGCAGGCTGCGGCGACTGTCTGCCACCCCTGCCAGCACAAATTCGAATCCGGTGCGTGCCGACAGCGTCTCCTGCTCGCGCGCAAACAACTCCAGCCAGCGGGAGCCGATATTGCCTTTACCAAACAGCATCAGGCCAATACGCTTTTCGGCGCGAAACAGCGACTGATGTAGACCCTGAATCAGATGCTGGGTCGGGCCGACACGCAGTACTGCCACGATGCTGATATGTTCTTCTGACTGCCAGACAAACTCCACCGGCTGGTCTTTAATTTGTTGCCAGAAACGATGGCTGTGCAGGGGGTTACGCGTGACTCCCGCTCCCACCAACGCTACCAGCGCTAAACCATCACGCAGTTGCAAATGGCCAGGCAACGCCGCGTCCTGCAACAGGTTAAAGGCGCTGTTCACCACTTCCGAGGTGTAGCACAGTTGCAGCAACTGGCGATCAGGATGGGTACCCACCGCTAATGGACGCAATTGTGCGCGCTTCAGCAGCAGATCGATTTCTTTATTCAGGGTGGCGAAATCATGGCTGTTGGGGATCTGGATTTCAATCAGGCAGACGTCATCGTGGCTGGTGACAATGCGTGCGCCCGTGCCCGAGGCCAGCACACGCTCAATGCGCGTCGAACCCTGTTCCGGCTGGTAGCTACAACGCAGTTGCAGGTCGATATCGCTATTCGACACCGGCTGCAAGGTACGGGTATGCAGCACCGGTGCAGCCAGACGTGCCAGTTCACTTGCCTCATCGAGGCGCAGCAACGGTAACAGGCAAGCATCCGACACCTTGCGCGGGTCAGCGCTATACACCCCGGCCACGTCGCTCCAGATGGTTACGCGTCCGACACCGGCCAGCGCACCAATCTGCGTGGCGGAATAGTCCGAGCCGTTACGGCCCAGCAGCACGGTTTCACCGGCATCGTTACGGCTGATAAAACCGGTTACTACCAGGCGCTGATGCGGATGCTGTGTCAGCAGCGCCTGCAACAGCGGCAAGGATTTTCCTTCATCAACCTGCGGTTGCGCGGCACGCTCGGCACGCAGAAAATCGCGGGCATCCAGCCATACGGCTTCGATATCACGCTGGCTCAGCACCGCCGCCATCAGCCGTGCTGACCAGATTTCACCGTGCCCTACCACCTCGGCGTATACCGCGTCGGTAATGGTGCCATCCAACAGCGCCGCCAGTTTTTCCAAATCACGAATAAAAGTCGCGGTGAGGGTTTCTGCCATTTCAGCCGGTAACAGCGATGCAATCAGCTCGCTGTGAAAACGCCGTAACGCCTGTTGCACCTGGTGCGCTGACAACCGATCGCTCTGGCTCAGCTTGAGCCAACTGATCAGCTGGTTGGTGGTGCTGCCTGCGGCAGAAACCACCATCAAATCGCCCGGCTGGCTGTAATCCGCCATGATGCTGGCAACGCGTTGATAGCAACGGGTATCGGCCAGGCTACTGCCACCAAATTTATGCAACTGCTTACTGGTCGGCGTTCCCGCGCCTGCTGAAATCGTCATGGTTACCCCTCGGCTGCGATCCTGAATGCATTATCCAGATCGGCGATTAAATCTTCGTGATCTTCAATTCCGACAGAAATACGTAGCAACGTTTCGGAAATTCCCGCTGCGGCACGCGCTTCGGCCGACATGCCGGCATGCGTCATGGTGGCGGTGTGCGATATCAGGCTCTCAACACCACCCAGTGACTCAGCCAGCGTGAACAGCTGCAACGCTTTGAGGAAACGGCGCAGGCGCGCTTCGTCGGCGTCCAGCTCGAAACTTAACATGGCACCAAAGCCGCGCTGTTGACGTACCGCATACTCGTGACCGGCATTTTCCGGCAGGGAAGGATGATACAGTTTTTTCACCAACGGTTGTTGCTTTAGGTAATCAACAATTGCCAGCGCATTGCGCTGTGCGGCCGCCATACGCGGCCCCAGAGTACGCAGGCCACGCAGCAGCAGATAGCTGTCGAAGGCCGCACCGGTTACACCAATGTTGTTGGCCCACCAGGCAAGGTCCGTCGCCAATGCCGGATCTTTAGCAATCACCGCACCCGCCACCACATCGGAGTGGCCATTCAGGTATTTGGTGCAGGAGTGAATCACCAGGTCGGCACCCAGCGCCAGCGGGTTTTGCAGTGCCGGGCTGAGGAAGGTGTTATCCACCACGCTGATGGCACCCGCTTCACGCGCGGCCTGACAAATCGCGGCAATATCCACCACGCGTAATAAAGGATTGCTGGGGCTTTCCACCAACACCAGCTTCGGTTTTTCTGCCAGAGCCGCCTGTAACGCCGCTTTATCGCCCTGATCGACAAACTTAACCCGGTACGCGCCGCGCTTGCTCAGGCTGTCGAACAGACGATAGCTGCCGCCATAGCAATCGTGCGGTGCCACCAGCAAATCACCCGGCTTCAGGAACACGGTGGTCACCAGATGAATCGCTGACATGCCGGTATTGGTTAATACCGCACCTGCGCCACCTTCCAGTTCTGCCAGCGCACGTTGCACCACGTCACGCGTCGGGTTACCACGACGAGAGTAGTCATGGGCGCGTGGCTGGTTGAAGTCAAGGAAGTTATAGGTGCTGGAGAGGTGAATCGGTGGGACAACGCAGCCATATTGCTCGTCATCATTCAAACCGCTGCGTACTGCGATGGTTGCCTGTTTACGCGTCATGGTGCTTACTGTTCCTGAAGAGTAAAAAGAAGAGGCAACAGGATAGCATTCCGACAATAGACGTCAATACATCTGGACATCTAAATGTCTTTGCGTATAGATTGAGCAAAGCATCAATACCCGCTAAAATTACGCGTCATCGCCTGGTGTTCAGCGCGCTTTCTCCGGGAAAGTGATGTTTAAGCATAAAACCTGCATTTTCAGGGGTCAGGCACCAAGAAATCGGGCATAATCAACGGATTTCCCCACATTCCACTTTTATTGATTAAGGTAACCCATGGCTGAATGGAACGGCGAATATATCAGCCCTTACGCTGAGCACGGTAAGAAGAGCGAGCAGGTCAAGAAGATCACGGTATCTATCCCGCTGAAAGTGCTGAAAATTCTAACGGATGAGCGCACCCGTCGTCAGGTTAATAACCTGCGTCATGCCACCAACAGTGAACTGCTGTGCGAAGCCTTTTTGCATGCCTTCACCGGCCAACCTCTGCCGGACGACGTAGATCTACGTAAAGAGCGTAGTGATGAGATCCCGGAAGAAGCGAAGAAGATCATGCGTGAGATGGGCATCAATCCCGATACCTGGGAATACTGACGCCAGAAACAAAAAAACCCAGCCGAAGCTGGGTTTTTTCTTGTAGCCGACACCCACAGGCGTCGACGACAAACAAATCTTATTTCTTGCTGGTCGGCAGGCTGAAACGCTTGTTGAAGCGATCAACACGGCCACCGGTGTCAACAACACGCTGCTTACCAGTGTAGAACGGGTGGCATTTGCCGCACACGTCCAGGTTCAGGTTGTGAGCCATAGTAGAGCGAGTATTGATCACGTTACCGCAAGAGCAAGTGATGGTCACTGCTTCGTATTTCGGGTGAATACCTTGTTTCATGGGAGAACCTCATAAAAGGCCGTGTCGCTCTCCGTGCCAGGCTATACCTGCACAGCACCACACGCGGTTGAACAATTAATGTGTAATCTTTGACGAGCGTTTCTCATCAAAGGCGGCGCAGTATACAGAAAATGACCGCTTTTGGCAAATGGCGCGGATGGATATCCGCTCGCCGCGTCAGCGTGTACACTACTTCTCCTTATTACAGAACCGGATAGAGATCGACATGCCCGTTGTTCAGGTTGCCCTGCCCGTTCCGCTGCCTCGCCTGTTTGACTACCTGCTGCCTGCCGATGCACCGCTGCCGGTGACAGGCGTGCGCGTCAGTGTGCCATTCGGCAACCGGAAAATGGTGGGCATTGTGGTCGGCATACGCGAAACCAGCGACCTGCCCCTGACACAACTAAAGCAGATTGATGAATTGCTGGATGACAGCAGCCTCTATTCACCCGCGCTGTGGCGCATTTTGCAGTGGGCAGCGCAGTATTATCACTCCCCGTTGGGCGAAGTGTTGAACCATGCCTTGCCGGTGCTGTTGCGCCTGGGCAAACCTGCGCAGGAAGCCCCGCTGTGGCAATGGGTAATCAATGACGCCGGGCGTGAAGTGGCGCTGGATAGCCTGAAACGCGCCCGCAAACAGCAGCAGGCGCTGGCGGCACTGCGCCAGCAGCCACTCTATCGTCATCAGATTGGCGACCACGATCTCACCGATGCGGCCTTGCAGGCACTACGTGCCAAAGGCTTGTGTGATCTGCGTGAGCACGCTGCGCCATTACACGACTGGCGGGACACGTTTGCCGTTAAAGGGGAGAGGCTGCGGCTTAACACCGATCAGGCCATGGCGGTCGGCGCGATTCGCAGCGAAGACGATCGCTATGCTGCCTGGTTGCTGGCCGGGATCACCGGCTCAGGGAAGACGGAGGTCTACCTGAGCGTGCTGGAAAACGTGCTGGCGCGCGGTAAACAGGCGTTGGTACTGGTGCCGGAAATTGGCCTGACGCCGCAAACCATCGCCCGCTTTCGTGAACGTTTCGATGCGCCGATTGATGTGCTGCACTCGGCGCTGAATGACAGCGAGCGCCTCGCCGTTTGGCTGCGGGCGCGCAGTGGTGAAACCGCGATTGTGATTGGCACACGATCGGCGCTGTTTACGCCGCTGGCACGTCCCGGCGTGATCATTATTGATGAAGAGCACGACAGTTCCTATAAACAGCAGGAAGGCTGGCGTTATCAGGCGCGCGACCTGGCGGTGTTTCGCGCCCATGAGGAAGATATCCCGATTGTAATGGGATCGGCCACGCCCGCGCTGGAAACGCTGCACAACGTGCGCAACGGCAAATATCGTCAGCTCAACCTCACCAAACGCGCCGGTAACGCTAAACCGGCGTTGCAGCAATTGATTGATCTGAAAGGACAACAACTGAAAGGCGGTCTGGCCCCAGCCCTGCTGGGCAAAATGCGTCAGCATTTACAGGCAAATAATCAGGTACTGTTGTTCCTCAACCGCCGGGGCTTCTCACCGGCCCTGATGTGCCACGACTGTGGTTGGCTAGCCGAGTGTCAACGCTGCGATCGCTACTACACGCTGCATCAGCACCATCGTCAGCTGCGTTGCCACCATTGCGACAGTCAACGCCCGTTGCCGCATCAGTGCCCACAATGTGGATCAACCCACTTGATGCCGGTGGGTGTCGGAACCGAGCAGTTAGAACAGCAGCTCGGTACGCTATTTCCCGGCGTGCCGGTGTCCCGCATCGATCGTGATACCACCAGCCGCAAAGGCGCGCTGGAGCAACACCTGGCGGATGTGCATCGCGGTGGCGCACGCATTCTGGTCGGCACGCAGATGCTGGCAAAAGGCCACCATTTCCCGGATGTTACGCTGGTTTCGTTGTTAGATGTTGATGGCGCGCTGTTCTCCGCCGATTTCCGCGCCGCTGAACGTTTCGCACAGCTCTATACTCAGGTTGCAGGCCGCGCGGGCCGTGCAGGTAAACAGGGAGAAGTGCTGTTGCAGACGCACCACCCGGAACATCCGCTGCTGCAAACCCTGTTGCATCGTGGTTATTTTGCCTTTGCCGAGCAGGCGCTACTGGAGCGTCAGTCTGTGCATCTACCGCCGTGGACCAGCCATGCGCTATTTCGCGCCGAAGATATGGATAACCAGCAGGCCGCCGAGTTTCTCAATCAGTTACGTAACCTGATCGAGGCCAGCCCGTTGAAAGATCAGGCGCTGTGGCTGATGGGACCCGTTCCGGCGCTGCAACCCAAGCGCAGTGGCCGCTGGCGTTGGCAGCTGTTGCTGCAACACCCATCGCGCAAACGGCTGCAACAGCTGCTGAGTAGCTCGCTGCCACTGCTCTCAACGTTACCCGCCGCCCGCAAAGTCAAATGGACGCTGGATATTGACCCGACTGAGAGCTGAGTCGCGTCATATCTGCGAGGCGGATCGAAAAAAGTCGCACAAGTCACAATTTTTATGCAAATTAAGTAACAACACTGCCCGCGGTTCGGTTAACAATAGTGCCGACCCGACAGATGCCCGCCTTTAGTCAGAAATTCAACGCGCCGTACCGCGTCAGGAGTAAAACGTTGGACCAGAAGCAACCCTCAACCACCGCCACCATGAAAGATGTGGCTGAGAAAGCGGGCGTTTCGACCGCCACGGTTTCTCGTGCGTTGATGAACCCGGAAAAAGTCTCGGCAGCCACCCGACAGAAGGTGGAACAGGCAGTGATTGCCGTCGGGTATGCACCTCACGGTCTGGCGCGCAACGCCAAACGCGGTGAAACACAAACTATCCTCGTCATCGTGCCGGATATCTGTGATCCCTTTTTCAGCGAGATTATCCGTGGCGTAGAAGTGACCGCGGCGCAAGAGGGTTACCTGGTGTTAATTGGCGATTGCGCCCACCAGAACCAGCAGGAAAAAACCTTTCTCAACCTGATGCTGACGCGTCAGATTGATGGCATGGTGCTACTCGGTTCACAACTGCCGTTTGAGGCGGGGGTTGAAGATCAACGTAACCTGCCGCCAATGGTGATGGGTAACGAATTCGCACCTGAAATGGCGCTGCCTACGGTGCATATCGATAACCTGACCGCCGCTTTCGAGGCGGTGAATCACCTGTTGCAACTGGGCCATCGCCAGATTGCATGCATTACCGGTCCAGAACATGTTCCATTGTGCCAGTACCGTTTACAGGGCTACATCCAGGCGCTGCGGCGCAGTAATCTCCCGGTCGATCCCACGCTGATTGTGCACGGTGATTTTACCTTTGAAGCCGGAGCCACGGCGCTGAAGCAGCTGATGAGTTTGCCTAACCCACCAAAAGCGCTGTTTTGTCATAGCGATTTGATGGCGCTGGGTGCCATGAACCAGGCTCGCAAGCTGGGTATGCGTATCCCTCAGGATCTCTCCGTGGTGGGTTTCGACGACATCGAACTGGCGCAATATTACGATCCCCCGTTAACCACTGTTGCTCAGCCGCGCTTTGATATTGGCCGTGAAGCGATGTTGTTGCTGTTGGATGAGTTACAAGGCAAGCGCGTCAACAATGGTTCACGCTTGCTCGATGCGGAATTACGTGTGCGTGGCAGCACCGCCCCTGTCGCAAAACGTTAAAAATGACTACCTTTACAGCGCATTTTCAGCGGATTCTTAAGGCAGTCTTCGCTGGTCAAAGTTCCAGCCCTTGAGTAACATGGCGCATTCCTTGCCGGGCAATTAACAGCACATTTACAGGCCCGCATTTTTTAAAGGGTATCAGAACGAGAGTGGCACAAAGAGATTACGTAGGCCGCGGGCGTTCAACAGGGACGCGTCGCAAAAAAAGCACAGGCCGCAGCAAGAAAAGTAAGGGCGGTTCTGGCACCTCCAAACTGATGATCGTACTGGCTGCGGCTGTACTGGTCACCTTTGCCGGTGGCTTATGGTTCATCTCCCATCATAAGAAAGAAGAGTCACCGGTTATCCCGGACCATAAAGCAGCCGGTAATGGCTTACCGCCGAAGCCGGAAGAGCGCTGGAAATACATCAAAGAGCTGGAGAATCGTCAGCTCACTGTCCCTACCCCCACTGAACCTTCAGCAGGTGGCGGAATACAATCACAAACGCAGTTGACCGATGAACAACGCCAGCTACTGGAACAGATGCAGGCAGATATGCGTCAGCAGCCAACCCAGTTGAATGAAGTGCCGTGGAATGAACAAACTCCGGCGCAACGTCAACAAACGTTGCAGCGCCAACAACAGCAGCAACAATTGCAGCGTCAGCAGCAGGTTCAGCAACAACAGTTGCAACGTCAGCAGCAAGCCCAACAGCAACAGCCGGTAACCCGCCAGCAACCCGCTCCGATTACCCGTGAGCCAGAGCCGCAAACCCGGCCACAGGAAACGGTGAAGGCGAAACCCGTCGAGAAAGCGCCGTCACAACGTTGGATGGTGCAGTGTGGTTCATTCAAAGGCACCGAGCAGGCCGAGTCTGCTCGCGCCGCGCTCGCTTTCGAAGGTTTTGAAAGCCGGATCACTACCGGTGGCGGCTGGAATCGCGTGGTCATTGGGCCATTTAAAGATCGCAGCAGCGCTGACAGCACCGTAAAACGCCTGCACAGTTCCGGTCACGGAAACTGTATTCCCCTCGCATTGGGGGGTTGAAACCCTCTCAATTTACCCCATATCAGGTTGCATGATACTCCGCGCCCGGTGCGCGGAGTCCTTTTCTACTGCAACAAGGGGTCTGCCCGTGACAACAATAGTAAGTGTGCGACGCAACGGCCAGGTAGTGATTGGCGGTGATGGCCAGGCTACTCTCGGCAATACCGTAATGAAAGGCAACGTTAAAAAAGTGCGTCGTCTTTACAACGACAAAGTGATTGCCGGTTTCGCTGGCGGCACCGCAGATGCCTTCACCCTCTTCGAACTGTTCGAACGCAAGCTGGAAATGCACCAGGGTCATCTGGTGAAGGCTGCGGTTGAGCTGGCTAAAGACTGGCGTACCGACCGGATGCTACGTCGTCTGGAAGCGCTGCTGGCAGTGGCTGACGAATCGGCTTCACTGATCATCAGCGGCAACGGTGATGTCATCCAACCAGAAAATGATCTGATTGCCATCGGTTCGGGTGGACCTTACGCCCAGGCCGCAGCACGCGCCCTGCTGGAAAATACTGAGTTGGGTGCTAAGGATATCGTGGCGAAAGCGCTCGATATCGCGGGTGATATCTGCATCTACACCAACCATAACGTTAACTTCGAAGAATTACCGTCTAAGGCGTAAGGATCAAAACCATGTCTGAGATGACTCCCCGCGAGATTGTCAGCGAACTGAATCGCTTTATTATCGGCCAGGACGGCGCAAAACGTGCTGTGGCGATTGCGCTGCGTAACCGCTGGCGTCGTATGCAGCTCGACGAAGAGCTGCGTCATGAAGTCACCCCGAAAAACATTCTGATGATCGGCCCGACCGGTGTCGGTAAAACCGAAATTGCCCGTCGCCTGGCTAAACTGGCTCATGCGCCGTTCATCAAAGTGGAAGCCACCAAATTCACCGAAGTTGGCTACGTCGGGAAAGAAGTGGACTCCATCATTCGCGATCTGACTGACGCGGCCGTGAAAATGGTGCGCATTCAGGCGATTGAGAAGAACAAATACCGTGCCGAGGAGATGGCAGAAGAGCGCATTCTCGACGTGCTGATCCCGCCGGCCAAAAATAACTGGGGCCAGCCAGAGCACGCCTCGGAACCTTCAGCCGCACGCCAGGCTTTCCGCAAGAAACTGCGTGAAGGTCAGCTGGACGATAAAGAAATTGAGATCGATCTGGCTGCCGCACCAATGGGTGTGGAGATCATGGCACCGCCGGGTATGGAAGAGATGACCAGCCAGTTGCAATCCATGTTCCAGAACCTGGGTGGTCAGAAGCAGAAGCCGCGTAAGCTGAAAATCAAAGATGCCCTGAAGCTGCTGATTGAAGAAGAAGCCGCCAAACTGGTGAACCCGGAAGAGCTGAAACAGGACGCCATCGAAGCCGTTGAACAACACGGCATCGTGTTTATCGATGAGATCGACAAAATCTGTAAACGCGGCCAGACGTCTGGCCCGGATGTCTCGCGTGAAGGTGTTCAGCGTGACCTGCTGCCACTGGTAGAAGGCTGCACCGTTTCGACCAAACACGGCATGGTGAAAACTGACCATATCCTGTTTATTGCTTCGGGTGCATTCCAGGTGGCCAGTCCGTCGGACCTGATCCCGGAATTACAGGGGCGTCTGCCGATTCGTGTGGAATTGCAGGCACTGACGGTGAATGATTTCGAGCGCATCCTGACTGAACCGAACGCCTCTGTCACCGTACAGTACAAAGCGCTGATGGCGACCGAAGGTGTGAACGTTGATTTCACCGAGGATGGTATCCGTCGTATCGCCGAGGCCGCATGGCAGGTCAACGAAACCACCGAGAATATCGGTGCGCGTCGTCTGCATACCGTGCTGGAGCGTCTGATGGAAGATATCTCCTACGACGCCAGCGATCGTAACGGTGAGTCCATCACCATCGACGCTGAATATGTTGGTAAGCATCTTGACCAACTGGTGGCTGACGAAGACCTTAGCCGCTTTATCCTGTAAGTCATCGCTTCAACGAAGCCCGGCCACTGTGCCGGGCTTTTTTTTGCACAGGATATTGATGTAGCGCTTTTTTTAGCAGGTGATGATTTTGCCAACACTTGCCAGATAGCGATATACTTACCGCTCCTGTGGCAAACAGACGACATCACTATGAAATACGATACATCTGCACTCTGCGACATCTACCATGAAGAAGTGAACGTTGTTGAACCGCTTTTTTCGAACTTTGGTGGACGCACTTCATTCGGTGGCCAGATAACCACAGTGAAATGTTTTGAAGACAACGGCCTGTTGTATGACCTGCTGGAAGAGAATGGCCGGGGTCGAGTCCTGCTGGTCGATGGCGGCGGCTCGGTGCGTCGCGCGCTGGTTGATGCCGAGGTGGCACGCCTGGCAGTACAAAACGAGTGGGAAGGAATTGTGGTGTACGGCTCGGTGCGTCAGGTCGACGAACTGGAAGAGCTGGAACTTGGTATTCAGGCGATTGCAGCCATCCCGGTGGGTGCCGCTGGTGAAGGTATCGGTGAGAGCGATGTGCGCGTCAACTTTGGTGGCGTGACTTTCTTTTCCGGCGATCATCTCTACGCCGACAATACCGGTATGATCCTGTCTGAAGACGCGCTTGATATCGAATAGCATCGGAAACGAAAACGGGTGCCATCAGCACCCGTTGTGATAAGCCGTTCAAAGTACGCTTAGACTTCTTCCATTTTTCCCAGCAGTGCGCGTAAACGCTCCTGCCACACATGCTGTTCTTCTTTCAGCTGCTGATTTTCACGCACCAGCGCATCCTGATTGCCTGAAGATTGCTGTACTTCATTCTTCAGGTGATTGTTCTGCTCTTTCAGCTCTTCGATTTCCATCTGCAACAGGGTGA
Source organism: Pantoea phytobeneficialis (assembly GCF_009728735.1). NCBI lineage: Bacteria > Pseudomonadati > Pseudomonadota > Gammaproteobacteria > Enterobacterales > Erwiniaceae > Pantoea > Pantoea phytobeneficialis. The sequence continues at coordinate 4,213,028 of NZ_CP024636.1, forward strand.
TGGTATCAATCGCCTGCTGTACTTTCGCTTCCAGTTTTTCGAACACTTCAAATGACATCTTTCTGACCTCTCCTAAATCTTGCAAGGCGTTGATGGTGCTGACCAGACGCAACGCGCGCCCGTCCATGACGTGGCCAGCAACGATGTCCCGATTGTATGTAGCGCGCCCCGGCAAGTCCAGCGGCGCAAGGCTTGCGAAGGAAGTCTGTAACACTTTTCAGTTAATGCCTAAAAAAAAGCGCCACAAGGAGCATATTTTCCATCTCGCCGAGAAATTCCTTATTGGCTGTAGGGGAAATAGTGCTTAAAAAACCGCAAAAAACGCGAAAACGCGCATTTTTATGACAGACCACACAGAATTCAATTTCGCTATTTCTCGTTTATGCTCGTTAACGATAAATTTACAGCAGCCCTACAAGAGAGCTGGGTGACTCAACGGATTGAGAACAACAACTGATAAAATTTAACCTCGCTTCAGGAATGCCATTATGAGTCAGACAACGAATACGCTAACAGGTCAGTGCATCGCCGAATTTCTTGGTACCGGTTTGATTATCTTTTTCGGCGCGGGCTGTGTCGCTGCTCTGAAACTTGCCGGAGCCAGCTTCGGTCAATGGGAGATTTGTATTATCTGGGGTTTAGCTGTCTCCATGGCGGTTTATCTGAGTGCTGGGGTTTCAGGCGCTCATCTCAATCCAGCAGTGACCGTAGCGCTTTGCCTGTTCGCCAACTTTGAAGGCCGCAAAGTGCTGCCTTACATTGTGGCGCAGGTTGCCGGTGCGTTCTGTGCGGCGGCGCTGGTCTACGGTCTTTACTACAGTTTGTTTATCGATTTCGAGCAAAGCCATCAGATGGTGCGCGGCAGCGTAGACAGTCTGCAACTGGCAGGGATCTTCTCAACCTATCCCAACCCTCATATCAGTGTAGGTCAGGCATTCCTGGTTGAGATGGTTATTACCGCCGTGCTGATGGCGGTCATCATGGCGCTGACCGATGACGGTAACGGTGTGCCGCGTGGCCCAATGGCCCCGCTGCTGATTGGTCTGTTGGTTGCTGTGATTGGTGGTTCAATGGGTCCGCTCACTGGCTTCGCCCTGAACCCGGCGCGTGATTTCGGCCCGAAAGTTTTCGCATGGCTGGCAGGCTGGGGTAGCGTCGCCTTCACCGGTGGCAAAGATATTCCTTACTTCCTGGTTCCGATTTTTGGCCCGCTGGTCGGTGCCTGTCTCGGTGCCTTTGGTTACCGCGCTCTGATTGCACGACACCTGCCGAGCGTAGCAACCAGCAAGTCAGAAAGTCCGGTTGCGCATGCTGAGCAGCGTAAAGCCTAAGTTTCACATTTAGATCATCAGGAAAATCATATGACTACGACAGATAAAAAATACATCGTCGCGCTCGACCAGGGCACAACCAGTTCACGCGCCGTGATACTGGACCACGACGCGAACATCGTCGCCGTCTCTCAGCGCGAATTCACTCAGATCTACCCGAAAGCGGGTTGGGTTGAGCATGATCCGATGGATATTTGGGCATCACAAAGTTCAACCCTGGTTGAAGTGCTGGCTCACGCTAACATCCGTTCGGACGAAATCGCCGCCATTGGTATTACCAACCAACGTGAAACCGCCATCGTTTGGGATAAAGCCACCGGCAACCCGGTTTATAACGCCATCGTGTGGCAGGATCCGCGTACTGCGGATTACTGTAATAAATTGAAGAAAGAGGGTCTGGAAGAGTATATCCAGCACACCACCGGTCTGGTGATTAACCCCTACTTCTCCGGCACCAAAGTGAAGTGGATTCTCGATAACGTTGAAGGTGCGCGTGAGCGTGCAAAACGTGGCGAGTTGCTGTTCGGTACGGTGGATACCTGGCTGGTATGGAAAATGACCCAGGGCCGTGTGCACATCACCGACCACACCAACGCCTCTCGTACCATGATGTACAACATTCACAAACTGGAGTGGGATGAGCGTATGCTCGAAATCCTCGACATTCCGCGTGAAATGTTGCCAGAAGTAAAAGGTTCATCTGAAATCTACGGCCAGACCAACATTGGTGGTAAAGGCGGTACGCGTATTCCAATCGCAGGTATTGCGGGTGACCAACAGGCAGCGTTGTACGGCCAACTGTGCGTTCAACCGGGTATGGCGAAAAACACCTACGGCACCGGTTGCTTTATGTTGATGAACACCGGCACTGAAGCGGTAACCTCGACCCACGGTTTGTTGACCACCATCGCCTGTGGCCCGCGTGGTGAAGTGAACTATGCGCTGGAAGGTGCGGTGTTTATCGGTGGTGCGGCGATTCAGTGGCTGCGTGACGAGATGAAGCTGTTCAGCGATGCCGCTGACTCCGAATATTTCGCGCAGAAAGTCAAAGACAGCAACGGCGTATATATGGTGCCCGCCTTTACCGGCCTCGGTGCTCCGTATTGGGACCCGTATGCTCGCGGTGCCATTTTCGGTCTGACCCGTGGTGTTAACGGTAACCACATTATTCGCGCCACCCTGGAGTCGATTGCCTTCCAGACGCGTGATGTGCTGGAAGCGATGCAGAACGACGCTAACACCCGCCTGCAATCTTTGCGCGTGGATGGTGGTGCCGTTGCCAACAACTTCCTGATGCAGTTCCAGGCCGATATCCTTGGCACCCGTGTGGAGCGTCCGGAAGTGCGTGAAGTCACCGCGTTGGGTGCAGCGTATCTGGCCGGTCTGGCGGTCGGTTTCTGGAATGACCTGGAAGAAGTGCGTTCCAAAGCCGTCATTGAACGTGAATTTCGTCCGAGCATTGAAACCACCGAGCGTAATTTCCGTTACGCTGGCTGGAAGAAAGCCGTGGCTCGCTCTCAGGCCTGGGAAGAACAGGACGAGTAATGCCCCTTCGACCCGCGGCTCCCTGCCGCGGGTTTTTCCCGCCGCTTTTCCCCGCTGTGCTACACTGCCCGCCTGTTTTTTGTCAGGTGCAGACCATGAAACGAGAACTCGCGATTGAATTTTCCCGCGTTACCGAAGCCGCCGCGCTGGCGGGCTATCACTGGTTAGGACGCGGCGACAAGAATGCTGCCGACGGCGCTGCTGTCAACGCCATGCGTATTATGCTGAACACCATCAATATCGACGGCCAGATTGTGATCGGTGAAGGCGAAATCGATGAAGCGCCTATGCTGTACATCGGCGAAAAAGTCGGAACCGGCCAGGGTGATGCCGTCGATATCGCCGTCGATCCGATTGAAGGTACGCGTATGACCGCACTGGGCCAGGCCAATGCGCTGGCAGTACTGGCAGTGGGTGATAAAGGCAGCTTCCTGCATGCACCTGATATGTACATGGAAAAATTGATTGTCGGACCGGGCGCACAAGGCGCTATCGATCTCAATCTACCGCTGGAAACTAACCTGAAGAATATCGCCGCAGCGCTGGGCAAAGCGCTCAGTCAGCTAACGGTGTCGATTCTGGCGAAACCGCGCCACGATGCGGTGATTGCGCAGTTGCAGCAACTCGGTGTACGTGTGTTTACTTTCCCGGATGGCGATGTCGCAGCATCGATTCTGACCTGTATGCCCGACAGCGAAGTCGATGTCATGTATGGCATTGGCGGTGCGCCGGAAGGTGTGGTATCCGCCGCGGTGATCCGTGCACTGGATGGCGATATGCAGGCGCGTTTGCTGCCGCGCCATCAGGTCAAAGGTGACAGCGAGGAGAATCGCCGCCTTGGTGAGCAGGAATTGCAACGCTGTGCCGCGATGGGCATTGAAGCGGGTAAAGTGCTGACCCTGGAACAAATGGCGCGTAACGATAACGTGATTTTTGCCGCCACCGGCATCACTACCGGCGACTTACTTAAAGGCATTACCCGTAAAGGTAACATCGCCACCAGCGAAACCCTGCTGATTCGCGGTAAATCCCGTACCATTCGCCGCATCCAGTCGATCCATTATCTGGACCGTAAAGACGCGGCGCTGCATCCGTTTATCCTGTAACCGTCTGCTTGCCGCTCTCGGGATGGCGTGAGAGCGGCCACCAACACAGTAACATCACCAGCGCTGTAACGAACATCAGCATGCCGAGGCTGAACTGATCGCGCTGCGGCATCAACGCTGACAGCCACGCCACCAGACCGGAACCGAGGTTCTGTAAACCGCCAATTAGCGCACCGGCGCTGCCAGCCAGCCACGCATACGGCTCCATCGCGCCGGAAGTTGCCAGCGGAAACAGCATCCCTGCGCCGAAGAAAAACAGCGCCGCAGGCACCAGCAACGTCCAGATGTTCATCACGCCAAACCAGGACGGCACCCACATCATCAAGCCTGCCAGCAGGCAACTGTTTACGCCATACCACATCAGCATGTGCCAGGATTTCTGCTCGCGCCCGGCAAACCAGGCACCAAAGAAAGCCGCCGGGATCGGCAGAATAAACAGGATACTGACCGTCAAACCATCCAGACCGAGCACACCCCCCAGCAGCACGCCACAACTGGCTTCAAATACCGCGATACCCGCCAGCGCGCCAATCAGCAGCAGCAGATAACGGACGAAGTTACCATCACTGAGCAGGGTGGCGTAGCGCCGCATAAAAGGTGTCACCGCCGTTTCGGTCGGTCGGGTTTCCGGTAACCAGCGCGCCATCGCCAGCGTCACGCCAACGCACAACAACAGCAGGAAAGCGAAACAGGCATGCCAGCCAAATAATTTGGTCAGCAGCGCCCCGATCACCGGGGCCAGCAGCGGACTGACCAGAATTCCCATGTTCAGTAAGCTATTGGCCTGCCGTAACGCCACACCGGCATACAAATCGCGCGGCATGGTACGCGCCATCACACCGGCCACGCCGGTACCCAATCCCTGAATCGCGCTGCCCAGCACCAGGATATGCAGCGAGGGAGCGAACAATGCGATCAACGCGCCCGCAGCAAAGATCGTCATCCCGGCAAGGATCACTGGTCGCCGCCCGATGCTATCTGACAGCGGACCATAGATCAGTTGCGATCCACCATAGGTCATTAAGTAGCCCGCCATCACCTGCTGCATCGCGCCACTGTGCACGCTGAGCGCATCCGCCATGATTGCCATGGCGGGTACATAGATGGTTTGCGCCATCTGTCCGACAGCGACCAGCACAATCAGCATCAACAGCAGCAGGCGGTTTTCCGTTTTAGATATCAACATGGAACAAAATGTCTGCCTGATAAACAAAGTAAAGACAGCAGTAAAAAAGGCTGGCTGTCATGAATGGCGGCAAAAATATCAGGATTCGATGACAAAGCGAGGGTTGAGTACAAAGCCGTTGCCCGATCATCGTCAAGCTGCGACACCAGCTTGTAAAGCGTCCGCTACAGTTGAAGCTGAGTGCGCTGCATTTGTCGCTGAGAGCCATTTACCCCCGTAGAGACTGGAAATCTTCCCGGCTGCTGACGAAGATAGTGACATGCCTGAAAAATCAACAATAAGGAGTGAGCATGGCAGAGTGGGTCAATGCTGAAGTACAAGAGGTGAAAAACTGGACCGATGCCCTGTTCAGCCTGCGCGTGCGGGCGCCGATCGATCCTTTTATTGCCGGGCAATTTGCCAAACTGGCGCTGGAAATCGACGGTGAACGCGTGCAGCGCGCCTATTCTTACGTCAATGCACCGCAGGACCCGCTGCTGGAGTTCTATCTGGTGACGGTACCAGAAGGCAAACTCAGCCCAAGGCTCCAGGCACTGCGTCCCGGTGATCAGCTGATGGTGACCAAAGAAGCCTCCGGTTTTTTTGTGCTGGATGAGATCCCCGATTGTCAGACGCTGTGGATGCTGGCAACCGGCACCGCGATCGGTCCCTATCTGTCGATTCTGCAACAAGGGGACGGACTGGAACGTTTTGAGAATATCGTGCTGGTGCATGCGGCTCGCTTTGCCGCCGATCTCAGTTTTCTGCCCCTGATGCAGCAATTGCAGCAACGTTATCAGGGCAAATTACGCATTGAGACGGTGGTCAGCCGTGAACAGATTGCAGGTTCGCTGCACGGACGGGTCCCTCAGCTGATCGAAAGTGGGGAACTGGAGCGGTCGGTCGGGTTATCGATGGATGCCGAGAGCAGTCACATCATGTTGTGCGGCAATCCGCAAATGGTACGCGACACCCAACAATTGCTGAAAGACAGCCGCGATATGCGTAAACATTTCAAACGTAAACCCGGGCATATGAGCAGCGAACACTACTGGTAAGATTCGCCACGAATAATGACAGTTTTTTACCGGCGTGGGTTTTGACTTTCGCCGGTAAAAACCGTTCTAATCGTGGGCTACGTTATTGGGTTAGGACCGAAGCAATGAAGAATTTGCCAGGCGCGTTGCTGCTCAGCCTCGCACTGACATTTCCCGTCTGGGCAGAAGACGCACCACCACAGGATCGCAGCGATCATCTGCCTGCTGCCCCCTATTTGCTCCCTGGTGCACCCACCTTTGATATGACCATTGCGCAGTTTCGTGAAAAGTACAATGCCGCCAATCCTGACTTGCAGTTGCTGGAGTATCGCGCTATCGACAGTCGCGATGACAAAAGCAATCTGACGCGTGCTGCCAGCAAAATCAACGAAACGCTGTACGCCTCCACGGCCCTGGAGCAAGGCACCGGGAAGATCAAAACCCTGCAAATTACCTGGCTCCCGCTACCCGGTCCCGACGAGAAGAATGCCCAGGAAAAGGCGATGGCCTACATGACTGCCCTGCTACGCTTTTTCTCTCCCGGCTTATCAGCGGAAGATGGACGCAAAAAACTCGATTCGCTGCTCAGTGCAGGCAAAGGTTCACGCTATTTTGCCCGTAATGAAGGGGCGTTGCGTTTTGTCGTTGCCGACAATGGCGACAAGGGTCTGACCTTCGCCGTCGAGCCGATAAAACTGGCACTCGCCACCCCCTGATCACCCCGGCAAAAATGACGAAAAGCAAAGCCAGCAGCATATTTGATCTCTATACTGTCTGGCAGACATCGCTGCCACTGAGCAGCGCTATTTCATGAATCGCGTTATGCGGAGGAAAGAATGCGACATCCACTGGTTATGGGTAACTGGAAACTGAACGGCAGCAAGCACATGACGGAAGAGCTGATCGCAGGTTTGCGTAAAGAGCTGTCAGGTGTTGAGGGTTGCGGCGTGGCAATTGCGCCACCGGCACTCTACCTTGGCCAGGCGAAACATGCCATTTCCGGTAGCCACATTGCGCTGGGTGCTCAGAACGTGGACGTCAACCTGTCTGGTGCTTTCACCGGCGAAACTTCAGCTGACATGCTGAAGGATATCGGTGCTAAATACATCATCATCGGCCACTCTGAGCGTCGTACTTATCACAAAGAAAGCGATGAATTTATCGCGAAGAAATTCGCTGTGCTGAAAGCCGCAGGTCTGGTACCGGTGCTGTGCATTGGTGAAACTGACGCAGAGAACGAAGCAGGCAAAACAGAAGAAGTCTGCGCACGTCAGATCGATGCAGTGCTGGAAACTCAGGGTGCGGAAGCCTTCCAGGGTGCCGTGATTGCCTACGAACCAGTATGGGCGATTGGTACCGGCAAGTCAGCCACTCCGGCGCAGGCGCAGGCGGTACACAAATTTATTCGTGACCATATTGCGAAGAAAGATGCCGCAGTTGCTGCTCAGGTTATCATTCAGTACGGCGGTTCTGTAAACGATAAAAATGCCGCAGAGCTGTTTACTCAGCCGGACATCGATGGTGCGCTGGTTGGTGGTGCATCGCTGAAAGCTGACGCCTTTGCCGTGATCGTCAAAGCCGCAGCGGCAGCGAAAAACGCCTGAGTATTCTGATATCTGACGAGGCGGCTGATGAGCCGCCTTTTTTATTGCAGAATCTGGCAGCGATGATCCTGCAATTCCTCTGCCGAGCCGCTATTTAATCGGGTCCAGTTACGTTCAATTGCCATCAACGCCAGACGACCATCCGGTAACGCAGCCAGCGCCATGCCGTATTTACCCATCTCCGAACGGGCGTCAGGGACTTCCGTTGCCAGACGAATAAAAACACTCTGCTGTGCCAGTTGCGTAGCTGTCAGGGTACGGATCTGATAACGGTGGTTTTGCAGCACTTCACTTTGCCATTGCTCGTTAAGCTGTGGAGCCAGCAAATCCAGCCGCTGACGCACATCTGGTCGCAAGCAAGAAATATGAATATGTAGCTGATTTTGCGTGCGGCCATATTGCGAATTAATCGCCAGCGATAGCGCGCTATCCTCAATAGGTTTACCACGGCGCTGTGCCAGCAATACCCGCTCACCCCAGGCATCCGCAAACAGATTTGGCGTGTTCGGGTTCAACAACAGTGGGCTTTCCATTCCGGTGATTTTTTCGATTGGCATCAGCAGATATTGCAAAGGGCCATTGAGATCTTTCAGCGTAACGTAACCTTTTGCCACATCCACCCGCTGACAGGGTGCGGGGTTGCCTTTTTGCGTCATGCCTGGCAGGCACTTCTCGCTGATGATTTTCCACAAGGCATTAGAATTTTTCTGGAAGTGTCCGGCGGCCAGCAATAAACCGGCAACCACAACGGCAAGCAGTAAGATAATCAGACTCAGGGCACGGCGGCTTCCCTGCATGGCTCGATCCTCTGTTCATCATCTGCCTGCATCCTCGCCTGTCGCGTGACGAATGTCACGGACTTTCACCACGCCAGAAAAGCAAAACGGCCAGCTTACGCTGACCGTTATAAGACGATGGCAAAACGATTACGGTTTCATAATCTGATCGTAAGTACCGCCATCGGAGAAGTGGGTTTTCTGTGCTTTATCCCAGCCACCGAATTTGCTGTCGATAGTAAACAGTTTTACCGGCGCGAAGGTGCTGGCAAATTTCTTCGCCACCGCTTCATCGCGTGGACGGTAGAAGTTTTCCGCAGCGATGGTCTGTCCTTCCGGCGAGTAGAGATATTTCAGGTACTCTTCAGCGACTTTGCGTGTGCCCTGCTCGTCTACCACTTTATCCACCACCGACACCGTGGGTTCTGCGAGGATCGATTCGCTCGGGGTGATGATTTCAAACTTATCTTTACCCAGCTTGTTAACCGCCAGATAAGCTTCGTTTTCCCAGGCGATCAGCACGTCACCAATGCCACGTTCTACAAAGGTGTTGGTCGCGCCTCGCGCACCGGAATCCTGCACTTCAACGTTCTTGAACAGCGCTTTGACATACGCCTGAGCTTTAGCCTGATCGCCGTTGTTCTGATCTAATGCCCAGCCCCAGGCCGCGAGATAGTTCCAGCGCGCGCCACCGGAGGTTTTCGGGTTTGGTGTAATCACCGAGACACCCGGTTTGATTAAATCGCCCCAGTCGTGGATCCCTTTCGGGTTCCCTTTGCGCACCAGGAAGACAATGGTAGAGGTGTAAGGTGCAGAGTTATCTGGCAGGCGTTTGATCCAGTTCTTATCAATACGGCCTCGCTCGGCAATGGCATCAACGTCGGACTGCAACGCCAGCGTCACCACGTCAGCACGGATTCCGTTAATGACCGAGGTGGCCTGTTTGCCAGACCCTCCGTGTGACTGGCGGATCACCACGTTGTCGCCGGTTTCCTGTTTGTAATGTGCGCTAAACGCTTTGTTGTACTGTTCATACAGTTCACGCGTCGGATCGTAAGACACGTTTAACAGCTGAATATCCTTTGCCAGAACACTGGTAGAAGCCAGTAACAGGGTGACACCAATACTCCACTTGTTCATTGCTTGCTCTCCGAAGTCGTTATAGAACAAGACTGACACAAACTAATCCACGGATTAAAGAATTAAAAATAAGCTGTTATAACCGAGGGGAATATAAGCAGAGATAAAAAAGGCGCGTTCAATAACGCGCCTGATTTTTTGATTAGTAGAGTTTTTTCGCGGTATCCAGCCAGTCACGTTTAAACGGACGCTTCATGTTTTCAATCGCGTCAATGATGTCATGATGCACCATCTTCTCGTTCTGGATGCCGACACAGCGGCCACCGTAGCCCTGCAACAGCAGCTCGATAGAGTAAGCCCCCATACGCGACGCCAGGATGCGGTCATAAGCGCAAGGCGCGCCGCCACGCTGAATGTGGCCCAGTACGGTCGCACGCGTTTCGCGTTTGGTTTCCGCTTCAATGTAATGCGCCAAATCGTCGATATCACAGATATGTTCAGTGATCGCCACGATGGCATGTTTTTTACCTTTGGCGATACCGGCTTTGATTTCGGCAACCAGTTCTTCACGGGTATACGGAATTTCTGGCAGCACGATGAACTCACAACCGCCAGCAATTGCCGCCGCCAGCGTCAGGTCACCACAGTAGCGGCCCATCACTTCTACGATCGAAATGCGTTGATGTGAAGAAGAGGTGTCGCGCAGACGGTCAATCGCTTCAACGACGGTTTCCAACGCGGTGAAATAACCGATGGTGTAGTCAGTACCGGCCACATCGTTATCAATGGTGCCCGGCAAGCCAATGCACGGGAAACCCATTTCTGTCAGGCGCTTAGCACCCATGTAAGAACCGTCACCGCCAATCACCACCAGCGCATCAATCCCGCGCTTTTTCATATTTTCGATGGCAACCTGACGGACTTCTTCGTTACGGAATTCCGGGAAACGCGCAGAGCCGAGGAAGGTACCACCACGGTTGATCATGTCGGAGACACTGTAGCGATCAAGGTTGATCATCCGGTCTTCATAGAGTCCCAGATAGCCGTCGTAGATACCAAAAACTTCAAGTCCTTCACTCAGCGCGGAACGTACGACTCCGCGAATGGCTGCGTTCATGCCTGGGGCGTCGCCGCCGCTGGTCAGTACTCCGATTTTTTTGATCATGACAACCTCTGGATTGTTCAAAGCTAGGGATTATTCTCGCCAGTGCCTCTGCGCTAACCAGCTCGCGATCGCACGGCCTTATAGTTGTGAGATAGTATATCAAAGGCTGAATGCTGAATTGATTCAGGTCAGACAAGTTTTCGCTATTTTTTTACAAAGTTGTTAGCGTTACGTCATTTTTATAACGTAACGGCATGATTGTTAAGTATTAAAACTGGAAAAAGCCTTGTTGATTTTCTGGCACTACCGAACAAGGGTCCTGGTGGATAATCACATCTGAACCGGGAAACTTGTCGCGTATCGCCCGCTCAATCTGATCGGCGACCTTATGTGCCTGAACCAGCGGCAGGTGATCATCCATCTCCAGATGCAGCTGGATAAAGCGCGTTGGACCGGACTGACGGGTGCGCAGATCATGTGCGCCACGTACGCCGGGCCAGTTGGCAATCACACCGATGATCGCCTGACGTTCTTCTTCTGGTAAAGCGCGATCCAGTAACGACTGCACCGCCTCATAGCCCATGCGCAACGCGTTATAAAGGATATATATGCCAATCCCCAGCGCAAACAACGCATCAGCCCGCGCAAAACCATAGCTGGCTAACCCCAGAGCCATCAGAATCGCACCGTTCATAATCACATCAGACTGGTAATGCAACATATCTGCGCGAATCGCCTGGCTACGGGTATGTCTTACTACCCAGCGTTGAAAAGTGACCAGCACCAACGTAGAACCGAGCGCAATCAACGTAACCACAATACCCACCAACGGCGCATGCAGGGTTTCGGGTGAGGCCAGATGCTGGATACCGGTCAGAAACAGGAACAATGCCGAACCCGAAATAAACATGCTTTGCGCCAGCGCGGCCAGTGATTCGGCTTTACCGTGACCAAAAGTATGGTCCTCATCAGCAGGTTGCAGTGAATAACGCACCACCAGCAAATTGGTGAGTGACGCGGCGATATCTACCAGTGAATCGACCAGGCCCGCCAGCACGCTGACCGAACCGGTGTACCACCAGGCAAAAATTTTCACCACGAGTAACGATATTGCCATCACCGTGGCAGCCAGTGCTGCACGCTTCACCAGTTTTGCGTAAGAGTTTTCCATACCAATGCCTCACGGACGCCCGCGTCATCTCTGAATGGCACAAGTTTATCATTTGCGGGTTAACGCTGCCTGAATTGGCCGTTTATTAGGGAGCTTAATCAGCAGATAAAAAAAACCCCGCCATCATGGCGGGGAAGACAGGGATGGTGTCTATGGCAAGGAAAACAGGGATACTATGTTACTGGTTACTGCTGGTACTACTCACTGCTTGCAGCGGTGATGATGGCTGCAATTCTGCGAGCCGGCGCATTTCATTAAGACGCCGCTCATAATTCTTCTGCACTGTCGCTTGCTGGGCAGGCGTTAGCAGGTGGTACATCTGGTTACGAACCCGAGCCATCACAATGTTTTGCTCTACCTGGGCTTGGGCAATTTTTTCTGCCTGCAAGCGGATGGCCGATTCGTTAAATTTGTCTGCAATGACAAGGTCATGCATGGCCTCTATATCCTGAAAGCTGACAGCAGGACGCTCCAGTCGCGCTTGTTGCATCAGGTCTCGCATTTGTTGCCGTTGCTGTTCAGTCAATTCAATGCCATCAAACATGTGGCTTTGCGGATTTTGCGTCATACTGCCTGTCGTCAATCCGCCATTTTGATGCATCTCGTCAATCGTCGTCTCCGCAGCTCCTGCGCTGACGTAACTGAGAACCATCGCTGAGGCAATGACGACGGCGGTTAAGTTGCGCATCGTTACCCCCAGTTCGTTCCGTTTTGCGATTCAACGAGGGCTAGTGTACGGCGATAGCTGCAAACATCCGTCAGGGGGTGTAAAACTACGTAAAGCGTTGGATTGGCGACATAGGAACACGGTATTTTGCCTGCGGAGGGCAATAAAAAATGAATAAGATCCTGTTGGTTGATGATGACCGCGAATTGACTTCGCTGCTTAAAGAACTGCTTGAGATGGAAGGTTTTGAGGTAATGGTTGCCAGCGATGGCGAGCAGGCACTCAACCTTCTTGATAACACCGTAGACCTGTTGCTGCTTGATGTCATGATGCCGAAAAAGAACGGCATCGATACGCTGAAAGAACTACGTCAGCAACACCAGACTCCGGTGATTATGTTGACCGCCCGCGGGAGTGAACTGGATCGCGTCCTTGGCCTTGAATTGGGCGCGGATGACTATCTACCAAAACCTTTTAACGATCGTGAATTAGTCGCGCGTATCCGTGCCATTCTGCGTCGTTCCAACTGGAGTGAGCAGCAACAGCAGCACGACAACAGCTCGCCAACGCTGGAAGTGGATTGCTTGCGCCTGAATCCGGGTCGCCAGGAGGCCAGTTTCGATAATGAAACACTGGATCTCACCGGTACTGAGTTCACCCTGCTTTATCTGCTGGCACAGCATCTTGGCCAGGTGGTTTCACGCGAACATCTCAGCCAGGAAGTGCTGGGTAAGCGCCTGACACCGTTTGATCGTGCCATCGATATGCATATTTCTAACCTACGTCGTAAATTACCGGAACGTCGTGATGGTCATCCGTGGTTTAAAACCCTGCGCGGACGTGGCTACCTGATGGTTTCGGCATCATGATTGGAAGTTTGACCACCCGCATCTTCGCCATCTTCTGGCTTACCCTGGCGCTGGTGTTGATGCTGGTATTAATGGTACCTAAACTCGACTCGCGTCAGATGACCTCGCTGCTGGAAAGTGAGCAGCGGCAAGGCATCATGATTGAACAGCATGTTGAAGCAGAACTGTCGCAGGACCCACCGAATGATTTGATGTGGTGGCGTCGGTTATTCCGCGCAATTGAGAAATGGGCACCGCCAGGCCAACGGCTGCTGCTGGTGACCAGTGAAGGGCGCGTAATTGGTGCCCAGCACAACGAAATGCAGGTTATCCGCAACTTTATTGGTCAGTCCGACAATGCAGATCATCCGCAGAAGAAAAAGTATGGACGGGTTGAGATGGTCGGTCCCTTTGCCGTGCGTGATGGCGAAGATAACTACCAGCTGTATCTCATCCGTCCCGCCACCAGTTCACAACTCGATTTCGTCAATCTGTTGTTTGATCGTCCGTTGCTGCTGCTCATCGTCACCATGCTGATCAGCTCCCCGCTATTGTTGTGGCTGGCATGGAGTCTGGCGCGCCCGGCGCGCAAGCTTAAGCATGCCGCGGATGAAGTGGCGAGCGGAAACTTGCGGCAACACCCGGAACTGGAATCGGGACCGCAGGAGTTTCTTGCCGCGGGTTCAAGCTTCAACCAGATGGTGAGCGCACTTGAGCGCATGATGACGGCCCAACAACGCCTGCTGTCGGACATCAGCCATGAGTTACGTACACCGCTCACGCGTTTGCAATTAGCCACCGCGCTTCTGCGCCGACGTCACGGAGAAGGCAAAGAACTGGAGCGTATTGAAACCGAAGCCCAGCGTCTGGATGGGATGATTAACGACCTGCTGGTGCTGTCGCGCACCCAGCATAAAAACGCGTTAGTCAGCGAAGCGATGAAAGCCAATCAGCTGTGGAATGATGTGCTGGAAGATGCCAAATTCGAAGCGGAGCAGATGGGTAAACGTATGGATGTGCCCTATCCGCCGGGACCCTGGCCTCTGTATGGCAACCCCCATGCGCTGGAAAGTGCGTTGGAAAACATTGTACGCAATGCGCTGCGTTATTCGCACACCCACATCAGCGTCAGTTTCTCGGTGGATATCGAGGGCATTACCGTTCATGTAGATGACGATGGCCCAGGCGTTAGCCCGGAAGATCGTGAGCAAATTTTCCGCCCGTTCTACCGCACTGATGAGGCACGCGATCGTGAATCTGGTGGCACCGGCCTCGGTCTGGCTATCGTCGAAACCGCGGTGCAACAACATCGTGGTTGGGTGAAAGCCGATGACAGCCCACTTGGTGGTCTGCGTCTGACGCTCTGGTTACCGTTGTACTCCGCCCGGCAATAATTTGTTATGCTTCGGCCCTCGTTCCCGGGGGCCTTATGCTAAACATCGTTTTATTTGAACCTGAAATCCCGCCTAACACCGGCAATATCATCCGTCTCTGCGCCAATACAGGCTTTCAGCTGCACCTGATTCACCCACTGGGTTTTGGCTGGGATGATAAGCGTCTGCGTCGTGCCGGGCTGGATTACCACGAATTCACCGCCATCAAACATCATACCGATTACGCAGCATTCGTTGCGGCTGAAGCTCCACAGCGGTTGTTTGCGCTCACGACCAAAGGCACCCCGGCGCACAGCGCCGTACGCTATCAGGCGGGGGATTATCTGGTGTTTGGACCGGAAAGCCGTGGCTTACCCGCCGACATTCTTAACGCGCTGCCACCGGAGCATAAGATTCGCATCCCGATGATGCCGGAAAGTCGCAGCATGAATCTGTCGAACGCGGTGTCAGTGGTGGTATACGAAGCGTGGCGCCAGTTGGATTATGCTGGCGCACTGATCAAGAGCTAGATGCCGTCGCCGTATTCAAAACCCGGCGAGCCATTGAAGTGTTGGTCCATATCCATCGAAGGCTTATCGCTGGCAGGCTTACCGACAATACGTGCCGGAACGCCTGCTGCGGTGGTATGCGGCGGCACCGACTGGAGCACCACAGAACCGGCACCAATTTTGGCCCCGCGTCCCACTTCAATATTGCCAAGAATTTTAGAACCCGCACCAATCATCACCCCTTCACGAATCTTCGGGTGGCGATCGCCGCTGGTTTTGCCGGTACCACCCAGCGTGACGTTTTGCAGGATAGAGACATCGTTCTCCACCACTGCGGTTTCACCGATAACGATGCCAGTGGCGTGGTCGAGCATGATGCCATGACCAATGCGCGCTGCCGGGTGAATATCGACAGCAAAAGAAACCGAGATTTCATTTTGCAGATAGACGGCCAGCGCACGGCGACCTTCCTTCCACAACCAATGGCCAATGCGATAAGCCTGAAGGGCGTGGAAGCCTTTCAGGTACAGCAGCGGTGTGGAATACTTGTCGACCGCCGGATCACGCTGGCGCACCGCCTGGATGTCGTATGCAGCCGACACGATCATCGACGGGTCTTCGCGATAGGCTTCCTCCACCACTTCGCGAATCGCGATGGCAGGCATAATCGGGTTAGCCAGTTTGTTCGCCAGCATGTAGCTGAGCGCGCTACCGAGGTTTTCGTGCTTGAGCAACGTCGCATGGAAAAAACTGGCCAGCATGGGTTCACAATCAGCCAGCGCTCTGGCTTCTGCTTTGATGTTGTTCCAGACCAGTTCTAACTCTTCAGACGACATTGCTGTGTACTCCCGATAAAAAAAGCGCCAGATGGGGCGCTCCAGGTGATAAGGCTGGGCATGCTGCTTCAGCTTTGGCTGTTTTCGTCCTTCCGTGCACGACCAAGTAAACTCAATGCTGCCTCTCGCGCTGATTTTTCGCAATATAATACCTGATAAATCTGCTCGGTTATTGGCATCTCCACACCAATACGCGCAGCTAATGCTCTGACTTCTTTGGTATTTCTGTAACCTTCTACAACTTGTCCGATAATGCGTTGCGCCTCATCCACGTTCTCACCCTGTCCCAGCATCATGCCGAAACGACGGTTGCGTGATTGATTATCGGTACAGGTCAATACCAGGTCGCCAAGCCCCGCCATCCCCATAAATGTGGTCGGATCGGCCCCGAGAGCAGCGCCAAGTCGGCTCATCTCCGCCAGGCCACGGGTAATCAACGCCGTGCGGGCATTCGCGCCAAAGCCGATACCATCAGAGATGCCTGCGCCGATAGCAATGACGTTTTTGACCGCACCGCCCAGTTGCACACCGATAAAATCGGGGTTGTTGTACACCCGGAAGCTTTTCCCGCAATGCAACTTTTGCTGCAAATCGTCAGCAAACTGCGCATCCGTCGCGGCCAGTGCGATGGCTGTGGGTAAACCTGCCGCCAGTTCTTTGGCGAAGGTCGGTCCAGAGATCACCGCCAACGGGATATCATCCCCCAGGATTTCACGCGCCACATCTTGCAACAGACGCCCGGTTTCTTTCTCCAGCCCCTTCGTCGCCCAGACAATACGTGAGTCTGCGTGTAAATGTGGCTTAAGTTGCATCAGAACGTCACCGAAGACATGGCTCGGCACTACCACCAGCAGATCGCGGCTGGCGTTAACCACTTGGGCTAAGTCCGCTTCAGGAACGAGATTGTCGGGGAAAGGTACATCGGGCAGAAAAGCGGTGTTGCAACGGTCGGACTGAAGTTGCGCGACACTTGAAGGGTTATGGCCCCAGAGCAAAACCGGGTGGCCATTGCGCGCCAGCGTGATGGCGAGTGCGGTGCCGTACGAGCCGGCACCGAGGACGCTAATTGAAGCGTTGCGTGTAGTCATCAGGCATCCTGATGTGGTGCGTCGCCTTCACTCTGCTGCTGTTGCAGATAATTCATGAACAGCGCATCAAAGTTGACTGGCGCCAGGTTGAGTTGCGGGAAAGTACCGCGAGAAACCAGGCTGGTGATGCATTCACGCGCATACGGGAACAGAATGTTCGGGCAGTATGCACCAAGGCAATGCGCCATCTGAGTGCCCTCGATACCGCTGATGGTGAAGATACCCGCCTGCTGAACTTCGCACAGGAATGCAGTTTCTTCGCCGACGCTGGCGGTCACGGTCACACGCAGCACCACTTCATAGACTTCATCAGCCAGCTGAGAGGACGCGGTGTCCAGATCCAGCTTCACTTCCGGTTCCCACTCTTTCTGGAACACCTGAGGCGCGTTTGGCGCTTCGAAAGAGACGTCTTTAGTGTAAACACGTTGAATCTGGAACTGCATTTCGTTGGTGCTATGTTCTGACATGTTACAAAATCCTGTGAGTTAGAATTGTGTGGCCGTAAGTTATGCCTGTAATAAGGGATCAAGTCCCTGGCGCCCATCCAGCGCAAAGAGATCATCGCAGCCACCAATGTGCTGCGCATCAATAAAGATCTGTGGCACCGTCGTTCTGCCGCTGCGTTGAATCATCTCTTCACGTTTCACCGCATCCCCATCGATAGGAAGCTCCTGAAACGTCACACCTTTCTGATTCAGCAACGCCTTTGCCCGGTGGCAATAGGGGCAGGTCGCTTTGGTGTAAATCTCAACATTAGCCATGCAGTTACCTCTGCGAATTATTTACCGCGTACCAGCGGCAGGTTTTCACCGCTCCAGCCGCTCACGCCGTCTTTAAGGACAGATACCTGCGTGAAGCCAGCTGCGCTCAGCTGTGCTGCCGGTTCGCCAGCGCTCTGGCCCGTGGCACATACCACAATTATGGGCTGAGACTTATGCTTTTCCAGCTCGCCAAAGCTGCCTTTTTTGATGTCTGCCGCCGCTACATTCAGCGCCCCAGAAATGTGTCCTTTGCGGTAGTCGTCGCGCGAACGAACATCTACCACCACCGCGTCCTCTTTGTTAATCAGACGCGTCGCTTCGCCACGGCTGATAGTTTTTACTTTAGAGAACATACCTTTAACGGTGGTTACAATCACCAGAACGAGTAACACAACCCATGCCAGACTGAGGATGGGGTGATTGCTTGCAAACTGCATAATTTCTTGCATGAGGGGTAACGACTCCAGACCGGGCTAATAAGCTAAAACAAGGGTTCTGAGTATACCTGCGCCACCTCGCATGTACAGTCGCTAAGGGGTCAGAGTTACGATTTGTGCGTCATTTTCCAAAAAAAGTGTTCTAATCGCAAAATTGAGACAAAGTTTATGCTTGTAAGCTGATGGCCGACATGTTTGGAAAAGCAAAACCCGGCCCGGTAAACTGGTAAGCGGCTGTTCATCGTGGAATAATTAGCGACTATGAAGGGAAAAGCGATTGTTTTACCAACAAGGACCTGTCACAACGGCCCAGCGCATCCGTTGTCATCACGCTGGTCCGCACTCTCCCTCAGCCTGCTCTGTGCGGGCGCTCTGTTATTGCCGCCCCTTGCGCACAGTGACGATGACAGCAAATCTCAGTTGAAATCCATTCAGCAGAATATTGCCGAAAAAGAGAAAAGTGTTCAGGCACAAAAACAGCAGCGTAGCAAACTGCTGAATCAGTTGGAAAGCCAGGAAAAAGTGATTGCGCAGGCCAGTCGCCAGTTACGCGAAACCCGCAACAGCCTGAGTGCGCTCGACAACGACATAACCCAACTCAACACCTCCATCGCCCGGCTGGAAAAACAGCAAGCGCAGCAGGAAAAATTGCTGGCACAACAACTTGATGCCGCCTTCCGCCAGGGACAACACAACGGCCTACAGTTATTGCTGGGCGGTGAAGAAGCACAACGCAGTGAACGTATCCTCGCGTATTTCGGCTACCTCAATGCGGCACGCCAAAAGAATATTGATGACCTGAAGCAGACGCAGCAACAGTTAGCGGAACAGCGTCAGGCATTGCAGGACAAACAGCAGCAGCAAAAAAATCTCCTCGCACAGCAGCAGACGCAGCAGGGCAAACTGGAATCCGCCAGTGCGGCACGTAAGAAAACCCTGACGGCCCTGGAAAGTTCGCTGCAAAAAGACCAGGCTGACCTGGTGCAAATGCGCCAGAACGAAAGTCGCCTGCAAGACAAAATTGCCAAAGCGGAACGTGAAGCACGCGAACGCGCCGAGCGTGAGGCTCGCGAGGCGGAGAAAGTCCGTCAGCGTCAGGCACAGGCGAAAGCCAAAGGTTCCAGCTACCAACCTACGCAGAGCGAGCGTGAGCTGATGGCGCGTACCGGTGGGCTTGGCCGTCCCGGCGGCCAGGCTGTCTGGCCGGTGCGTGGACGTGTGGAGCACCGTTTCGGTGAAACCATGCAGGGTGAATTACGCTGGAAAGGTCTGGTGATTGATGCGCCAGAAGGAACCGAAGTGAAAGCCATCGCCGATGGGCGCGTATTAATGGCCGACTGGCTGCAAGGCTACGGTCTGGTTGTGGTGCTCGAACACGGTAAAGGCGATATGAGCCTTTACGGCTACAATCAAAGTGCGCTGGTGAGTGTCGGTGCCCAGGTGAAGGCAGGACAGCCTATTGCCCTGGTAGGTACCAGTGGCGGCCGCGGTACGCCCTCACTCTATTTTGAAATCCGGCGTCAGGGACAGGCCGTAAACCCACTGCCGTGGTTAGGAAGATAAGCTTTGTTTCAACCTCATAAACTCTCTGCCGCCTTGTGCGGCCTGTTTTTGTCACTTTCCGCCCATGCAGGCAAACTCTCCATCGTCATTGACGACTTTGGCTATCGACCAGTCGAAGAGAACAAAGTGTTGCAGATGCCTGCCGCAGTTTCTGTTGCCGTACTACCCAATGCAACCTATGCCCGCGAGATGGCGACAAAAGCTCATCAAAGCGGGCATGAAGTTCTTATCCATCTGCCAATGGCCCCTCTCAGCAAGCAGCCATTGGAGAAGGATACGCTCACCCCGGAGATGTCCAGTGCGGAAATTGAACGCATTATTCGTGATGCCGTTGGTAAAGTGCCCTACGCGGTAGGCCTGAACAACCATATGGGCAGCAAGATGACCTCAAGTCTGCCGGGAATGCAGAAAGTGATGCAGATACTGAATCACTATAACTTTTACTTTCTGGATAGCATGACCATCGGCAATAGCCAGTCAATTCCCGCAGCGCAGGGTACCCATGTTAAGGTGCTGAAACGTCGGGTATTTCTTGATGACAGCCAGAATGATGCCGCTATTCGCCAGCAATTCACCCGCGCAGTAAAACTGGCGCAGCGTGATGGCTATGCTATTGCGATCGGGCACCCTCATCCCAATACGGTGCGGGTCCTGCAACAAATGCTGCCAACCTTACCTGCCGATATCACCCTGGTAAGACCCAGCCAGTTGCTGAATGAGCCACTGCATCCGGGTACCACAATGCCACCGACCAAAACACAACCTGAGCCACAGCCGCACTTCCGGGCGCCTGGCATCTGTAAGGTCAGCAAACCATTGGCTCCGGTGCCGCAGAGTCGGGCTGTTGATATATTGGAAGAAAGTATTGTTGAAAGCCCACTCATCGATTCGCTTAAGCAGCTTTTTTAATAAAACCCGGCCTGAACGCCGGGTAATCACCTAATCCCAACTCAGCACCACTTTGCCTGAGTGACCGGAACGCATCTCGTCAAACCCTAGCTGGAAGTCATCAACAGGGAAACGGTGGGTGATAACTGGCGTCAGATCGAGACCGGATTGAATCAACGCCGCCATTTTATACCAGGTTTCGAACATCTCTCGTCCGTAAATACCTTTGATAAACAGTCCTTTGAAGATTACCAGGTTCCAGTCGATCGCCATCTCACCCGGCGGAATGCCAAGCAGCGCAATACGTCCACCGTGATTCATCACTTCCAGCATGCTACGAAACGCCGGAGGCGCGCCGGACATCTCCAGCCCAACATCAAAGCCTTCAGTCATACCGAGGGATACCATCACGTCACGCAGATTCTCCTGTGCAACGTTGACAGCGCGTGTGACACCCATTTTGCGTGCCAGATCGAGGCGATATTCGTTGATGTCTGTGATCACCACATTGCGTGCACCGACATGTTTGCATACCGCAGCAGCCATGATGCCAATTGGCCCGGCACCGGCAATCAACACATCCTCGCCCACTAAATCAAACGACAAGGCGGTATGTACGGCATTACCGAATGGGTCAAAAATCGCCGCCAGTTCATCGGAGATATTGTCGGGGATTTTGAAGGCGTTAAAGGCGGGAATGACCAGATACTCGGCGAAGCACCCCTGGCGATTCACCCCAACGCCGATGGCGTTGCGGCACAGGTGAGTACGCCCGGCCCGACAATTACGGCAGTGGCCACAGGTGATATGCCCTTCACCCGACACGCGATCGCCGATCGTGAAGCCTTTCACTTCCTGGCCGATAGCCACCACTTCCCCGACATATTCATGGCCGGTGATCATCGGTACCGGGATGGTTTTACGCGACCAGTCGTCCCAGTTGTAGATGTGAATATCAGTACCGCAGATGGCGGTTTTCCGGATTTTTATCAGCAGATCGTTATGACCGGGTTCAGGGATCGGCGCATCGGTGATCATCCAGATGCCTTCTTCTGCTTTTAATTTCGCGAGTGCTTTCATTGCCGGCTCCTCAGACGATAACGCCCAACTGCTGACCAATACGAGTGAAGGCCGCTACCGCATGTTCCAGTTGCGCCTGGGTATGACCCGCTGAAATTTGGGTACGGATACGCGCCTGGCCTCTAGGCACCACCGGATAGAAGAAACCCGTCACGTAGATCCCTTCTTGTTGCAGCAAACGGGCAAACTCCTGCGCGACTTTTGCCTCCCCAAGCATCACCGGAATGATGGCGTGGTCGGCACCAGCCAGGGTAAACCCGGCGGCGGTCATTTTCTCCCGGAAATAGCGCGCGTTTTCCCACAGACGCTGGCGCAATCCATCACCTTCACTGAGGATTTCCAGAACTCGCAACGACGCAGCGACAATGGCCGGGGCCAGTGAGTTGGAGAACAGATAAGGGCGTGAGCGCTGACGCAGCCATTCAACGACCTCTTTTTTCGCGGCAACATACCCCCCGGACGCCCCACCAAGCGCTTTACCCAGCGTCCCGGTCAAAATATCGATGCGATCCATTACCTGACAATATTCATGAGTGCCGCGACCACTGGCCCCGACAAAGCCAACCGCATGTGAATCATCCACCATTACCAGCGCATCAAACTCATCCGCCAGATCGCAAATACCCTGCAAGTTGGCAATCACGCCGTCCATTGAGAACACCCCATCGGTGGCAATCAGGATATGACGCGCACCGTTGTCGCGTGCATCCTCCAGCCGGGCGCGCAGTTCGTTCATATCGTTGTTGGCATAGCGGTAGCGCTGCGCTTTGCACAGGCGAACACCATCAATGATTGAGGCATGATTAAGCGCATCCGAAATAATGGCATCTTCCGCATCCAACAAGGTTTCAAACAGGCCGCCATTCGCGTCAAAGCAGGAGGAAAAGAGAATAGCGTCTTCCATGCCGAGGAACTCAGCCAGCTTACGTTCCAATAGCTGATGGATGTCCTGAGTTCCACAGATAAAGCGCACTGAAGCCATGCCGAAACCGTGTGTATCCATTCCCTCTTTGGCGGCCTGAATTAACGCCGGATGATTCGCCAGCCCCAGATAATTATTGGCGCAAAAATTGATGACCGGCTGACCGTTGCCAACATTGATTTCTGCCTGTTGTGGCGAGGTAATCGTGCGTTCCTGTTTGAACAATCCATCCTGACGCGTTGTCTCAAGTTGTTGACGGATTTGCGAATAAAATCGACTGGACATGATTCTGCTCCTCATATAGCAAAATTTTGGCACATATTACTGATAGAAAAGCGCATCAACGACATTTCAGCCGATGAAATCTCCATTTTGCAGCATAGTTCACGCTGCGAACGTGAAATATGACGGCCTTCCGGAGTCATCTGGCTGCCTGCTGCGGGCTGAAATGTTATGATGTTAGGTATTAGTGCGTGAAACCTCCTGTTTCACCCCAACTGTTTAAAGGCAAAGCACATGATTATCGTAACGGGTGGCGCTGGCATGATTGGCAGCAACATCGTCAAGGCGTTGAACGATCGCGGTCATACTGACATTCTGGTGGTGGATAATCTGAAAGATGGCACCAAATTCGTGAACCTGGCGGATCTGGACATCTCTGATTACATGGATAAAGAGGAATTCCTCACCTACATCATGTCCGGTGAAGATCTGGGGCCGATTGAAGCGGTGTTCCACGAAGGTGCCTGCTCAGCCACCACCGAGTGGGACGGCAAATACATGATGGACAACAACTATCAGTATTCCAAAGATCTGCTGCACTTCTGCCTGGAACGCGAAATCCCCTTCCTGTACGCCTCTTCTGCCGCCACATACGGCGGTCGTAACGACAACTTTATCGAAGAGCGTCAATACGAGCAGCCGCTCAACGTTTATGGCTACTCGAAAATGTTGTTTGACCACTACGTGCGCCAGATTCTGCCGGAAGCGGATTCGCCGGTGTGCGGCTTCCGTTACTTCAATGTGTACGGCCCGCGTGAAGGCCATAAAGGCAGCATGGCAAGCGTAGCATTCCACCTCAACACGCAAATCAGCAACGGCGAAAATCCGAAGCTGTTTGAAGGCAGCGATACTTTCCGTCGCGATTTTATCCATGTTGATGACGTGGCTGCGGTGAACCTGTGGTGCTGGGAAAATGGTATCTCCGGCATTTACAACTGCGGTACCGGCCGTGCGGAGTCCTTCCAGGAAGTGGCGGACGCGGTGCTGAAATTCCATCAGCAGGGCGAGATCGAATACATCCCGTTCCCGGACAAGCTGAAAGGCCGCTATCAGGCCTACACCCAGGCAGATCTGACCAGGCTCCGTGCGGCGGGTTATGACAAGCCGTTCAAAACCGTGGCCCAGGGGGTTGCGGAATATATGGTGTGGCTGAACCGTAACGCATAAGGGATCCGGCAGCAGCGATGAAAATTCTGGTTATTGGCCCCTCCTGGGTCGGCGATATGATGATGTCGCAAAGTCTCTATCGCACGCTCAAGGCTGAGCATCCTGAGGCTGTTATTGATGTTATGGCACCCGCCTGGTGCCGACCGCTGCTGTCACGTATGCCGGAAGTCAATCAGGCGCTGGCGATGCCACTCGGTCATGGTGCCCTGGCGCTGGGCGAACGTCGTCGGCTGGGCAAAACCTTACAGGCGAGTGGCTACGATCGCGCTTATGTGCTGCCGAACTCCTTCAAGTCGGCGCTGGTACCGTTTTTTGCCGGAATCAAACGCCGTACTGGCTGGCGTGGTGAGCTGCGTTACGGCGTATTGAATGATGTGCGGGTGCTGGATAAAGCAGCGTTTCCGTTAATGGTTCAGCGTTATGTGGCGTTGGGCTACGACAAACCTGTGCCATCTGCGCAGCAGCTGCCGCAGCCATTGTTGTGGCCGCAGCTCAGAGTTGAAGACGATGAGAAACGCATGACGGCCGCCCAGTTTGGACTTTCTGCCGATCGTCCTGTCATTGGCTTTTGCCCCGGCGCTGAGTTTGGTCCGGCAAAACGCTGGCCACATTATCATTATGCTGCGTTGGCGGAACAACTCATCAGCGAAGGCTATCAGGTGGTGCTGTTCGGTTCGGCTAAAGATCGCGAAACCGGCGATACCATTGTGCAGACCCTGCCGGAAGCCGCGCGCCATCACTGTAAAAACCTTGCGGGTGATACCCAATTGGAGCAGGCGGTCATTCTGCTGGCGCACTGTGCTGCGGTGGTGAGCAATGATTCCGGATTGATGCATATTGCCGCTGCGCTCAATCGCCCGCTGGTCGCGTTGTACGGGCCAAGCAGCCCTGACTTCACGCCGCCATTGTCACATCAGGCGCGAGTCATTCGCCTGATCACCGGCTATCACAAAGTCCGGAAAGGGGATGCCGCAGAAGGTTATCACCAGAGTCTGATAGATATTCAACCGATGCGCGTGCACCAGGAATTAAGCGCTTTGCTAACTGCGGCGCAGGAGTAAACATGCACGTCCTGATTGTGAAAACGTCCTCAATGGGCGACGTACTGCACACCCTGCCTGCATTGACCGATGCCATGCAGGCCATTCCCGGCATTCGTTTTGATTGGGCGGTGGAAGAAAACTTTGCCCAAATTCCAGCATGGCATCCTGCCGTGGATAAAGTCATGCCGGTCGCCATCCGCCGCTGGCGCAAGCATTGGTTTGGCAGCCAGCAACGTGAAGAACGCGTGTTATTTAAACGTGAGTTGCAGTCACGTCAGTACGATGTGGTGATTGATGCGCAAGGGTTGATCAAAAGCGCAGCGTTGGTCACTCGCCTGGCAAAAGGCGTGAAGCACGGACAGGACAGCCGCAGCGCTCGCGAACCCTTCGCCAGTTGGTGGTATGACAAACGCCATGAAATCAATAAACAGCAGCACGCGGTAGAACGTACTCGTGAACTGTTCGCGAAAAGCCTCGGTTATGAAAAACCAACCACGCAGGGTGACTATGCGATCGCCGGACATTTCCTGAGTTCACTGCCGCAAGATGCGCATCAGTATCTGGTGTTTTTACACGCGACGACGCGCGACAATAAACATTGGCCGGAAGCACACTGGCGCGAGCTTATTAAATTGGTGCAACCAACCGGTCTGCGCGTGAAATTACCCTGGGGTGCCGAACATGAGCATCAGCGCGCGTTGCGTCTGGCGGAAGGTTTTGACCATGTTGAGGTGCTGCCACGTCTGACACTGGAGCAGGTGGCTCGCCAGTTGGCAGGAGCATGCGCTGTGGTTTCCGTTGATACCGGGTTGAGCCATCTTACGGCAGCATTGGATCGCCCGAACATTACCCTGTATGGCCCAACGGATCCGGGGCTGATTGGTGGATATGGGAAGAATCAGATGGCGCTTGTTTCTCCAACCAGAGCATTGGGTGATTTGGTAGCCGATGAAGTAATGGCACATCTTCAGACTGTAATAGCGGAAGACGCAAAATGAATTATGTTCTGATCTATCTGATGCTGCTGCCATTGCAGTACATGATGAAACTTTTTAAAAAACCCACCGGAAAAAGTTTAGTCATCCAGACAGCGAAGATCGGCGATTTTATTAATATAACACCGATGTTGCGTGCGTTAGGCCAATCTGACGTTTTAATCAGCCGCGCTGTAGAGCCTTTGGTACGTCATGATGACACCATCGCCCATTACTATCTGATTGAAGACGCAAAGCGCAGCTTATGGAGCAAACTTTGTCTGGCGTTTACCCTGATGAATCGCTACGACAATGTTTATCTGACACAGCCGAATAGTGTTAATCTGTTCTTCGCGTCATTATGCAATGCGCCAAATAAGCAATTTTTACTGACCTATGTTCGTAAGTCCTACCATAAAGTGTTTTATCGTAGCGCGACGGGCATCGTTGAGCATACCAGGCAGAGTTTGACGCTGGATAGCTACCTGAAACTCATTAATCGGGATTATCGCTATACCGATTTTCCCAAACATGCCACCTCGCCTTTGTATGTTCCGACCACGATTCCCCTGCCGCTTAGTACTCCCGTACAAGGTATAAAGATTGGCATCAGTATCTCTGCCGGAAATAAAGCCAAGACTATCCCTGCTGCCATCTGGGCTCAGATCATTGAGTCATTGTCCTCCCTACCTTGTACGTTTTATGTTTTTGGACCTCCGGCGGAACAACCCTGGCTGGATGAATTATTAACGCTGACTGCTGACAAAAAAAACATTATCAGCCTGATTGGTCAGCTGAATTTAGAAGATGTGCCCTGGGCTATCTCACAGATGGACTTTTACATCGCATCTGATTCGGGAAATGCCTATATTGCCGATGCTCAGCAAGTTCCGGTAATTATGTTCTATGGCCCCTGTGAAATCAGAGAGCAGCGTCCGGTATATCGCGTCTTGTTTATTGGACCCGACAACATTGAAGCCTCAACCTTTGTCTTCGCCACTCGATTTAAATTTGAACAGCCCGCCGAAGTTCTGTTTGGTCTGAATGAAGATAAGATTATGAAAATTAGCAAATTTATTGAAAATAGTCAGGGGTAGTACAGCATAATGGCAACACACCTTCATACTGAGGCCGTCCAGCAAAGCGAAACACTGCTTAACACGCTGCCTCACAACGACGAATCGGTTATACATGTTGCATTTGGCATTAATCATAACTATGCCAGAGGAATGGGTATTACCCTCTTTTCATTGCTAAAGCACCATCCCACTACGGCTTTTCATATTCATATATTTACCGATACATTAGCTGATGATGATATTGATCGCCTGAAGCAATTGGCCGGTAACCAGCCGCTCGCCATAACACTCCATCTTTTCAATGACAGTTGGCTGGAAAAGCTGCCCGTAGTCGGACGCTATCCAAAGAGTATTTATTATCGGTTCCTGATTCCGGAAACTGTCGCTCGCTATAGCGATCGTGTTTTCTACCTTGATGCCGATACATTAGTGGTGGGAGATTACTCTCCGCTATTCACGCTGGATATCAGCCATGTCATCCTGTGTGCCAGTAATGACACCGTACGTGCACGCCAGAATCAATGTCCGAAGCTGGGCCTTAAACAAGGCAATTATTTTAACTCTGGTTTTATGTTGATCAATATCCCGCGTTGGCTGGCGAATGACACCACCCAGAAAATAATAGATTTATTAGTTGCTCAGGGTGCAAATTTTGGATTCCCCGACCAGGATGCATTAAACATTCTTCTGGAAAATGACACCCTGATATTGCCGGATAAATACAATTTTATTTACGACATCATTGCGAACAAGGTCTGGCATAATTTTAGCACCCCTAATGATACTGTCATGATCCACTACACTGGAAAATGCAAACCCTGGCATGCATGGAGCGGCGGTAATCTTTCACATCTTTATTTAGATTATTATCGTTTATCTCCCTGGTCATCACTGCATCTTGATAAACCTCGTCATCATAAAGAGATGAAACGTTTTGCCAGGATAAAATTCCATAAAAAAGAGTACGCTGCCAGTCTCTTCTGGATGATTAATTATATTAAACATAAATTTTTTAAATAAGAATGATGATGCGCATTGCTGAAATTTCTAAACTCATGAAAACTGAACAGGGAAGAGGGATAGTATTTTATTCTCTCACAATAATCTCGATGGCATTTTTCTTTGTCTCCGGAGAGATTTCCCGCAACGCCTATTACATGCTTACCTACATCTCGTTTTTTAGCTTCGCCTGGCTGGTGTGGCGCGAGAAAAAACTCTATTTTTACTGGATACCTACCCTGGTCCTACTTTTAGGCCTGAGTAAGTGGGTTTGGGCAATCACAACGATTAACCACCAGTTACCACTGATTGCTGAACACTATAAAATCAGTGGAAAAAGAATGATTCTGGGGGCGTTTGTCATTTACTGCGTCTATCGTCTGTCTCCTGAATGGCGATTGCCTGCCCGTCTGGTCCAGGTTGGGACGTTGATTTTGTGTCTCACGATTTTCGTTGTAGCCTGTATTGGGATTGAACAAGTTATCCATACCGGAGAACGCCCTAAAATTAATTCAGATGCGGCAACCTCTGGGGCTTACATGTTCACAGTGCTTTCGCTGGTGACCTTGTGGTCTCTCCGCCGTGTTTTTCCCCGACATTACGCCGCGCCATATTTTATCACCCTGGTTGTCTCCTTTATTTTACTCGGCGTTACCCAAACGCGTTCCGCTATTTTATTGTTCAGCCTGTTCTGCATTGCCAGTATGTTGCATCACATTGTGACCACCCCCGGGCGTTCACGATTGATTTGGCTGGGCATTTTTTCAGCCATCCTGCTTACCGGTATTTTTAGCCTCAGCAAATACTCAGACCAACTATTTGACCGCGTAGAGACGGTTAAAACAGAGGTTCAGCAATATTCCGCAGGGGATCCGAGCACCTCAATTGGTGGACGATTTGGCATGTGGCAGGCAGGATTATGGGCCTTCACGCAGCATCCGTGGGGGCAAAGTGCCGACACGCGCAGTCTGGAAACGAAAGAATGGCTGGATAAACATCAGCCGAAAAATGAAATCGCCTATCTCAATATTCAATACCATACCCACAACGATCTCGTTGAGAGCTTTTCATTGCAAGGCATCGTTGGCGGGATGATCATGCTGGGCTTTTTTCTTGGTTTATTGCTGGTGCCGTTATTTGGTAAATCTCCGCGCTACGAAGCTTTATTATTAGCTATCCCGGTTATCTATTTTAGTATGGGCGACTCGCAATTTTATAACCGAGAATCTCCCTACTTCATTCTTCTGGTGTGGGGATATTTTATGATGACGCGACAGGTAAAAACCGAGCATTCCAGGCACCATGATTAAACACGAGCGATGAAAGAAAGTATGCCCTTCCCTCTCCTCTCCATCATCACCCCAATGTACAACGCCGGGGTGATGCTGGACTCTTTTATGCAATCACTGCTGACGCAGACGCTGACCAATCTGGAGATCATCATTGTCAATGATGGTTCTACCGATGGCTCCGGTGAGCGTGCTGATGTTTATGCACAGCAGCACGCACAGGTGAGGGTAATCCATCAACCGAATGGTGGTGTATCGCGCGCGCGAAACGCGGGTCTGGCCGTAGCACGCGGCAAGTATGTGACTTTTCCAGACGCCGATGACACCATGAATCCGACGATGTATCAGACCTTAGTCGAAATGGCTGAAAGTGATAACCTCGATGCCGCCCAGTGCAATGCTGAATGGTTCTTTCAAGCCAGCCAACTTATCAAGCCGTTGATACCCCATGACCGGTTAAGGTCCACCGAAGTACTGCGTGGTCCGGAATGGTTAAATCGGGCGCTGAAGACCCATCGCTATATGCATGTTGTTTGGCTGGGTATTTATCGTCGCGAGTTAATTGAACAACTACAGTTGTATTTTGCACCCGGGTTACATCATCAGGATATTCCCTGGACGACGGAATTCATGCTCAACGCTCAACGTGTACGCTACACCGATCGCGTGCTTTATCGTTATTACATGCACGATAGTTCTGTCAGCAATCGCAAGCGCACGGGTGAAAAGAATGTGGCCTATCAACGCCATTACCTGAAAATTGCCCAAATGCTGGAGGAGATCAATGCCCGCTACCAGCATAAAGTGACAATCTACCCGACGTTTCATTATCAGATTACGCACGAAGCGTTGAGCGTCTGCCATAGTATTCGCCGTGAACCCGATGCGGGTGCGCGCCAGGCGATCATTCATGACCTCTTCGCGACCCAAACGCATAGGCGTATGCTGCGTAATGCGCGTGGCATCCGGCAATGGTATCAGTTGCTGTTGTGGCTAAGTCGTCTTTATCGCTGGCGTAAGAAATAAGCGCCGCGCCTGGCTTTCACCCCTGGTGGGTTTGCCCTACAATCAGCTCACTGAATTTTGAGATCATTTAGTATGGCAAGCCCGATTCCAGACCACTTTTCACCCCAAAATATTCTGCTGATAAAGCTGCGCCATCATGGCGATATGCTGCTGACCACGCCGGTGATCAATGCACTTCGCCAACGTTACCCACAAGCCAATATTGACGTCCTGTTGTATAAAGAAACGCGCCCAATGCTGGAAGCTCATCCGGCCATTCGGCAACTGCACATCATCGATCGCAACTGGAAAAAGGAAGGCGGCTGGCAGAAATTCCGCCATGAAGTTGCGTTGATTTCTGCTGTACGCGCGTGCCATTACGATCTGGTGATTAATCTGGCGGATCAGTGGCGTAGCGCCATTCTCACCAAACTTTCTGGTTCCCCGTTTCGTATTGGTTTCGCCTTTCACAAGCGCGATAGCGCCATCTGGCGCTGGTGCCATAACCTGCTGGTGAGTACCGATGATCACGGTAATCTCCACACCGTTGAACAAAATATGTCGGCACTGTCCCCTCTCGGCATCACCGCGGCAGGGGCCAAAGCGTCTATGCATTTCAGCGCCGCCGACCAGCAAAAAGTGCAGGAAATATTAGCCCGGCAACAGGTCAATGCACCTTATGTGGTAGTGCAACCCACTTCACGCTGGGAATTCAAATGCTGGGATGATGAAAAAGTCGCGCAGTTAATCGACGCTCTGGCCGCAGACGGTCATACCGTGGTGCTGACCTCCGCCCCGGATAAAAAAGAGTTGGCGATGATTGAACGTATCCGGTCCTTGTGTCAGAGCGACAATGTCGTATCACTCGCCGGTCAATTCTCTTTGCCACAACTGGCGGCACTGATCGCCAAAGCCCGATTGTTTATTGGTGTCGATTCCGCGCCGATGCATATGGCTGCCGCGCTTGATACGCCCTGCCTGGCGCTGTTTGGCCCCACTAAGCTACAGTTCTGGCGTCCCTGGGGCGATAATAATCGCATTATCTGGGCCGGTGATTACGGCCCCCTGCCCGACCCGGACTCCATCGACACCAAAACGCACCAGCGCTACTTAGCGATCATCCCGGTTGCCGATGTGGTCGCCGCGGCAAGGAGTTTTTTGCATGACTAAGCTACGCCTGGCAATTGTCCGGCAGAAGTATCGTCCGGACGGCGGGGCCGAGCGCTTTATTTCGCGCGCGCTGGAAGCACTGGACAGCGAGCAACTGGACCTCAATATCATTACTCGCAGCTGGCAAGGCACGCCAAACCCGGCCTGGCATCTGCACATTTGCAATCCGACCAAATTTGGCCGTGTCTCGCGTGAGCGTGGCTTTGCCGTGGCCGCCCGCGCCTGCTGGGAACGGGAAAAGTTTGATATTGTGCAGAGCCACGAGCGTATTGCGGGTTGCGATATCTTTCGCGCAGGCGATGGCGTGCATCGTGTCTGGCTGGAGCAACGCGCGCGTATTGTCTCATCATGGCAGCGCCTGAGCGCCTCGCTTAGCCCTTATCATCGCTACGTATTACAGGCCGAACGCGAAATGTTCAATGCACCGTCGCTGAAAGCGGTAATCTGTAATTCAGAGATGGTAAAGCAGGATATTTTGCGTTGTTTCTCGTTAGATGCCAGCAAGATCCATGTCATTCACAACGCTATTGATAGCCAACGTTTTCAACCGGCTACCGCAGCACAGCGCGACATATCACGCCAGCAGCTCCGGCTGCCGCAGAACGCGACGGTGATGATTTATGTTGGCTCCGGTTTTGAACGCAAAGGCTTAAAAGCGGCAATTGAAGCCGTTGCGCGCAGCGATCGCTTCCTGGTTGTCGTCGGCCAGGACAAGCAGATGACGCGTTATCAGCAGCTGGCTAACCAACTGAATTGTCTGGATCGCCTGAGATTTGTTGGTGTGCAGCAGGACGTGCAGCCTTTCTATCATGCTGCCGATGCCTTGCTGCTGCCAACACTCTATGATCCTTTTCCGAATGTGGTGCTGGAAGCCATGGCCTGCGGGTTGGCGGTGATCACCAGTACCGGTTGCGGCGGCGCTGAATTCATTCAGGCTGGTCAGGAAGGCTTCGTATGTGATGCTTTGGATATCAAAGCGTTGAATGAAGCCGTGCTGGCAATTCCATCACTTTCGCAGAACTCCGCACTGGGTGAGGCCGCACGCCGCAGAATTGAACCTTATGGTCCACAACGACTGGCACAAGCGCTGACCTCGCTTTACCAGCAAGTGCTTAAGCCTGTTTGACGAAGGGGTATGAGCAGGCGTCAGGTTTCTGATAACATGCCGTCATCTTGATTTCTTATGCTTTTTGACGCGAACCTGTCGTAACGATAACTATGACGATTCTATACACAGCCCTGCTCTACCTGATCCAGCCTCTTATCTGGCTGCGCCTGTGGCTGCGCGGTCGAAAAGCCCCGGCGTATCGCAAACGCTGGGCGGAGCGCTATGGCTATTGCAGTGGAAAAGTTGAGCCGAACGGCATTGTGCTGCATTCAGTTTCGGTGGGAGAAACCCTCGCTGCGGTGCCGCTGGTGCGCGCGCTACGCCATCGCTACCCGACACTGCCGATTACCGTGACCACCATGACACCCACCGGTTCAGAACGTGCACAATCGGCGTTTGGCAAAGATGTGCATCACGTTTATCTGCCTTACGATCTGCCGGGTGCCATCAATCGTTTCCTTGATACGGTCAATCCCAGACTGGTGATCATCATGGAAACCGAGCTGTGGCCCAACATTATCCGTATTCTGCATCAGCGTCAGATCCCGTTAGTGATTGCCAATGCGCGTCTCTCGGAACGCTCCGCGAAAGGCTACAAAAAGCTGGGCGGCTTTATGCGCGACCTGCTGCAACGCATCACTTTGATTGCGGCGCAGAATCAGGAAGATGGCGACCGTTTTCTCAGCCTCGGGCTAAAACGTTCACATCTGGCGGTCACCGGTAGCCTGAAGTTTGATATCTCAGTTACGCCGGAGCTGGCAGCTAAAGCTGTCACGCTACGTCGCCAGTGGGCACCGCGTCGCCCGGTGTGGATTGCCACCAGCACCCACGATGGTGAAGAAGCGATTGTGCTGGATGCGCATCGCCGTCTGTTGGCGCAATTTCCCGACCTGCTGCTGATTCTGGTACCGCGCCATCCGGAACGTTTTAAAGATGCCTGTGAACTGACGCAGAAGCGTGGTTTCAGTTTTACGCTACGCAGCAGCGGCGAGATCCCTTCCAGTGCTACGCAGGTGGTGATTGGCGATACCATGGGTGAACTGATGTTGTTGTACGGGATTGCCGATCTGGCCTTTGTCGGCGGCAGCCTGGTGGAACGTGGCGGTCATAACCCGCTCGAACCCGCCGCCCATGCGATTCCGGTACTGATGGGCCCGCATATCTGGAACTTCAAAGATATCTGCGCCAGGCTGCAACAGGCGGAAGGGCTGATTACCGTGACCGATGTGGTGTCACTGGAGAAAGAAGTCGCCAATCTACTACAGGATGATGACTATCGTCGCTACTATGGTCGCCACGCCGTTGACGTACTGCATCAAAATCAGGGTGCATTACAGCGTCTGCTACATTTACTCGAACCCCATTTGCCACCGCGAGCACACTAATGTCGCAACGCCAACGTCTCTCCGTGGTGATGATCGCCAAAAATGAAGCGGAACTGCTGCCGGAGGCATTGGCTTCCGTCAGTTGGGCGGATGAGATCGTGGTGCTGGATTCCGGTAGCCATGATGCAACCGCTGAGGTTGCTCGTCAGCATGGCGCTCAGGTGTACCAGGCGGAAGCCTGGGCAGGATTTGGCAAACAACGTCAGCGCGCACAAGCCAGGGCCAGTGGCGATATGATTTTGATGATCGATGCCGATGAGCGCGTTACCCCGCCGCTACGCCACGCCATCGAGCAGGTGTTGGCGCAGCCTCCTGCCGCTACCGTCTACAGCCTGAACCGCAGCAACCTGTTTCTTGGTCGCTTTATGCGGCACAGCGGTTGGTATCCCGATCGCGTGATGCGCCTGTATCCGCGCCACCTGAACTACAACGATAATCTGGTGCATGAGTCGCTGGAAACGCAAGGTGCCCCGGTCGTCAGGCTGGAGGGGGATTTACAACATCTGACCTGCCGCGATTTGGTGGTGTTCCAGCGCAAACAGTTGAACTACGCTGAAGCCTGGGCTCAGGAGCGCTTTCAGCGCGGCAAACGCTGCGGAATTTTCTCCATCTTCAGTCACACGCTTGGGGCATTTCTGAAAACCTTGCTGCTGCGTGCGGGTTTCCTTGATGGTAAACAAGGCTGGATTCTGGCTGTGGTTAACGCGCAGTACACCTTCAATAAATATTCGGCGCTGTGGGCGCTGCATCACACCTCAACACAAGGCCGCGTATGAGCACCAAAGCGATTTATCCCGGCACCTTCGATCCCATTACTCTCGGTCATCTGGATATCGTCACACGCGCTGCCCGGATGTTCGACCACATCGTGCTGGCAATTGCCGCCAGTCCGAGTAAAAAGCCGCTGTTCAGCCTGGATGAACGTGTTGATCTGGCACGCCAGGTCACGGCGCATCTGGGAAATGTTGAGGTGATCGGCTTCAGCGATTTGATGGCGAATTTCGCCAAGGCTCAACAGGCGAATGTGTTGGTGCGTGGCCTGCGTGCTGTCTCCGACTTCGAATATGAGCTACAGCTGGCACATATGAATCGCCATCTGCTGCCTGACCTCGAAAGCGTGTTTCTGATGCCATCCGAAGGTTTCTCGTTTGTTTCATCTTCGCTGGTAAAAGAAGTGGCACGTCACCAGGGCGACGTGCAGGCATTTCTGCCTGCCGTGGTACATCAGGCACTGCTGAGTAAGTTAGCGCAGCCTTAATGCTGGCAGCGTGGACACCAGAAGGTGCTGCGTTGCCCATGCTTGCCACTGACGATTGGCGTGCCGCAGGCACGACACGGCTCACCGGCCCGACCATAAACCTGTAATTCCTGGGCAAAATAGCCTGGCTTGCCGTCGGTTTGCAGAAAATCACGCAGCGTCGTGCCGCCCTGCTCAATCGAGCGTAACAATACTGCCTTGATGGTATTGGCCAAGAGCGTCGCTTCAGTCTGGCTCAGGCTCATCGCCGGACGATCAGGGATGATCCCGGCAGTAAACAGCGATTCGCTGGCGTAAATGTTTCCCACGCCCACGACCACTTTGTTATCCATCAGCCATTGTTTGATCACCGTGCGTTTACCGCGAGATTTTTCAAACAGATAGTCGCCATCAAATTCGTCGCTGAGCGGTTCCGGACCGAGATGCGCCAGCACGCTACTGCCCGCCAGGTCATGGGCCCACAGCCAGGCACCAAAGCGACGCGGATCGGTATAACGCAACACTTTGCCGTTACTCATCACCAAATCAACATGGTCATGCTTAGCTGGTGGCAGTTCGCCGGGAAGCATGCGCAGGCTACCGGACATGCCGAGATGAATGATAATCCAGCCATGCGGCAACTCCAGCAGCAGATATTTCGCACGACGCTGTACACTCAGAACCAGCTGGTCGCTTAGCGCGTGGATTTCGCTGGAAACAGGCCAGCGCAAGCGGGAATTGCGCACGACGGCGTGCAGAATGGTTTCGCCCACTAAATGGGGTTCTATGCCGCGTCGGCTGGTTTCTACCTCGGGTAATTCAGGCATCTCATCTCCTCAACGAACCGCAGAAACAAAAAACCCGGCCGAAGCCGGGTTTTTCGCAGAACACTAAAATTACTTAATTTTAGCTTCTTTGTAGATCACATGCTGACGTACAACCGGATCGAACTTTTTCAGTTCCAGTTTCTCAGGTTTAGTACGTTTGTTCTTCGTGGTGGTATAGAAGTGACCTGTACCAGCAGAGGAAACCAGCTTGATCTTCTCACGAATACCTTTAGCCATGATTCAGTTCCTTAGTACTTCTCACCACGGGCGCGGATTTCGGCCAGAACCGTATCGATGCCCTTCTTATCAATAACACGCATACCTTTAGCAGATACACGCAGAGTAACGAAGCGCTTCTCGCTCTCAACCCAGAAACGGTGTGAGTGCAGGTTCGGCAGGAAACGGCGTTTCGTCGCGTTCAATGCGTGGGAACGGTTGTTACCGGTCACCGGACGCTTTCCAGTTACCTGGCAGACTCGTGACATGTCTATTCTCCAAAAATCAAATCAGCTCGAGCTTTAAAAACTAGGTTTTGGCCGCCTCGTCAGGCCTTAGCCCGCCCAGGCGAGTTCCATGTGAACCCGCTAAGCTGGCCCAAACGCCAAACCCGAGATTCTCAAAGGTGGCGTAGTATACGCCGGTCAGCGCTGGTGCTCAAGTCCCGAACAAATAAAGATCCCTATGGATCGCGCAAAAACACACCGTTTCCGCCGGTTTCGTCACCAGAATTACAGCCAGCCACGCTCGGCAAAGGACGTAAACTCGCCATGACCGATCACCAGATGATCAAGCAGTCGGATATTCAGCAGCGTACAAGCCTTGCTGATTCTTTGGGTAATTTCCCGGTCAGCGCGGCTGGGTTCGGCAATGCCTGAAGGGTGATTGTGTGCCAGAATCACTGCCGCCGCATTGAGTTTTAGCGCTTCACGCACAATTTCGCGCGGATGGACTTCCACGCTGTTTATCGAGCCGGAAAACATTTTTTGCGCCTGTAAAACGCGGTGCTGATTGTCGAGAAACAGCGCCATAAAAATTTCCCGTTCCTGATGCGCCAACACGCTTTGCAGGTAGTGGCGTGTCACCTGCGGGTTTTCCATCACGTTTTCACGCGCCAACTGGCTGGCAAAGAAACGCCTTGCTGTCTCAGCCACCGCCTGAAGCTGAGTAATCTTGGCTACCCCTACGCCTTTAGTATCCGCCAACTGCTCCTGGTTGGCGCTCAAGACATCATACAGTGAGCCAAATTTATTCAGCATCTGTCGCGCCAGTGCCATAACGCTGACGCCGTAGGAACCGGTACGTAAAAAAATCGCCAGCAGCTCCTCATCATTCAGCGCTTCAGCGCCCTTCGACGCCAGTTTCTCTCTTGGTGCCAGTTCCATGATTACGCCCTCTTCCCTGCGTTGCGGCCATCCTGAACCAGCAACGTGGTGAAATCCAGCCAGTTTATGGGGTTTTCAGAGCCGCCTCGCAAAGGTCGCAACCCGTGAAAATGGCGCGAGTGGTTTTTGTGGTAAAGTTGCGTTATCTGCCGCGCCTGGCGCGGCAATCTGCGTTGAACCGAGGCGATTGAAAATGACGGGATTAGCCGGAAAAAAAGTTCTGCTGGGCGTAAGTGGCGGCATTGCAGCCTATAAAGCACCGGAACTGGTAAGACGATTGCGCGATCGCGGTGCCGATGTGCGTGTGATGATGACCGAAGCGGCCAAAGCGTTTATTACGCCCCTCAGCCTCCAGGCCGTATCGGGGTATCCGGTATTTGACGATCTGCTTGACCCGGCAGCCGAAGCCGCAATGGGCCACATTGAGCTGGCGAAATGGGCAGACCTGATTTTGCTGGCACCGGCTACCGCTGACCTGATTGCCCGCGTCACCGCTGGCATGGCGAACGATCTGGTGACCACAACCTGTCTGGCAACCGCGGCCCCGATTGCCATCGTGCCTGCCATGAATCAGCAAATGTATCGTGCTGCCATTACGCAGGAGAACCTGCAACGCCTGCATGCGCGTGGTGTGTTGATTTGGGGACCAGACAGCGGCAGCCAGGCCTGTGGCGATATCGGACCGGGACGGATGCTCGATCCGCTGGCGATTGTAGCTTATGCGCTGGAATGGGCCTCACCCGTCAACGATCTGCAACATCTCAACATTATGATCACCGCCGGACCGACCCGTGAGGCTCTCGACCCGGTACGTTACATCACCAATCACAGTTCAGGTAAAATGGGGTTTGCCATTGCCGCCGCCGCCGCCAGACGCGGGGCGAAAGTGACGTTGGTTGCCGGTCCGGTCACGTTGCCCACACCCGCATGGGTGCAACGCGTGGATGTCACGAGTGCTCAGGAGATGGAAGCGGCAGTGATGGCGCAAATCAGCCAACAACATATTTTCATTGCCAGCGCAGCCGTGGCAGACTACCGGGCGGCAAATATTGCCGCAGAGAAAATCAAAAAACAGGGTGGCGATGATAATGTCACACTGCAACTGGTGAAGAATCCCGACATCGTGGCGGGGGTGGCGGCACTCAAAGAGGGCCGTCCCTATGTCGTCGGGTTTGCCGCCGAAACCCGGAATGTGGAAGAATACGCGCGGCAAAAACGGGTACGTAAAAATCTCGACCTGATTTGCGCCAATGATGTGGCAAAAGCGGGCCAGGGGTTCAATAGCGACATCAATGCTCTTCACCTTTTTTGGCAGGAAGGAGAAAAAGTCTTACCGCTCAGTGATAAGACGCTCCTTGGCCAACAATTATTAGACGAGATTGTCAGCCGTTATGATGAAAAAAATCGACGTTAAAATTCTTGATGCGCGCGTAGGAACTGAGTTCCCGCTGCCGACTTATGCAACCTCGGGTTCAGCCGGACTGGATTTACGCGCCTGTCTGGATGAGGCACTGGAAATCACCCCAGGCAGCACCGTGCTGGTGCCGACTGGCCTGGCGATTCATATTGGCGATCCCAGCCTCGCGGCCGTCATTCTGCCTCGCTCCGGTCTTGGCCATAAGCACGGCATCGTGCTGGGTAACCTGGTGGGTTTGATCGACTCCGATTATCAGGGTCAGCTGATGGTTTCTGTCTGGAATCGTGGGCAGGATAGCTTCACGCTGAACCCAGGTGACCGTCTGGCACAGCTGGTCTTTGTACCTGTGGTGCAAGCCGAGTTTAATCTGGTGGAAGATTTTGACGCCAGCGTGCGTGGCGCGGGCGGCTTCGGTCACTCTGGCCGTCAGTAACACGCGCTTTTCGCTTACGCCTCTGCCCTTGCTTCTTTTCTGCTCTGTGCGCATTGAACACAGGGCAGACGCGTGAGTGTTGCCTGTTTATGGTGAATTTCAGGGGTCTTGAAGGTCATGGCAGAAAAAAAGGTCGCGAAGCGCAACCGTCGCGAAGAAATTTTGCAGGCACTGGCGCAAATGCTGGAGTCGAGCGATGGCAGCCAACGCATCACCACCGCGAAACTGGCGGCCAGTGTAGGTGTTTCTGAAGCGGCACTCTATCGTCACTTTCCCA
Organism: Pantoea phytobeneficialis; assembly: GCF_009728735.1. Classification (NCBI taxonomy): domain Bacteria; kingdom Pseudomonadati; phylum Pseudomonadota; class Gammaproteobacteria; order Enterobacterales; family Erwiniaceae; genus Pantoea; species Pantoea phytobeneficialis. Next base: position 4,252,994 of record NZ_CP024636.1, read on the forward strand.
GCAAAACACGCATGTTTGACAGCCTGATCGAGTTTATCGAAGACAGCCTGATTACGCGCATCAATCTAATCCTGAAAGATGAAAAAGAGACGGTGGCGCGCCTGCGTCTTATCGTGCAATTGCTTCTGGGATTTGGTGAGCGTAATCCGGGACTGACGCGTATTCTGACCGGCCACGCATTGATGTTTGAGCAGGACCGCCTGCAAGGACGCATCAATCAGCTGTTTGAGCGCATTGAAGTGCAGCTACGCCAGGTGATGAAAGAGAAGAAGATGCGTGATGGTGAAGGCTTCCAGACCGATGAAACCCTGCTCGCCAGCCAGCTATTGGCGTTCTGCGAAGGGTTGCTGTCGCGCTATGTCCGTTCTGAATTCCGCTATCGTCCCACCGCGGATTTCGATACCCGCTGGCCATTGTTGGCGGCACAACTGGTTTAACTGTCGCGGCGCGATAAATCGCGCCGCAACGGATGATTAAATCCCGTACTCTTTACGATACGCGCGCACTTTCGCCAGATGGTCTGCCATCTCCGGCTTCTCTTCCAGATAATCAATCAATTCCGCCAGAGTAATGATTGCCGTGACTTTACAGCGGTAATCGCGCTCCACTTCCTGAATCGCCGAGATGTCACTACGACCACGCTCCTGACGATCGAGAGAAATCAGCACGCCCGCCAGAGTGGCGTTATGGGCGTTGATGATGTCCATTGATTCGCGAATCGCCGTACCTGCGGTGATCACATCATCCACCAGCATCACTTTGCCCTGGAGCGGGCTGCCAACCAGCAGGCCACCTTCGCCGTGATCTTTGGCTTCTTTACGGTTGAAGCAGTAAGGCACGTCACGGTCATGATGATCGGCCAGTGCTACCGCAGTGGTGGTGGCGATCGGAATGCCTTTGTAAGCCGGACCAAACAGCAGGTCAAAATCAACACCGCCATCCACCAGGGCCTGCGCGTAAAAACGACCTAACAACGCCAGATCACGCCCGGTATTAAACAGACCAGCATTGAAGAAATAAGGGCTTTTGCGCCCGGATTTCAGGGTGAACTCACCAAACTTCAATACCCCTTTGTTCAGGGCGAACTCAATAAACTGACGCTGCCAGGCTTTCATTTCTCACTCCTCAAATAAAGAAAAGGCGACTCTCTGGTCGCCTGTTACATCAATCTGCTAACGCCGCTTTCTGCGCCACAATTAATTGCTCAATCCCGCCGCGCGCCAGCGCCAACAGTTGCAGCAACTCGTCATGGCTGAACGGTTCACCTTCTGCCGTGCCCTGCACTTCAATCATGCGGCCATCTTCCAGCATCACCACGTTCATATCGGTTTCTGCGGCAGAATCTTCCACATATTCAAGATCGCAACGCGCTTCGCCTTCAACGATACCGACAGAAATGGCGGCGACCATGCCTTTCAACGGACTGGATTTCAATTTGCCATCCGCCACCAGCTTGTTGAGAGCATCAGCCAGTGCTACACAGGCCCCGGTGATGGACGCGGTGCGCGTGCCACCATCAGCCTGAATCACGTCACAATCCAGCGTGATGGTGTATTCACCCAGCGCCTGCAAATCGACTGCGGCGCGCAGCGAGCGAGCGATCAGGCGCTGAATCTCCAGCGTGCGGCCACCCTGTTTGCCTTTAGCCGCTTCACGCGCCATACGGCTGTGCGTAGAACGCGGCAACATGCCGTACTCGGCGGTGACCCAGCCTTGCCCCTGGCCTTTGAGGAAACGCGGTACGCCTTCGTCAACGGTGGCAGTGCACAGCACTTTGGTTTCACCGAACTCAACAAGGACCGAGCCTTCGGCATGTTTGGTGTAGTGACGAGTGAGGGTGACGGGACGCACTTGATTGGCGTGTCGGCCTGCTGGACGCATGGTTTCTCTCCGGCTTGCTTAGGTTTGGCTGCGCATTATACGGACTTCCTCTGCGCCTGTCCTGTCCTGAGGCGGCACAATCGCAGATGAAATTCCGCTCGCTCTGTGGCTAAATGCGCGTTTTCCCACTTAAAAAGATAAATGATGACAGCGATACTCCATTTCCTGCTGGCGCTGGTGGTGATCTTTGCCCTTGCGCTTCTGGTCAGCCACGACCGTAAACAGATTCGTCCACGTTTTATTCTGCAATTGCTGCTGGTAGAAGCCGCACTCGGCTGGTTTTTCCTGCACTCCGCCAGCGGCCTGGCGGTGGTGAGTTCTGTGGGTGGTTTCTTCGAAACGCTGCTGACCTTCGCAGCTCAGGGCAGCGATTTTGTCTTCGGCGGCATGAGTAAACAGGGCCTGGCGTTTATTTTCCTCGGCGTGCTCTGCCCGATTGTTTTTATCTCTGCACTAATCGGTATTTTGCAGCATTGGCGAATTCTGCCGTTGTTGATCCGTCTGGTCGGCACCCTGCTGTCAAAAGTTAACGGCATGGGCAAACTGGAGTCGTTTAACGCGGTCAGCACCCTGATTCTTGGGCAATCGGAAAACTTCATCGCCTACAAAGGTATTCTGGGTGATATCTCCGCGCCGCGCCTCTACACCATGGCGGCAACGGCGATGTCCACGGTATCTCTCTCCATCGTTGGCGCTTATATGACGATGATTGAAGCGAAATACGTGGTCGCTGCGCTGCTGCTCAATATGTTCAGCACCTTTATTATCCTGTCGATCATCAACCCGACGCGCGCACAGGATGAAGAACATATCGCGCTCGATAAGCTGCATGAGGATCAGAGCTTTTTTGAAATGCTGGGGGAATACATTCTCGCCGGGTTCAAAGTAGCGATGATTATTCTGGCGATGCTGATTGGTTTTATCGCGCTGATTGCCGCCGTGAACGCGCTGTTTGCTGCCGTGTTCGGCTACAGTTTCCAGCAATTACTGGGGTACGTATTTTATCCGTTCGCCTGGTTGGTCGGCATTCCCTCTGCGGATGCGTTACAGGCGGCCAGCATCATGGCGACAAAACTGGTTGCCAATGAATTTGTGGCAATGATCGAGCTGAAAAAAGTGGCTGCCGAAATGACGCCACGCGGTCTGGGGATTTTGTCGGTATTCCTGGTGTCGTTCGCCAACTTCGCCTCGATCGGCATCGTCGCCGGAGCGATTAAAGGGCTGAACGAAGCGCAGGGTAACGTGGTATCGCGCTTCGGCTGGAAACTGGTGTACGGATCAACGCTGGTCAGTTTGCTGTCTGCGGCGTTTGCCGGATTGTTTATCTGATACGAATTCGTAGCGGCGCGATTTATCGCGCGCTGCCAGAAAAACCTGCGCGATAAATCGCGCCGCTACGGAAACTATTTTAAAAACCCACGCACACCAGACCATCAACCCGCATTACCGATTCCTGGCTGAAGCGTTTCTTGTAGATATCACGCAATGCGTTGATGTTGTCTGAGCTGGCACGATCTGGCGAATGAATTAGCATCAGCGCTTTGCTGTTTTCACGCGCCAGTTTGCCATTCTCCCCCAGCCACTGCCCTTTGGCGTCATACACCGACAAGCCATCTTTGAAGCGCGGCGTAACATCGCTATCGACAAAATGCTGCCACTCCTGCTCAGTCACCGTGCCGCCCTGCGGTTTACTCATGCCAAACCACAACGTGGTTTGCATCATCATATCCCCACCGGCACACACCGGCGTCGGCGTGCTGGTTGGCGCAGACTGGGTGATGGTAGTGGGATGCGTCTGACAGCCTGCCAGCAGCAATGCCAATGCGAAAGATGCGATAAATTTTGTTGCCATACAGATTTCCCTGAACTGAATGCCCGTCGCTATCATAGGTGTCTGGTTTGAAAAGGCCAGTGCTTAGCTGCCCATATTTCAGGCTTTTACCTGTCATGCCATAGCGTAGCTCGCTATAATTCACTAAATTTTCTTCACACGAGTATCGCTTATGATCCGCAGTATGACCGCTTACGCACGTCGCGAAGCCAAAGGCCACTGGGGCAGCGCCGCCTGGGAACTCCGCTCCGTTAACCAGCGCTACCTGGAAACCTACATCCGCCTGCCAGAGCAGTTCCGCAGCCTGGAACCCGTCATTCGCGAGCGTATTCGCAACCGACTGACACGCGGCAAAATTGAGTGCAACTTGCGTTTTGATGCCGATCCGGGCGCGCAGGGCGAACTGATTCTCAACGAATCGCTGGCAAAACAGCTGGTCCAGGCGGCCAACTGGGTGAAAATGCAGAGCGATGAAGGTGCGATCAATCCACTGGATATTCTGCGCTGGCCGGGTGTGATGTCAGCAAAAGAGCAGGATCTCGACGCCATTAATGCCGAACTGCTGGCCGCGCTGGATGGTGCACTCGATGACTTTATCACCGCGCGCGAAACCGAAGGTGCAGCTCTGAAAACCCTGATTGAACAGCGCCTTGATGGCGTAACCCAGGAGGTCAGCAAAGTTCGTGTGCAGATGCCTGAAGTATTGAAGTGGCAGCGCGAACGTCTGGTGACCAAACTGGAAGAAGCCGAAGTCCAGTTAGAAAACAATCGTCTGGAGCAGGAACTGGTGATGATGGCGCAGCGTATTGATGTCGCCGAAGAACTGGACCGCCTGGACGCGCATGTAAAAGAAACTTTCAACATTCTGAAGAAGAAAGAAGCGGTCGGTCGTCGCCTCGATTTTATGATGCAGGAGTTCAACCGTGAGTCGAACACCCTGGCATCGAAATCGATTAACGCCGACATCACCGCGTCAGCAATTGAGCTGAAAGTGTTGATTGAGCAGATGCGCGAGCAGATTCAGAATATTGAGTAACATCTGTACTGCCCCCCATTTCTGCCGGGGGGCAGTACAACAAATCAGTATAGTTCCTGTTCGCTAGTCGATTTTTTTCAACGCGCAACGTAAATAATGCGTAAAGATTCGTACCCAGCCATGTCTGTTTGGGACACCCCTTAACCACTTCGACAGTGTTAAATGCCTCCCAATCCGCTTATAATCTATTGTTAATCAAGATATATCTGTCCGTTATCAAGACAATTCTTCTTGATAATTCCCCGTTCAATGAATCCATTCAATCTTAAAGATTGCGGAGATTAGGTTTCTTTAACGGCACTATTTGCTAATCTGCTGGTCGAAATTAAGACTGCTGTACCGCGCCCTGAACACCTGGACCTGCTTCTATGTGCGATACATTCACTGATCACATGAAGGTGTTATGAAAAAAACCGGGCAGTTCTGCTCTCAACTCCTCCACCCTCGCTACTGGTTTACCTGGTTTGGGTTGGGCGTGTTATGGCTACTGGTACAACTTCCTTACCCCATCCTTATCCGTCTCGGGGCCGGTGCTGGCAAACTGTCACGCCGCTTCCTGAAACGCCGCGAGCGCATTACGCGTCGTAATATTGAACTCTGCTTTCCTCACATCAGTGATGAAGAGAAAGAGCAGATGATCGCGGGCAACTTTGCCTCCCTGGGCATGGCGCTGGCGGAAACGGGCATTGCCTGGTTCTGGTCGGATCGTCGGGTGCGCCAGTTGTTTCAGGTGAGTGGTATGGCCAACCTGAAAACCGCCCAAGACCATAAACGAGGCGTGATGGTAATTGGCGTGCATTTTATGTCATTGGAATTGGGCGGCCGCATCACCGGGCTGTGCCAGCCAATGATGGCGATGTATCGCAAACATAACAATCAGGCGATGGAGTGGGCGCAAACCAAAGGCCGTATGCGTTCCAACAAAGCCATGATTGACCGGCGTGACCTGCGTGGCATGGTGCAAGCGCTGAAACAGGGCGAAGCCGTTTGGTTCGCTCCAGACCAGGACTACGGCCCGAAAGGCAGTGTCTTTGCGCCGCTGTTTGCCGTTGAGAAAGCGGCAACGACCAACGGGACTTTTGTGTTATCACGTCTGGCTCGCCCGGCGATGCTGACTATCGTGCTGATTCGTAATCCGCAGAAAAACGGCTATCAGTTGATCATCCAGCCGGAGTTGGAAAACTACCCACATGATGATGAATCCGCTGCGGCCGCTTACATGAACAAAGTGATCGAGCGTGAAATCCTGCGTGCACCTGAGCAATATCTCTGGCTGCATCGCCGCTTTAAAACCCGCCCGCCAGGTGAAGCGTCGCTCTACGTCTGACCTGATGCAGCAGGCTCCGGCCTGCTGCCTGACCCGCCAAAAAACATTTCACAACCATTCTTAACGAAAAACAGGTTTGTCAAAATTTGCACAGCCTTTTGTAATGGTCGCCATTTCCTTTTCCTGACCAAACTTATGACTCTGCTTTTGACTTCACCCCGGCGAGCGATGCTCGCAATTGCGGTTGCCAGCGCGCTGCTGGCCGGTTGCGCCAATCCTCACGGCTTACATACCAGCAACCATATGCTTGATGCCAATACATTGCAGGCACAGGACACGCTGAAAAATGCCCACTTCAGCACCGCTAACTGGCCGAAAACGCAATGGTGGCAAAGTTTTGACGATGCTCAGCTTAATCATCTGATTAACGATGCCATGGCCTCCAGCCCAGACCTGCAAGTAGTAAACGCCCAGGCCGACAAAGCCAATTCACAGGTTATCGCCGCCAACGCTGAACGTTATCCGGATGTCGATCTTAACGCCGGGATTACCCGCTCACGGGTAGCAAAAGTGGACGACCCGCTGCTAGAGGGCAAAACCTACAGTACGCTGCGTACCGCCAACGTAGGTCTGAGCTACACCTTTGATTTATGGGGTGGGAAGAAAGATGCAGCCGAAGCAGCACTCGGCCAGGCGCGCGCCAGCGAACTGGATCGCCAGGCCAGCCAGTTAACCCTGGCCGCTAACGTCACGCGTGCATGGAACAACCTTAATCTGGCGTGGACCAATGCCGATCTGGCAAAACAGGCCGCCGATCGTGCCAATGGCATCGCCAAAATTCAGCAGCAATATGTTTCCGCCGGACTCACGTCTGACTATCAATACAAGCAGGCGTTATCGCAGCAAAAAACCGCTGAAGCCTCGCTTACGGAAGCAAAACAGGACGTCACCGACGCCGGTATTCAACTTTCGACGCTGGTCGGCAAAGGCCCGGATTACTGGCATAACCTGAAGCCAGCGAAACTGAACGTACCCACCGCTGCACTGCTGCCAGGCAATATTCCAGCCGATCTGCTGGGTCGCCGCCCGGATGTAGTCGCCGCACGTTGGCGAGTAGAAGCGGCAGCGAAAGACATCGCCGCGACCAAAACCGAGTTCTATCCCAATATCAACCTGGTGGCGGAAGCCGGTACACGCTCACTGCTGGGTGACGCTTTGTTTGGCGCGCCGAGCCGCTTCTTTAATGTTGGGCCAAGCCTGTCGCTGCCAATTTTTGATGCCGGTAAGCGCCGTGCCGATTTAGCTGAAAGTGATGCCAACTGGGATCTGGCGGTGGCGCAATACAACAAATTGCTGATTAGTTCGCTGGGTAATGTCAGCGATACCATCACCCAGTTGCAGTCCATTCAGGATCAACTGGCACAGCAGGAAAGTGCCAACCAGCTGATTCACAGTGCCTGGGATGACCTGAACCGCGAATATGCAGCGGGCCTGCGTCCATATCTGGACGTATTGACCATCCAGAATCAGTTAATCGAATCCGACCAGAAACTGGTGGTGCTTAAAGCCCAGCAGATCAATCTGGCGGTGGTGTTGATTGAAGATTTAGGTGGTGGATTCCATAACGGGGATGCTACGCCCCACAGTTAAGCGGATGGCTGGTATTCTGCCGCAGGTTGGTGAATGATGGTTCGCTCATTGGCTCAACCTGCGGATAATCATGATGGAACAAGATATTGAGGCTGGCTGGCTCCGGCCTCTTATTGCTGACCGACTTACCCCTTTTATGGAGATTGATGCAGCTCGCCTGCAACGCAATCTTCAGCAGATGCAACAAAAAGCCGATGCGGCTGGCGTTGCTCTGCGTCCTCATATCAAAACCCATAAAAGCGTCTGGATAGCCCGGCAACAACGAGCGCTTGGCGCGCGTGGTGTTACGGTGTCAAAACCGAGCGAAGGTGTCGCCTTTATTTTAGGGGGCGAGCGTGACCTGCTACTGGCTTATCCGGTGGTGCTGGCCGATACGTTGACCGAATTACTTCAGGTCGCCGCAGAAAACCATGCCCGTATTACCTGCATTGCTGACTCCCTGAATGGCGTGTCTGCGTTAGCAACAGCGCATCAGCAACAGCCGACAGCGGAGCTGGCGGTTGCCATCAAGGTGGATGTTGGGCTGCATCGGGTGGGGGTCGATCCTGAAAGTGATGCTGCGCTGACGCTGGCTGAAGCTATCAATGCCGCCGGACTTCCTTTTGCCGGGCTGGTTTCTCATGCCGGCCAGGCTTATGGTGCCGGTCATCCCGCCGCCATCTGCGAGGTTGCCCGTCAGGAAATCGCACTGATGCGTGGTGTTCAGCAACGCCTGATGTCTGCGGGATTTACGCCTTGCCCAATCTCTGTCGGCTCAACCCCCACGGCACTGGCGGCCCCGGTTGCGGAAGGCAGCAATGAAATTCGTCCCGGTAATTACGCGTTACTTGATCTGACGGCCTGGCGTTTAGGCTTATGTACGCCAGACGCGCTGGCGTTAAGTGTGGTCACGCGCGTGGTGGCGGTGAATACGCATTACGCCATTATCGATGCGGGCTCCAAAATGCTCAGCTCCGATAAAGGCCCCCACGGCACCAATGCCAGCGGTTTCGGCATTGCCGTGGATGAGCAAGGGAATCAATTTGAGGTGGTGAAATTATCCGAGGAACACGGCTTCCTGCAATTTAGCCATCAGGCTCCCGCTGTGGGGGCGCTACTGCGTATCTTCCCCAACCACAGTTGTGCGGTTGTGGCACAGTCCGACCGCTTTGTGTTGCGCCATGCCGACGGTTTGGCTGAAGTGCTCAACATAGAGGGACGGGGCAAGTTCATCTGACCACGAGGCTTTTTCTGGAAACCTCTTCTGCGCCACACTTCCGGCACCGGGCCGTTTCCAGCCCGGTGACCGCGTGCTTTAATGCCTCTTTATCCGCCCAACAGGAGGTCCCATGCTGCCATCTCAGACAGTGACTCTGACCATTCCACGTAACTGGTTAGATTTATATGAAACCATCTGGAAACCCGAGTGTTTCGCAAAATGGGCAAGCGGGCTAAGTAGCAGCACGCTAACGCAGGAAGGGAATATCTGGAAAGCCAAAGGACCTGAAGGCACGGTAAAGATTCGTTTCACGCCGCACAATCCATTTGGCGTAATGGATCACTGGATCGATACCGGCATCGGTAAGGAGATCTACATGCCGATGCGGGTGATTGCGAACGAACAAGGTGCCGAGGTGGTGATAGTCGTTTACCGTCAGCCACTAATGTCTGATGAGAAATTTGCCCAAGACGTTGCATGGGTAAAACGTGATCTGGATAACCTTCTACACCTTTTAACCCATTAGAATCAATGAATTATAAAAACTTTCTTACTCAGCTATTCTCTGGCAGTAATCGGCACTGACAAACAATTTTTCTTCACCAAAGCCTTTAACTGTTTTGCACATTTTGTGGCCGTTTTTCATTGTAACCACCAGTTTGGCTAACGCTTCCGTACCAGGAAAATTCCTGGTACGGAAGTCATCTCTCACTTCAGGTCCACTGATTTTCTGACGTTTTTTTTATCCGGGCTGAAAAACGTTATTTACCCTCTCTGACAATAACGTAAAAGACTAATAGATCCCTTACCCTTCTCATTATATTTTCAGATGAAAAAACCAAAACCATTTATTATTGAGTGTCATTTATAGGAGTTTTCTCATGGTGTTAATTCAAATAAAACACGGTATAACTCCCTTACACACAGCAGTACTTAATAATAACAATAGCAGGGTAAATAACATGGACCGCTCAACCTATCCTTTATTGTCAGAAAGAGAATTCGTTGAGATTGCCAGAAGGATTTTGGCTGGGGAATATAATTATCAAAATGGATTTTATCGTGATCTGGCTGATTTTCTTCTGACAGGAGGAGATAGTGCTATGACACAAAAACAATTGCACACCAGGGGCGTCTTTTTAAATTCAGAACATCATTTGATCGAATGCATCATTACATGGCAATCACTGAAAGGTATTTCAGGGCTTCGCCAGGATTGGCTGCACTGATGAAATCTGTGCTCTGGCCTTGTCGCCCGGGCGACCCTCAAATTGCACTGGTACATGTACCATAACGAGCAGAGTATGACGATACGTGTAAGAAATCTGACCGGCGCTACCAAGTGGTCAATATTGTCATCAATAAAAATCATTGGCATCGGTGTATTACAGCTTTCACTTCTGGCGCAAATATTACAGGCAAACGAGTTAAATTTACTTGCCGTTGCCATTGCATGTTTATTAGTTATAGACACATTAGCCGATCGCGGATTTGGCAACTCCGCTATTCGCAACCAAAATTTAAGCATCAGCGATCTCTCCGTTCTTTATTGGGGGAACATGTTGCTTGGGCTATTAATTTTCGCCGTCATGTTTATTGGTAGCGATCTTTTTAGCCGAATAATGAATCAGCCCGAACTGGCAATTATGCTGGAAATGATTTCGGTGATTTTCATTATTGTTCCGCAAGGGCAACATTACCGCGCCATATTGCAGCGAGAAAAACAATTCACTCGAATTGCATTTACAGAAATCTTGTCAGTGCTGGTTGGACTGAGTGTGACCTTGTTCACCGTGTGGCTGACCCCTTCAGTACTCTGTGCTATCTGGGGTTACCTGGCGATGGTCTCAATTCGCATGCTGGTCTACTGCTACTACGGCCGTTCATGGTTCCAACCTGAATACCGTTTTAGCCTGAAAAGCTTTGCCGGTATGCGAGCAAGAAACGGATAATAAAAACAAGTCTGTATGGTGGGCTCTGGGCATCTGAGAGGATGCGTTCGCGTGCTGCTTGCCAGCACGCTTTTTTCTTTTCCACGCCGGCAACTACCCCCCTTCTGTCCACATGCGTTAAGCCGGATTGGCGCATACTGAACACACCTTTCACATCATTTTTTATAATGCGAATAAGAAACATCTATCCTCACACCCCCGTAAAACAGGCCTTATAAAGCCACTAATATCAAAACAACTAATCCGATGTCACTTTTTTAGAAAATCTCAGTGGTCTACACTCTGGGAAGTCTTTAGCCTTGCCGCCAATTATCTGGAGTGCTCTATGCTGTTAACCGTTCTCTACATCATTGGTATCACCGCCGAGGCCATGACTGGTGCGCTGGCGGCAGGCAGACGCAAAATGGATCTGTTTGGCGTCATTATTATCGCTTCCGTTACCGCGATTGGTGGCGGATCGGTACGTGACATTCTACTCGGCCATTATCCGCTGGGTTGGGTTAAGCATCCCGAATACATCATGATTGTTGCGGCGGCGGCGGTAATCACCACGGTGGTAGCACCGCTGATGAATCATCTGCGCAAAGTCTTCCTGGTGCTGGATGCGTTGGGCCTGGTGGTTTTCTCCATAATAGGTGCCCAGGTGGCACTGGATGGGGGCCATACCGCAGTTATCGCCGCGATTAGCGCAGTCATCACCGGTGTATTTGGCGGCGTACTGCGCGATATGTTCTGCAATCGCATCCCGCTGGTGTTTCAGAAAGAATTGTATGCCGCTGTCGCCTTCGCCTCAGGCTGGCTCTATATCCTGCTGTTGAAAACATCGCTGGCCAATGAGGTAGTGGTAATCGTCACCCTATTGTTCGGCTTTTTCGCTCGCCTGCTGGCGCTACGGTTCCGCCTCGGCTTGCCGATTTTCAACTATCCCCATCCCGATCACTGATGCGCCGCCGGGGATCGCCTGTTGCTGTAAAAACGTGATGAGTTGCTGCACCTGATGATCGTGCAGCATGGTCACAATCCGTTGCGCCAGCGTGCTGCCAATACCCGGTAGCTGTTGCCAGCCCTCCGTCGTGCGCATCTGCAATTGTTGCCACTGAGTGTCAGGCAAGGCTTGTAATGCGGCACGCGGTATCGGCAAGCCCAGCGCCATCACCCAACGGCGTAGCGGTTGCTGGCGGGTCTGATTAAACCGCCGCCAGATCTGTTGCGCCCGCGTCGGTGATATCCCAGCCACCTGAGCGATTTGTTCGGGAGTCAGTTCCAGCCAGGAAAACAGATGGGTGATGGTGCCGCTATCCAGCAAGCGTTGCCAGGTGCTGCGTTGTATACCGTTAATATCCAGCACTGATTTTTCGCTGAGCCAGCTCAGTCGTGACAGGAATTGTGCCCGACACGGTGCATTGAATGCCAGACAACTGAGTTCATTAAAATCGCTGCTTTGTGGTGCGTCGGGGTATTCGCGCAGTCCAACACGCCAGATAACCCGTTCAACACGCGGAATGCCCAATCCGGCGAGAACCAATGTCACCTGATCGCCTGCAATCACATCCAGCTCACGCCAACGTCGTAGCGAACCAATATTGACCCGGCGCACGGTTTTATCATCCAGCTGCACCGGGATAAGATTCAAAACCACCGCGATTTTTCCGGTTCGTCCGACATTGAACTCCACCGAACGCACTTCGCTGCTGATCTCCGCTGGTTGATATTTCCACGCAGCTGACCAGTTGCCCTGCCCGGGCTGCCAGTCACGCCCCATGCGAACAGGCGATTGGTGGATAACAATACCATCGGTGGCAAAGGGTAATTTTCCCTGAAACCAGCGATCGCGCCAGCTTGCTACCTCGTCCTCATCATTGACCCGTTCGCTCCAGCGTTCGGCCAGGTCAAATCCCCAGCGCGACAATTGTGCCAGCCGTTCTGACATGGACGCCGGACCATCCGGCCACGCCCAGATAAACACCCCCAGTTGCGCCAACAACGGAGTGGCATCACGGCGCATCATCGCGCCCGCCACCTGTGCCCGGGCATTGCTGCCACCATCCTGCGCCTGCTGATGATCGGTCATCTGCAAAAATAATTCCCCTTGCAGCACCACCTCATTCTGATTGGTGCTGATCTGCTGCGGGATAGCCGGGATCATGGCTGCCTTATCCCGCCACTCTTCACCGCGCAGGCCGTCACCACGACTGACCAGAGAGGCCAACCGCCCCTGACGATAAATCAATGTGACGGCCACACCGTCAACCTTCGGCTGGACCCACACATCTGACTTACCCTGCATCCACTCCATGACAGCCCGCTGGTCACGCAATTTGCGCACGCCGGTATGTGCCACCGGGTGCTGCGCAGTGCCGTCTGTTGTGGGTTGTGCCGCGTAAGTCGCCATGTCTGGCGTGAAGCACAGCTGCCAATGTTGCAGACGTTGTTGCAGGCTGTCGTAATCAGCATCGCTTACCAGGTTCTGTCCCTGCCGGTAATAGGCATCATCCCAGTGTCGGAGTTGGGTTTGTAACTGCGTAATCTCCTGCCCAGCCCGTACCGGGGACCAGTTGGGACAAACCCTCTCAGCCAATACGCCCGCGCTGAAGAGCCATAACAACAAAACCATGTATCCTTTCATCTTCGTTCTCCTTTTTGTCTATTGGAGAACACCCTGCATCTGGCAGCCAGCAGCGAAAAAGGATTCTGGATGTTATGTTCCCGCGTTTTTTCACGAGTTGCAGCGCTGAACAATACGGCTGGAGCAGCCTCACAAAAAAAGAAATGCGCCTGACGCGGCGGCAAACGCTGCGTGGCGGGCGTAAGCCGTGTATACTGTGCAGGAAATCGACTCCGCTCTTTACTCAATTCAAGAAAATCATGGCTCAAGGCACGCTCTATATTGTTTCTGCCCCCAGCGGCGCAGGTAAATCCAGTCTGATTCAGGCGCTGTTGAAGACACAACCGTTATACGATACGCAAGTGTCTGTTTCCCATACCACCCGTGGCGTGCGCCCCGGTGAGAGTCATGGTGAACATTACTTTTTTGTGTCAAAACCGGAATTCGAAGCCATGATTGCCGAGGATGCCTTCCTTGAGCATGCGGAAGTCTTTGGCAACTATTACGGCACCTCCCGTGCGGCCATTGAACGTGTATTGGCAACCGGCGTTGATGTTTTTCTGGATATCGACTGGCAAGGTGCGCAGCAAATCCGCCAGAAAATGCCTGCCGCACGCAGCATTTTTGTTTTGCCACCCTCAACGGAAGAGTTGGATCGCCGTCTGCGCGGCCGTGGCCAGGATAGCGAAGAGGTGATTGCCCGCCGTATGGCGCAGGCCGTGGCGGAAATGAGCCACTATGCCGAATACGATTATTTAATTGTGAATGATGATTTTGATCTGGCGTTGTCCGATCTGAAAACCATTATTCGCGCAGAACGTCTGCGCATGAGTCGCCAGAAATCGCGACATGATGCTTTAATCAGCAAACTATTGGCAGTCTGAATTCACTTTCAGTATTATGCCCAGTCATTTCTTCATCTGTGGAGTAGCACACCTATGGCACGCGTAACCGTTCAGGACGCAGTAGAAAAAATTGGTAACCGTTTTGACCTGGTGTTGGTCGCTGCACGTCGTGCACGTCAGATGCAGGTAGGCGGCAAAGATCCGCTGGTTCCGGAAGAAAACGATAAAGCCACCGTTATCGCGCTGCGCGAAATCGAAGAAGGTCTGATCACCAACCAGATTCTGGATGTGCGTGATCGTCAGGAACAGCAAGAGCAGGAAGCCGCTGAATTACAAGCCGTTACCGCTATCGCTGAAGGTCGTCGTTAACAGCAGCCTGCAGGTCAACCTTGTATCTGTTTGAAAGCCTCAATCAACTGATTGAAAAATACTTGCCTGAGGAGCAAATCAAGCGCCTCAAGCAAGCTTATCTTGTCGCGCGTGATGCCCACGAGGGACAAACACGCTCCAGCGGTGAGCCTTATATCACCCATCCTGTTGCCGTTGCCTGCATTCTGGCCGAGATGAAACTCGACCACGAAACGCTGATGGCCGCGTTGCTGCATGATGTTATCGAAGATACCCCCGCAACTTACCAGGACATGGAACAACTGTTTGGCAAAAGCGTTGCCGAACTGGTTGAAGGGGTGTCAAAACTCGATAAGTTGAAGTTCAGGGATAAGAAAGAAGCCCAGGCTGAAAACTTCCGCAAAATGATCATGGCGATGGTGCAGGACATCCGCGTCATTCTGATCAAACTGGCTGACCGCACCCATAACATGCGCACGCTTGGCTCGCTGCGACCGGATAAACGCCGTCGTATCGCACGAGAAACCCTCGAAATTTATAGCCCGCTGGCCCACCGTCTCGGTATTCATCACCTGAAAACCGAGCTGGAGGAGCTGGGCTTTGAAGCGTTGTACCCGAACCGCTATCGGGTCATCAAAGAGGTGGTTAAAGCGGCGCGCGGTAACCGTAAAGAGATGATCCAGAAGATTCTTTCTGAGATTGACGGCCGCCTGCAAGAGGCTGGGATTCCCTGTCGCGTCAGTGGCCGTGAGAAGCATCTTTATTCGATCTACCGCAAAATGCATCTGAAAGAGCAACGATTTCACTCGATCATGGATATTTACGCCTTTCGCGTCATCGTGAAAGATTTAGATACCTGCTATCGCGTACTCGGACAGATGCACAGTCTGTACAAACCGCGTCCTGGACGCGTCAAAGATTACATCGCTATCCCCAAGGCCAACGGCTATCAATCTTTGCATACCTCGATGATTGGCCCGCACGGCGTGCCGGTTGAGGTGCAAATCCGTACCGAAGATATGGATCAGATGGCGGAAATGGGGGTTGCGGCACACTGGGCCTATAAACAGGCCGGTGAAAGCGGCACCACCGCGCAAGTACGTGCCCAGCGCTGGCTGCAAAGCCTGCTGGAGTTGCAGCAAAGCGCGGGAAGCTCCTTTGAATTTATTGAAAGCGTGAAATCAGATCTCTTCCCGGACGAGATTTATGTGTTCACGCCTGAAGGCCGCATTGTCGAACTGCCCGCTGGCGCAACACCTGTCGACTTTGCCTATGCGGTCCATACCGATATTGGCCATGCCTGTGTCGGCGCACGCGTTGATCGCCAGCCTTATCCGCTGTCGCAGCCACTCACCAGCGGGCAAACCATCGAAATTATTACCGCGCCGGGTGCCCGACCCAACGCCGCCTGGCTTAACTTTGTCGTCAGTTCCAAAGCGCGCGCCAAGATTCGCCAGTTGCTGAAAAACCTCAAACGCGAAGATTCTGTTAACCTCGGCCGTCGCCTGCTCAGCCATGCGCTGGGTGGTAGCCGTAAACTGGCTGAAATTCCGGCAGAAAATATCCAGCGCGAGCTGGAACGCATGAAGTTGACCAGTATGGATGATCTCCTGGCGGAAATTGGTCTGGGGAACGCGATGAGCGTAGTGGTGGCGAAAAATCTGCTGCAATCAGAGAACTCAGCACCACTCGTCAGCAACAAACGTAATAAGTTGCCGATTAAAGGTGCTGATGGTGTCCTGATTACCTTCGCCAAATGCTGCCGTCCGATTCCGGGCGATCCGATCGTTGCACACGTCAGCCCTGGTAAAGGCCTGGTGGTGCACCACGAGTCCTGCCGCAATATTCGCGGCTACCAGAAAGAACCAGAAAAGTTCATGCCGGTAGAATGGGATAAAGTGACCGATCAGGAATTTGTCGCCGAAATTAAAGTCGACATGTTCAACCATCAGGGCGCGCTGGCAAACCTGACCGCGGCCATCAATACCGCCGGTTCAAACATTCAAAGTCTCAATACCGAAGAACGAGACGGCCGTGTTTATAGCGCCTTTATCCGTCTGACCGCGCACGATCGCGTCCATCTGGCTAACATTATGCGTAAAATTCGCGTAATGCCCGATGTGATTAAAGTTCACCGAAATCGTAATTAGTGCATGAACGATCAACGTTTTGCTCGTATCCGCGAGATGCTGGCCCTGCGCCAGCACGATCTCACCGTCTGTATGGAACAGGTGCATAAGCCGCACAATGTCTCGGCGGTAATTCGCACGGCCGATGCTGTCGGTATCCATGAGGTCCATGCGGTCTGGCCCAGCGTGCGCATGCGCACCATGGTATCGGCCTCCGCTGGTAGCAACAGTTGGGTGAAGGTCAAAACGCATCGCAATATCGCTGAAGCCGTATCCCATCTGAAGACGCAGGGTATGCAGGTGCTGGCGACGAACCTGTCGGCCAAGGCCGTGGATTTTCGCGAGATCAATTACACACGTCCCACCTGTATTCTGATGGGTCAGGAAAAAACCGGTATCACCGCAGAAGCGCTGGCCCTCGCGGATCAGGACATCATTATCCCAATGGTTGGCATGGTGCAGTCGCTTAATGTCTCAGTCGCTTCCGCGCTGATTCTGTATGAAGCACAACGCCAGCGACAAAATGCCGGTATGTACCAGCGTACCTACAGTTTGCTGGATGAAGAGGAGCAGCAGCGCCTGCTGTTCGAAGGGGGTTACCCGGTTCTGGCACGCGTGGCGAAGCAAAAAGGATTGCCCTATCCGCACATCAACGACCTCGGTGAAGTGGAAGCCGATGCCGAATGGTGGGCAACAATGCAAGCGACGGGCAAAAAATGAAAGGCCGTCTGCTGGATGCCATCCCGCTCAGTACCCTGACCGGCGTCGGCGCCAGCCAGGCGGCGAAACTGGCCAAAATTGGCCTGTTTACCATCCAGGATCTGCTGCTGCACCTGCCGCTGCGCTACGAAGATCGCACCCAACTCTATCGTATTAATGACCTGCTGCCGGGCATCTGGGCCACGGTGGAAGGGGAAGTGCTGAGCAGTGAAATCACCTTTGGCCGCCGCCGTATGCTGGTGTGCCAAATCAGCGATGGCACTGGCGTGCTGACCATGCGCTTCTTCAACTTCAATGCCGGGATGAAAAACAGCCTGGCGTCAGGCCGTCGCGTCACTGCTTACGGCGAGATTAAACGCGGTCAGCGCGGTGCAGAGATTATCCATCCCGAATATCGCATTCAGGGCGAACACAGCAGCGTTGAGTTGCAGGAAACCCTGACGCCGGTTTATCCCACCACCGAAGGTATCCGCCAGGCAACGCTGCGCAACCTGACCGATCAGGCGCTGGCGCTGCTGGAAACCTGCGCCATTGCCGAGCTGTTGCCGCCAGAACTGAGCGGTGGATTGATTAGCCTGCCAGACGCATTGCGTACTCTGCATCGCCCGCCACCTGATTTGCGTCTGAGCGAGCTGGAAACGGGCCGTCATCCGGCACAGCGCCGGTTAATTATGGAAGAACTGCTGGCACATAACCTCAGCATGTTGGCAGTGCGCGCTGGTGCACAGCGCCATCACGCACTGCCGATGCCGGCCAATCATCAGTTGGTCGATAAATTGCTGGCCGCCCTGCCGTTCTCCCCTACCGGCGCGCAGCAACGGGTGGTCGCGGAAATTGAGCGCGATCTGGCACACGACTTCCCGATGATGCGTCTGGTGCAAGGCGATGTGGGATCGGGCAAAACGTTGGTCGCGGCAATGGCTGCGTTAAATGTGATTGCCCACGACAAGCAGGTGGCGCTGATGGCCCCCACCGAATTGCTCGCCGAACAGCACGCTAATAATTTCCGCCAATGGTTTGCGCCTCTCGGTATTGAGGTGGGCTGGCTGGCGGGTAAGCAAAAAGGTAAGGCTCGTCAGGCGCAGCAGGAGGCGATTGCCAGCGGGCAGGTAGCGATGGTGGTCGGTACCCATGCGCTGTTTCAGGAGCAGGTACAATTTAACGGCATGGCGTTGGTGATTATCGATGAACAGCACCGTTTTGGCGTCCACCAGCGTCTGGCACTCTGGGAAAAGGGCGAAGAACAGGGTTTTCATCCGCATCAGCTAATCATGACCGCGACACCGATTCCACGCACCCTGGCGATGACCGCCTACGCGGATCTCGATACTTCTACCATTGATGAGTTACCGCCAGGCCGAACCCCGGTCACCACCGTCGCGATCCCCGACAGCCGCCGTAACGATATCATCACGCGTGTGCAAAGCGCCTGCCAGGAAGGTCGTCAGGCGTATTGGGTCTGTACACTGATTGAAGAGTCTGAGCTGCTGGAAGCACAGGCGGCCGAAGCGACCTGGCAAGAGCTAAAAGTCGCGTTGCCGGATCTCCAGGTCGGGCTGGTGCATGGCCGTATGAAACCGGCTGAAAAGCAGGCGGTGATGCAGGCATTTAAAGCCAATGAAATCCAACTGCTGGTCGCCACGACGGTCATCGAGGTTGGAGTGGATGTGCCGAACGCCAGTCTGATGATCATCGAAAACCCGGAACGCCTCGGCCTTGCACAGCTGCATCAGTTACGTGGACGTGTCGGGCGCGGTGCGATCGCCTCGCATTGTGTGTTGCTGTACAAAGCACCGCTAAGTAAAACGGCACAAAAGCGTTTGCAGGTGTTGCGTGACAGCAACGACGGCTTTGTTATCGCCCAGCATGATCTGGAGATTCGTGGTCCCGGTGAACTGCTTGGCACGCGCCAGACCGGTAACGCCGAGTTCAAAGTCGCCGATTTGCTGCGTGATCAGGGCATGATCCCAGAAGTTCAGCGCGTGGCACGCCATATCCACCAGCATTATCCTGAGCAGGCCGTGGCGTTGATTGAGCGCTGGCTACCGGAAACCGAACGCTACAGCAACGCGTAGCGGCACGATTTCGTGCGTGTTGCAGGAAAACCCCGCACGATACATCGCGTCGCTACGAATGGGTCAGGTCCCCGTGTTTTTATCACGCTCCAGCGCGGTAAAATCCCCGACAAATTTTTGCAGTAACCGCGCCAGCTCAACACGCTCATTCTCCTGCCACGCCTGAAACACCTCACCGTAAATCCTGCTCCGTGCCGCATCGATTTTGTCGGTCATCACTTTACCCGCAGCCGTAATGACCGCTTCATTGACGCGCTTGTCCTTTGTATTCTTCTGGCGCTGCGCCAGACCAATTTCCTCCAGCTTCGCGACCTGTCGACTGACGGTGGTGTAGTCACGCCCAACCCGATCCGCCAGTTCAACCACACCAATCGGACCGAAACGACTGATCTGCACCAGCAGCGGAAACAGCGCTCGATCAAGCTGAATATTGGATTCTTTTATTAGTAATTCATCACGTTGTGGGCGGTTGAACGTCCCAACAATGGTCAGTAACGCATTGTGCAGATCATCGAAAGCTGAACTATTATGTGTATTTTGCACACTTTTCATTGACGGCATCCAGAGACAGGAATAATGTGTGCATAATACACATATATTCCGATTAACTGAAGGTGAAAACATGAAAGCAGCAATAGTTTCCGCAGCAGGCGAACTGCCGGTATACGGCGATTTCCCTGAACCTCAAGCCGATGACCACCAGGTTGTGGTCACAGTCAAAGCCGCCGCCATTAGCCAGTTGGCGAAGGCGCGTGCCGCAGGTTCCCATTACAGCTCGGCCACGCACTATCCGTTTATTACCGGGATCGATGGCACCGGTTATCTCAACAATGGCGACCCGGTGTACTTCCTGGCATTTAACGCCCCCTGGGGAAGTATGGCGGAAAAAACACGGGTGCCCACCGAGGCTATCGTCCCGCTACCGAAAACGCTGGATCCGGTGCTGGCTGCTGCACTTGCCAATCCGGGTATGTCCTCGTGGGCGGCTTTAACGCGTCGCGCACGTTTACTACAAGGCGAAACCGTGCTAATCAATGGCGCAACCGGGACATCAGGTGGACTGGCAGTGCGTATCGCGCGTCATCTTGGTGCCGGAAAAATTATTGCCACCGGACGCAACCGTGCGGTGCTGGAACAACTTCACACCCAGGGGGCAGATATTACGCTGACCCTTGATGCGTTACCGACCGCTCTGCCCGCGCTGATGGCTGACGGCATTGATGTGGTGCTGGATTATCTGTGGGGCCAGAGCGCGCTCGATATCATGCAGGCGGCGGTGGCCGGTGGTGAGAAGGTGGTCCGTTTTGTGCAAATTGGTTCCCTCAGCGGCCAGGAGATCTCATTGCACAGCAAGTTACTGCGCTCCTCTGGGCTGACCCTAATGGGCAGCGGCCTCGGTAGCGTATCCAATAGCGAACTGGTGGCTTGTATCGGCGAGCTACTGACAGCCGCAGCGCAAAGCGATTTTTCGATTCCCTTCCAGATGCGACCACTGAGTGAAGTCCATAGCGCCTGGGGTGAAGACGATAGCCGTTGCCGTACGGTATTTACGCTCTGAGGTGGTGAGGGGCATTGCAAACGTTTGCTTTCATTCGGCATCGGTTTAAAATCGCCCCCTTTGTTGTGATTGAGAACGTCCACCATGTCCGTCGATACCGCTGAACCCCGCCAGCCTGCCAATGCGGCAAAAAGTGAACTGATTTACCGTCTTGAAGATCGCCCACCGTTGCCACAAACACTGTTTGCTGCCTGCCAGCATCTGCTGGCGATGTTTGTCGCGGTAATTACCCCCGCGCTGCTGATTTGTCAGGCGCTGGGCCTGCCGGCACAGGACACCCAGCACATTATTAGCATGTCGCTGTTTGCCTCTGGCGTCGCATCGATTCTGCAAATCAAAACCTGGGGACCGGTCGGTTCCGGGCTGCTGTCAATTCAGGGCACCAGTTTTAACTTTGTCAGCCCGTTGATTATGGGTGGCATGGCGCTGAAAAATGGAGGGGCCGATATTCCCACCATGATGGCAGCGCTATTTGGAACGCTGATGGTCGCCTCCTGCACCGAGATGGTGCTGTCCCGCGTGCTGCATCTGGCTCGTCGCATTATCACGCCGCTGGTTTCTGGCATTGTGGTGATGATCATCGGTTTGTCGCTGATTCAGGTTGGGCTAACCTCCATCGGCGGTGGTTTTGCAGCCATGAACGATCACAGTTTTGGCGCACCGAAAAACCTGCTGCTGGCTGGCGCGGTGTTGTTGGTGATTATTCTGCTCAACCGTCAGCGCAATCCTTATTTGCGTGTCGCCTCGCTGGTGATCGCTATGGCCGTTGGCTATTTGCTGGCATGGGCGTTAGGTATGCTGCCGGAAAATACCACCCCGACCAATCAGGCGCTGGTTTCGGTGCCATCACCGCTCTACTACGGCCTTGGTTTTGACTGGAATCTGCTGATTCCGTTGATGTTGGTATTTATGGTGACCTCCCTGGAAACCATCGGCGATATTACCGCCACCTCGGACGTTTCTGAACAACCGGTGAGCGGCCCGCTGTATATGAAACGCCTGAAAGGGGGCGTGCTGGCCAATGGTCTTAACTCTTTTGTATCCGCATTGTTCAATACGTTTCCAAACTCCTGTTTTGGCCAGAATAATGGCGTGATCCAGCTGACCGGTGTGGCCAGCCGCTATGTGGGCTTTGTGGTGGCACTGATGTTGATTGTGCTCGGGTTGTTCCCGGCGGTCAGCGGATTTGTGCAGCACATTCCTGAACCGGTACTGGGCGGCGCAACGATAGTGATGTTTGGTACGATCGCGGCTTCCGGGGTACGCATCGTTTCTCGCGAGCCATTGAATCGCCGCGCGATTATGATTATCGCGCTGTCGCTGGCTGTTGGCCTTGGTGTTTCTCAGCAGCCACTGATTCTGCAATTCGCGCCAGACTGGCTGAAAACCCTGCTTTCATCAGGCATTGCCGCTGGCGGTATCACCGCTATCGTGCTCAATCTCGTCTTCCCCCAGGAAAAGTAATACTCACGGCAGGCTGAGGCCTGCCTGATATTTATCCGCTTTTACATCCAGGCTGTTGAGCTGTAACGGTAATTCAGGCATAACAACCTCTTACCGGATAAAAGATCGGGATGGATGCAATGAAATTTCTAGGCAAATTTTTCCTTACCTTACTGCTGCTAATTCTGCTGGCGCTGGTCATCCTGTATGTGTTGCTGCAAACACAGTGGGGTGCAGGCTGGTTTAGCCGTTGGGTGAGTGATAAAACCGACTGGCATCTTTCCCTCAGTAAAATCGAACACAACTTCTCTTCCCCTTCGCATATCGTCCTTGATGACTTTAGCTTTGGGCACGATGGTCAACCGGCCGTGCTGGTCGCGAAACGCGTTGATCTCGGGCTGGCATTGGTACAGTTCAGCGATCCACTGCACTTTAGCAGCATCGAATTGCGTGACGGCGAAGTGAATCTGGCTAACCTGACCCCGGATAACGCGCTGCCGCTTCAGGCCAACCGTTTGCAGCTCAACAATATGCGCATCGATAGTCCGGGCAGTGCGTTACCGATGTTTGCCCGTAAGGTGAACGGTGGCATTTTACCGTGGAAGCCAACTGCCAATGATATGCTGGGTAGCGATGCGCAGTTTCAGATGAGCGCGGGTGAGATGACCCTGGATGGTGTGAAGGGAAATAACGTGTTGCTGCAAGGTAATGTGGCACAACATCGTCTGGTGCTGAGTAATATTGGGGCCGATCTGGCGCGTGGATCGATGACCGGTGATGCCGAACGTGATGCGCAGGGCAACTGGAAGATTAACCAGTTGCGCCTCAATGATATCCGCCTGCAAACCCATAAAGATCTGCTCGATTTCCTCAACCCGATCAGTGATGTGCCCTCGGTGACAATTAATCGCCTGGATATGACTGATGCACGTTTGCAAGGGCCGGATTGGGCGGTCACTGACCTCGATTTAACCCTGAAGAATTTCACCTGGCGCGGTAATGACTGGCAGAGCGAAGACGGTTCTCTGGCGATGAATGCCGGGAATTTTATTAACGGTACCTTTGAACTGAATGACCCCATCGTGAATGCCGACTTCTCAACGCAGGGCATCGCGCTGACGCAGTTCAGTTCCCGCTGGGCCAATGGCGTCATCCGTGCCAGCGGTAACTGGACGCGCAGTGATAAACGCCTGACGCTGGATGAACTGGCGGTAGCCGGACTGGAATATACCCTGCCGCAGAACTGGCGCGACCGCTGGCAACAGAGCTTACCAACGTGGCTCGACAGCGTACTGGTGAAACGTGTGACCGCCAACCGCAACCTGATTATTGATATCAATCCGGCGTTTCCATTCCAGATGACGGCACTGGATGGCAGCGGTGAAAACCTGCTGCTGGCCCGACAGCAGCAATGGGGGTTCTGGGCCGGTAAAGCCAGTTTTAACGCCGCCGAGGCGACCTTTAACCGTACTGATT
The DNA here is from genome assembly GCF_009728735.1 of Pantoea phytobeneficialis. Classification (NCBI taxonomy): domain Bacteria; kingdom Pseudomonadati; phylum Pseudomonadota; class Gammaproteobacteria; order Enterobacterales; family Erwiniaceae; genus Pantoea; species Pantoea phytobeneficialis. Next base: position 4,277,008 of record NZ_CP024636.1, read on the forward strand.
TACGTCATCCGTCAATTAGCTTCAGCGCAGATGATCAACAGATTCAGGTCAATGAACTGAGTGCCTTTAATGGCAGCGGTTTACTGGAGGGGACGGCTACGGTCAACCAGCAGCCGCAACGTGCGTTGACGCTGCATCTGAAAGGCCAGGCGGTCCCGGCAAATATCCTGCAAAATTGGGGCTGGCCAGCGTTGCCGTTGAACGGAAATAGCAATTTATTGTTGCAGGTGAACGGTTCGCTGAACGCAGCGTCACCGCTACGTCCAAGCGTCAATGGCAATCTGTCGGTAACAACAGATACCCAGTCGGTGCAACAGACCATGCATGACGGGCAGATTCAGCCGTAAACACGCTAACCACCCCCTGTAGCGGCGCGATTTATCCCGCGATTTTCACGGCTTTCAAAACCCGCGCGATAAATCGCGTCGCTACGGTGTATGCAAGATTTAATTAATCAATCCGCGCGCCAGAGCCACCCTCTTCCAGTGCCCCCTGGGAATCGGCAGGTAAAACGATATATACCCCTTCAAACACCGCCCCCAGCTCATCGTCACCAAACAGTTCAACCTCCATCTGCACCCGCGCTTTACGCCCGCGCGCCAGACGATCGAGATCGCCACTCAACGAACCGAGATCGGCAATCGCCCCCGGCCGGCCACTAATCGGTTTGCTGTAACGAATGTGCGCATCGGCAAGAATAATGGTGCCGCCCAGATGACGCTCACGCAGCAGCAGCCAGATCAACCCCCAACCGGTCAGCGTCGCCAGTGAGAACAGGCTACCGGCAAATAACGTATGGTGTGGGTTTTGGTTGCCGGTTTCCGGCATGGTGGTGACAAACTTCTGCCCGGTATATTGCAGAATTCGCACGCCCATTTTTTCACTTAACGGGATATGCTCATACCATGCCTGCTGGAGCTGCCCGCACCAGTCGGCGCGGTGCAGGATATCATCGAGCGTCACCACCGGTTTAATCATCAGGAAATGGCGTACCGGGGTGGTTTGCGGCGCGGTGATCTCCCCCTGATTGACATACCCCAGCTTGGCAAAGAATTCGACGGCATCTTCACGCGCGCTACAGGTCACGCGTTTTGCCCCTTCCTGGCGCGCCACTGATTCCAGCGTCATCGCCACCAATGTACCCAAGCCTTTACCCTGGACTGACGGGTGAACGGCAAGGAAGCGGATAGCCGCTTCATTTTCAGCATTAATGTATAACCGCCCGACAGCGACCGGCTTGCCCTGTTCATCCACCACCATTTGATGATGGGCCAACGCATCCCATGCATCACGCTCGGAACCCTGCGGCTGCCGCAACGGTTTTCGTAACATTTCCCAACGGAACTGGTAGTACATATCCAGTTCTTCAGCGGTTTGCGGTACGCGAAGATGATACATAAAGTGATTCTCTCGTTCGGAGCTTACGTGGCTAATCCCTTGCCGCTCGGCTGAAAATCTCACACCTGCAACCAAAAGGTCACCGGACCATCGTTAACCAGCTCAACCTGCATATCGGCGGCAAAGCGGCCATTGGCGGTAGATACGCCCTGCTCACGGCAGCAGGCGCTGAAATATTCATAGAGACGTTCAGCTTCTGCCGGTTCAGCGCCGCCAGAGAAGGAGGGTCTCATGCCTTTTTGGGTATCAGCAGCCAGCGTAAACTGCGACACTACCAGCACGCTGCCACCTGCCTGCTGTACGTTAAGGTTCATCTTGTCGTTCTCATCAGCGAAAATGCGATAGCCCAGAACGCGCTCACACAACCGTTGTGCTTTTTTCTCACCGTCGCCCTTTTCAACACCCAGCAACACCAGCAAACCGGCACCAATTTCCCCTACCACCGCGTTGTCGACGCTGACACTGGCGCGACTGACGCGTTGAATCAAAGCAATCATGTTTCCTCTCGTTCTTTTTCTCGTTCACGCAGTTTTAATTGACGATAGTCATCCAGCGTGACGGTAATTTCTGCCCCTAACAACACAATACACCAGGTCCAGTAAACCCACAGGAACAGAATCGGGATTACGGCCAACACCCCGTAAATCAACTGATACGAGGGAAACATCGTAACATAGAGCGCAAAGCCTTTTTTGCCCAGCTCAAACAGCAGGCCCGCAACAACTGCGCCCACCAGCGCGTCGCGTCCGGGAACGCGGCGGGTAGGTACAATGCTGTACAGCAACCAGAAAGCGAGAATCGAGAGCAAGAGAGGAAAGACGCGTAGCACCTGCTCGATCAGGCTGTTGACACCAGAGGTGCTCACCCAGCGCAACGACAGCAGGTAGGAGCTGATCGCCAGACTCGCTCCCGCCAGCAGTGGACCAAGGGTAAGAATCATCCAGTAGACCGCGAACGAGTACACCATTGGCCGTTTTTTATCACTGCGCCAGATAACGTTCAACGCACTGTCTACCGAATGCATCAACAATAGCGCGGTGACGATCAGGCTGACAGCGCCCACGGCGGTCATCTTATTGACGTTGGCGACGAACTGTTCCAGATAGCGCTGAATGGTGTTGCCTGCCGCTGGCATAAAATTGGTAAAAATGAAGTTTTTGAGCTGCACGCTAATATCGGAGAACACCGGGAAGGCGGCGAACAGCGCAAAGACCACGGCAATCAGGGGCACCAGTGCCAACAATGAGACGTAGGCCAGGTTACCTGCCTGTGTCGTCATGTTGTCTTCATCAATGCGCCGCCACAGCAGTTTGACCCACAGGAAAAAGGCATGCCAGGAGTGGCGCAAATGGCGCAGGTACATCACTCAGCGATGACTCGCGAACCAGGCTGGCACGGTTTTGCTGTCGGTAACCAACACACTTTCAATGCCGAGCGCACGAGCGGCCTCGATATTGGGCGGGTTATCATCGAAAAATACCGCCTGGTCAGCCGTAAAGCCTTCGTTATCCAGCACGAACTGATAGATGCGGGCTTCGGGTTTACGCATACCAATATCCTGCGACATGTAGAGTTTATCGGCAGCCTGTTGGACCTCGGGAAATTGCGACGGCCAGAACTCAAAGTGCAACTGGTTAGTATTGGAGAGGATCACCACCCGGTGTCCATCTGCACGCAGCTGGTTCATCAGCGCCAGCGTCTCTGGGCGTACATCGATAAACACGGCATGCCAGCCTGCGGTGAATTGTTCATAACTCAGCGCCACATCGAGCTGCTCACATATCCGGGCAGCAAACTCCGGGTCGCTTATTTCGCCGCGTTCGTGTTGTTCGAAGGCTTCATCCATGCGGAAACGGCTTTGTAGCGTTGCCAGCGGCACGCGCCCCAGGTCACTCCAGACGCCAAGTACCCGGTTAAAATCGATATCAACAATCACATTGCCTAAATCAAAGATGTAGAGCATGACGCCTCCTTTATATTCCCTGGATCATTCACTCTAGCGGCAAATGCGAAGGCTGAACAGGCGGGGTGGCGGGGAAATGCCCGATCTGGAAGCGGGCGCACTCTTCTCTTTTTCAGCTCGCACGCGGGTTACATGCAGAATTGGCCTTGCACATTTATCAGACAATTGCCCGACACTCAGGCAAAAAAAAGCCCCGCATTGCGGGGCTTTCTCTATGTGTTCGCTTAGTCTTTGCTGCCGCGAGACGCACGCTTACGGTCGTTCTCGGTCAGGTGACGTTTACGAATACGGATTGACTGTGGAGTTACTTCTACCAGTTCGTCGTCATCGATGAACTCGATAGCCTGCTCCAGCGTCATTTTCACTGGCGGAACCAGAGTGGTCGCTTCGTCGGTACCTGACGCACGCATGTTGGTCAGTTTTTTACCGGTCAGGCAGTTTACGGTCAGGTCGTTAGAACGGCTGTGAATACCGATGATCTGGCCTTCATAGACTTCTGCACCGTGGCCGAGGAACAGCTTACCGCGATCCTGCAAACCGAACAGGGCGAAGGCTACCGCTTTACCCTGACCGTTCGAGATCAGTACGCCGTTCTGACGCTGACCCACTTCGCCCGGACGCACGTCGTCGTAGTGGCTGAAGGTGGAGTACAGCAGACCAGTACCTGAAGTCATGGTCATGAATTCGTTACGGAAGCCGATCAGGCCACGGCTTGGGATCACGTAGTCAAGGCGCACACGGCCTTTACCATCTGGATCCATGTTTTTCATGTCGCCTTTACGCTCACCCATCGCCATCATCACAGAACCCTGGTGGGTTTCTTCGATGTCGAGGGTAACGTTTTCGAACGGCTCTTGTTTACGGCCTTCGAACTCACGGAAGATTACTTTCGGACGGGATACCGCCAGCTCGTAGCCTTCACGACGCATGTTTTCGATCAGTACGGACAGGTGCAGTTCACCACGACCTGAAACGCGGAAGGCGTCAGCATCAGCGGTTTCTTCAACGCGCAGCGCAACGTTGTGTACCAGTTCTTTGTTCAGACGCTCCAGAATCTGGCGCGAGGTCACGTACTTACCTTCTTTACCGCAGAACGGTGAGGTGTTGACGTTGAAGAACATGGTTACTGTCGGCTCGTCCACGCTCAGGGCTGGCAGCGCTTCCACATTCTGCGGATCACAGATGGTGTCAGAGATGTTCAGCTCACCCAGACCGGTGATCGCGATGATGTCGCCCGCTTCAGCCAGGTCGCTTTCGATACGTTCCAGACCGAGGTGGCCCAGTACTTTACCGACTTTACCGTTACGGGTTTTGCCTTCGCTGTCGATGATGGTCACTTGCTGGTTCGGCTTCACTTTACCGCGTTTGATGCGGCCGATACCGATAACACCCAGGTAGTTGTTGTAGTCCAGCTGAGAGATCTGCATCTGCAACGGCGCTTCGACTTCAACCTGCGGCGGAGAAACACGGTCAACAATCGCCTGATACAGCGGGGTCATGTCGTCTGCCATGTCGTTGTGATCCAGACCTGCGATACCATTCAGCGCAGAAGCGTAAATGATCGGGAAGTCCAGCTGTTCGTCAGTCGCATCAAGGTTAACGAACAGGTCAAATACCTGATCAACCACCCAGTCCGGACGCGCGCCAGGACGGTCAACTTTGTTGATAACAACAATCGGCTTCAGGCCGTGAGCAAAGGCTTTTTTGGTTACGAAGCGAGTTTGCGGCATCGGGCCATCCATCGCATCGACAACCAGCAGCACCGAGTCCACCATGGACATCACGCGCTCAACTTCACCACCGAAGTCGGCGTGTCCCGGGGTATCAACGATGTTGATACGATAGTCATTCCATTTGATGGCGGTGTTTTTCGCGAGGATGGTGATTCCACGCTCTTTCTCCAAATCGTTGGAGTCCATTACGCGCTCAGTCGCTTCGGTACGGGCGTCAAAAGTACCGGACTGTTGCAGCAGTTTATCAACCAGGGTGGTCTTACCGTGGTCAACGTGCGCGATGATGGCGATGTTACGCAAATTTTCGGTCACAGCTTTGCCTCAGGCATTATAGAAATAGAAATAACGCGCTATTGTACACGGATTAAGCGGAAGACTGAACATGATCACAGATTTCGCCTAAAGTTTCTTACAGCGCTGGTTTTTAGCACCAATTGCGGTGCATTAATCTGCACTGCGATGGCATTTTGCACTGAAATGGTGCTTTTATTTGCCACAAAGGCACCATTTCAGTGCATCAAATCCATCCTGGTGCAGTCATCGACTCACGACAGGGCGCATCACAGCACGATTTTATCCGCTGTAATAAAGTTGGCACAGAATTCGCTTTAGTATTCTCAAGCGAAAACGACAGTTGCACAACGGTTGAAGAGCTTGCCGAGATCTTTGGTTAGGAGATGTCAGAACCCATGACACATTCCAGGCAACGAAGTTCTCTCACCACGACGACAATGACAATTTCCAGGAGAGTTGAGTATGTCCGCTGAACACGTTCTCTCGATGATGAACGAGCACGAAGTTAAGTTTGTTGACCTGCGTTTTACCGATACCAAAGGTAAAGAACAGCACGTTACTATCCCTGCTCACCAGGTTAACGCTGACTTCTTCGAAGAAGGCAAAATGTTCGATGGCTCCTCCATCGGTGGCTGGAAAGGCATTAACGAATCAGACATGGTACTGATGCCGGACGCAACCACTGCCGTTCTGGACCCGTTCTTCGAAGATCCGACGCTGATCATCCGTTGTGACATCCTTGAGCCAGGCACCATGCAGGGCTACGATCGCGACCCGCGTTCTATCGCCAAGCGCGCAGAAGACTTCCTGCGTTCTTCTGGTATCGCTGATACCGTTCTGTTCGGACCTGAGCCGGAATTCTTCCTGTTCGATGACATCCGTTTCGGTTCTTCAACTTCTGGTTCACACGTTGCTATCGACGATATCGAAGCAGCATGGAACACCGGTAAAGAATACGAAGGTGGCAACAAAGGTCACCGTCCGGCCATCAAAGGTGGTTACTTCCCGGTTCCGCCGGTTGACTCAGCTCAGGACATCCGTTCTGCTATGTGTCTGACCATGGAGCAGATGGGTCTGGTGGTTGAAGCTCATCACCACGAAGTGGCAACTGCTGGTCAGAACGAAGTGGCAACCCGCTTCAACACCATGACCAAAAAAGCTGACGAAATTCAGATCTACAAATACGTTGTTCACAACGTTGCTCACGCTTACGGCAAAACTGCAACCTTCATGCCGAAGCCGATGTTCGGTGACAACGGTTCAGGTATGCACTGCCACATGTCTCTGTCTAAAGGCGGCGTGAACCTGTTCTCTGGCGACAAATACGGCGGCCTGTCTGAAACTGCTCTGTTCTACATCGGCGGTATCATCAAGCACGCTAAAGCCATCAACGCCCTGGCTAACCCGACCACCAACTCTTACAAGCGTCTGGTCCCAGGCTACGAAGCTCCGGTAATGCTGGCTTACTCTGCCCGTAACCGTTCTGCTTCAATCCGTATCCCGGTTGTTGCCAGCCCGAAAGCACGTCGTATTGAAGCGCGCTTCCCGGACCCGGCTGCTAACCCGTACCTGGCATTCACCGCGCTGCTGATGGCTGGCCTCGACGGCATCATCAACAAGATCCACCCGGGCGATGCGATGGACAAAAACCTGTATGACCTGCCGCCGGAAGAAGAAGCTGAGATTCCAAAAGTGGCTGGTTCACTGGAAGAAGCGCTGAACTGCCTGAACGAAGACCGCGAGTTCCTGACCCGTGGTGGCGTGTTCACCGACGACGCTATCGACGCGTACATCGAACTGCGTAAGTCTGAAAACGACCGCGTTCGCATGACTCCGCACCCGGTAGAGTTCGAGCTGTACTACAGCGTGTAATTAATTAAATATTCCGCGGATTTCGTGTTGCAGCAAGGCGGCAACCGAATGAATCCCGGGGAGCTGAGATAGCTCAGTGCCCCGAGTGAGTGAGAGCAGCCAACGCGGCTGCGGCACGAAAGACGCTGAAGATTTTTTGTTGCCGTGGAAACTTTCAGCCCATCTTCGGATGGGCTTTTTTCTCCACGAATTCATCGTTCAAATTACGGTTTTTACAACCAAAGGCTATAATGCACTAAATTAGTGCAGAGGAACGCTGTATGGCAACTGGCACGCTGCCCGATGCGGGGCAGATTCTCAACTCCCTGATAAACAGTATTTTGCTGGTTGATAATGAATTAGTTATTCATTACGCCAATCCGGCGGCACAGCAATTACTGGCGCAGAGTTCACGGAAATTATTTGGCACGCCGTTACCTGAATTAACCGGCTATTTTTCGCTGAATATTGAGGTTATGCGCGAGAGTCTTGAGGCCGGCCAGGGCTTTACAGACAGCGAAGTGACCTTAGTGGTGGATGGCCGCGCGCATATTATGTCGCTCACGGCGCAACGTCTGCCCGATGGCTTAATTTTGCTGGAAATGGCGCCGATGGATAATCAACGCCGCCTCAGTCAGGAACAAATTCAGCATGCTCAGCAGGTCGCCGCCCGCGATTTAGTACGTGGTCTGGCACATGAAATTAAAAACCCGCTGGGGGGGTTGCGTGGTGCCGCGCAATTACTATCTCGCGCCCTACCCGACCCTTCGCTGAATGAATATACCAAGGTCATTATTGAGCAAGCCGATCGACTGAGAAATCTGGTAGATCGTTTGCTTGGCCCTCAGCAGCCTGGTTTGCATGTCACTCAGAGCATTCATCAGGTGGCTGAACGCGTGGTCAATCTGGTGTCGATGGAGTTGCCGGATAACGTTTCGCTGGTGCGTGATTACGACCCCAGCCTGCCGGAGTTGCCACACGACCCGGATCAAATCGAACAAGTTCTGCTGAATGTAGTACGCAACGCACTTCAGGCGTTGGGTGAAGAAGGCGGCACAATTATTATCCGCACCCGCACCGCGTTCCAGTTAACGCTGCATGGTGTGCGATATCGCCTGGTGGCACGCATTGATATTGAAGATGACGGCCCAGGCATTCCGGCTCAACTGCAGGATACGCTGTTCTATCCGATGGTGAGTGGGCGCGAAGGCGGCACCGGTTTAGGTCTGTCGATTGCCCGCAGTCTGATCGATCAGCATTCAGGAAAAATAGAATTTAACAGTTGGCCTGGTCACACCGAATTCTCGGTTTACCTGCCTATTCGCCAGTGAGGTTTCTATGCAACGAGGGATAGTCTGGATCGTCGATGACGATAGCTCCATCCGCTGGGTGCTTGAACGTGCGCTCACTGGAGCCGGTTTGAGCTGTGCAACGTTTGACAGCGGCAACGAGGTGCTGGAAGCGCTCTCGACCAAAACCCCAGATGTTTTACTGTCAGATATTCGTATGCCAGGCATGGACGGATTGGCATTGCTGAAACAAATCAAACAGCGCCATCCGATGCTGCCGGTCATCATTATGACGGCGCACTCCGATCTTGATGCCGCCGTCAGTGCTTATCAGCAGGGTGCTTTTGATTACCTGCCAAAGCCATTTGATATTGATGAAGCGGTCGCGTTGGTAGAACGCGCCATCAGCCACTATCAGGAGCAGCAGCAGCCGCGCAATCAACCGGTAAGCGGCCCGACGACCGATATTATCGGTGAAGCACCAGCGATGCAGGATGTGTTTCGCATTATTGGCCGTCTGTCGCGTTCTTCTATCAGCGTGCTGATTAACGGTGAATCCGGGACCGGTAAAGAACTGGTGGCGCATGCCCTGCATCGCCATAGCCCGCGCGCTAAAGCACCCTTTATCGCGCTGAACATGGCGGCGATTCCCAAAGATTTGATTGAGTCTGAGCTGTTTGGTCATGAGAAAGGTGCATTTACCGGTGCCAATCAGATTCGTCAGGGACGTTTTGAGCAAGCTGATGGCGGTACGCTGTTCCTTGATGAGATCGGCGATATGCCGCTCGACGTGCAAACCCGCCTGCTGCGCGTGCTGGCCGATGGTCAGTTCTACCGTGTTGGCGGTTATGCGCCAGTTAAAGTGGATGTGCGTATCATCGCCGCAACCCACCAAAACCTGGAAATGCGCGTACAGGAAGGCAAATTCCGTGAAGACTTATTCCATCGTCTGAACGTAATTCGTGTTCATCTGCCACCGCTGCGTGAACGTCGTGAAGATATTCCGCGCCTGGCCCGCTACTTCCTGCAAGTTGCTGCACGCGAACTGGGTGTAGAAGCGAAAATTTTGCACCCGGAAACCGAAGCGGCGCTGACGCGTTTGCATTGGTCCGGTAACGTGCGCCAGCTGGAAAATACCTGTCGCTGGCTGACCGTGATGGCTGCGGGCCAGGAAGTACTGATTCAGGATCTGCCCGCAGAACTGTTTGAATCCAGTACGCCGGAAAGTCCGGTGCAGTCGCTGCCGGATAGCTGGGCCACCTTACTGGCACAATGGGCGGATCGTGCACTGCGTTCCGGTCATCAAAACCTGCTATCTGAGGCACAGCCGGAGATGGAGCGCACCCTGCTCACAACCGCTTTGCGTCATACGCAGGGACATAAACAGGAAGCGGCGCGTTTGCTTGGCTGGGGACGTAATACCCTGACACGTAAACTGAAAGAGCTGGGCATGGAGTAAGTGTAAAAAGCGGGCTTATTGCACGATTTTTATGCTCACCCCATCTGTACAGACCGGTGCCGTTCAGTATCATACGGGCGGCAATCGGGAGAAGAGAACATGTTCCAGTCAGTCATCCAGGTGATCACGCATAATATCGCGGCGATCGGCAACGCGGCCAGCCATTCACCGCAAACGGCCATTGCTGCTGTGATGTGCGCCATTACCGTGAGTCTGTTCAGTTAATACAAAGGGAGCCCTGGCTCCCTTTGTCGTTTTAAATCACCCGCGAAAACTGCTGCTGGCGCGCTTTCTGCCGCAGATACGCATCAAAGCACATGCAGATATTACGGATCAGCAGGCGGCCCACGCCAGTGATGCGCAATCCCCTTTCATGCTGTTCCACTAAACCATCCGCCACCAGCGGCGCCAATAGTTGCAAGTCCTCAGCAAAATAGCGCCTGAAGGCGATCGGCCACTGCGCCTCAATAGCCGCGTAATCCAGTGCGAAGTTACAAATCAGCGCCTTAATAACATCACGACGCAGGCAATCATCGTCACTAAGGGTCAGGCCGCGCCATAGCGCGTTACCTTGCTCCTCCACGCTGGCGTACCAGGTTTTTAACTCTTTATGGTTCTGCGCGTAACTGTCGCCGATCATACTTATTGCCGACACCCCCAACCCCAGCAGGTCCGTCTCACCCTGCGTGGTATATCCCTGAAAATTACGGTGCAATTTGCCAGCACGCTGCGCCACCGCCAGTTCGTCGTCCGGCCGGGCGAAGTGATCCATACCAATGAACTGATAGCCTTCACCGGTTAACGTGGCAATGGTCTGCTGCAAAATTTCCAGCTTTTGCGTAGCACTGGGTAGCTCATCATCTTTGATCTTGCGTTGGGCGGCGAATAACGCGGGCAGATGCGCGTAATTAAATACGCTGAGACGATCAGGGTTGAGGTCGATAACGCGTTGCAAGGTAAATGCAAAGCTCTCTGGCGTTTGCAGGGGCAATCCGTAGATAAGATCGATACTGACCGAGCGAAAACCCTGATCACGCGCACGTTGCACCAGCGCAAAGATCATTGCCTCATCCTGCACGCGATTGACCTTCTCCTGCACCGCTTTATTGAAATCCTGTACGCCCATGCTAAGGCGGTTGAAACCCAGCGCGCCCAGATGATCGATCATCTCCAGCTCAATTTCGCGCGGATCAACCTCGATCGACATTTCGATATCATCCGCAAGGAGAAAATGGCTGCGCAACAGGCCCACCAGCCGACTAACCTGCTGCTGATTGAGGAACGTGGGCGTTCCACCACCCCAGTGCAGCTGGGTAACACGGCGGCCCGCAAATAGCGGCGCACGCTGACGAATTTCCTGCTCCAGCACATCAAGGTAACGGTCTGCTTTGTGCAACTGACGCGTGACGATTTTATTGCAACCACAGAAGTAGCACAGCCGATGGCAAAACGGGATATGCACATAAAGTGAGAGAGGACGTTCGGGATAGCGAGCCACCGCTTGCTGAAAATCGGCTTCGCCAAAATTCTCACTGAATTCCAGCGCAGTAGGATAGGAGGTGTAGCGTGGACCGGCGTAATTATACTTTTCGATTAGCCGCTGATCCCATTCAATCTGCTGCGATGACATGCTCACTCCTTACGGTGACGTCGTCTGAAGGCGGGTCGCGAAGCAGAAGAGTGAACAGGGTGACGAGCAGAAACCCGGCGTAAACGCGACTTCAGGCGCGACAGACGGCGTAGTTTAAACAATAAGCTGATGAGATAACATGCCAGCAGCAGCGCTAAAATTGATCCAGGCCAAAACATCGGTCAATACCTGTTTAGCGTGGCATGCGCACATACGCATGCCGATCAAAAATGCCCTTATTTGCCTTTCAGCAGGCGCATCATGTCTTCTTCTGCCTGCTCATCATCGTCAGCGTCATCATCCAGCGCGATGCCGAGCGTTTCCATCAGCTCATCGATACGGTCCAGCGTTTCATCCAGCCAGGCCTGCTCTTCACCGCTCAGCGTTTCACCGCTTTCCAGACGATCCAGCAATGTATCCAGACGCTCATCATTCTCCAGCTTTGCCAGCTCTTCCTGCGGCGTGAGGCGAACTTTTTCCGCTTTTGCTTTAGGAGCCGGTTTTTTCACGACTGAAGTTTGTCCTTCCGCCACCAGGGCAATCGGTTTTTTGCTGCCCAGACGCGGATCCTGGGCAGTTTTGCCCTGACCTTTTCCTGTGGCCTGTTTTTCCGGATTCGCCCGGCTACCCGCAGCATGGCCACGGTGCTTTTTGTCGCGTTTACGGTCGCGCGCTTCAAGATTCAAATCTTCACGCGATTTACGTTTCGCTTTCGCGGCCGGTTTGCCGCGGGGGGATTGTGCAGGTTGCTTCATGGTGTTGGGCCTCGGCAATTTTTAATCAGTATATACCCGTCATATTACGGACTGGTGAGGTGAGTGCGCTTTTCGCCTTACCGCAGCCCGAATGATTTAAGGTATAGAATTGCGGCGAAATCTAGCAGAAAGCAGACAAAGAAAAAAGGCGACAGCCAATGCTGTCGCCTTATTTCGCACCTTCATACGAAGGAAACACGAGATAAATCCATTAATGGCTCACAACGTCCCGGTTTTTCCCTCGCCAAATCGCTCCTGCGAATTTCCCTGTCCTTGTCCGATTCGTTCCTGAATCGAGTCCTGCCTGCTCTTCGTCCCCCCTGACGCTCCTGAGCACATCATCTGATGAGTGCGGCCTTGCACTGACTCCAAATGTAGACCAATAGGTAAAATGAACAAGTAAGACGCTTCTCTTATTTATAGTGAAAATGCCACGAATTTTATTAATTCATTGAAATTAAAATATAAATATTCATAGCCTAGTAACGAGAAACGTTAATGACTGGCAGCACTTATCGCATATCTCTTACAAAATGGCGCGCAAAGACGCCATCGGGCACTTTTGCGCCATAACAGGTATACTCTGCGCAATTGCGTGAATCATTTTGCTGGAGTTTTACTTTGTCTGCTTTGAACTATCACATCACCCATTTCGTTCTCAGTGCCCCGGATATTCGTCACTTGCCTTCAGATACAGGCATTGAAGTTGCCTTTGCCGGTCGCTCGAATGCAGGCAAATCCAGTGCGCTGAATACCCTGACCAACCAAAAAAGCCTGGCGCGTACCAGTAAAACGCCGGGTCGTACCCAACTGATCAACCTGTTTGAGGTGGTGGAAGGCAAACGTCTGGTGGATTTACCCGGTTATGGTTACGCCGAAGTCCCCGAGGAGATGAAGCGCAAATGGCAACGCGCGCTGGGGGAATATCTACAAAAACGTCAGGCGTTGAAGGGGTTGGTGGTGCTGATGGATATTCGTCATCCACTGAAAGATCTCGACCAACAGATGATTGAATGGGCGGTGCAGAGTCAGATCCCGGTTTTAGTGTTGCTGACCAAAGCTGACAAGCTGGCTTCTGGCGCACGTAAAGCACAACTGAATATGGTACGCGAAGCGTCGCTGGCTTTTCAGGGGGATGTGCAGGTCGAAATGTTTTCGTCCCTGAAGAAGCTGGGTGTCGATAAACTGCGTCAAAAACTGGATAACTGGTTCAGTGAACTGGAACCGGCACAGGAAGATGACAGCCCGCCCTCTGCATAACGCGTCTCTGCGGGTGTAATGACCCGCATTTTCAGATAAACGCCCAATAAAAAACGCCCCAGTCATAAATGACTGGGGCGGCTAATATTCAGCCAAATCCGATTACGTGAAGTAAAAGGTCTGAAAGATAGAACATCTTACCTCTGTACCCTACGCGAGAAACTTTACCTGATTTTTCCTGACCCACAAAGGATTTTTTGTTGTTTAGTTTCAGGAATCGACATCTTTTTTACCAGGTTCGTCACAAAAACGCGCATCCGATGTAGTTTAATTACCAAAAAAATGCTTAGACGTTAAGCAGTTACAAAACGCGCATTTTACAGACCGCTTTACCGGCTTGCTGAACCGATTAAGTAAACTTTTTTCTTATGACATTGTCATAAGCGGCTTTTCACCGCTTATGAGGTGTGACTTAGTGTGCCTGGTCCCAGTTTTCGCCGGTACCGACCTCAACCTGCAACGGAACGTCCAACTTCATGCTGCTCTCCATCAATTGACGGATCTTGTCGCTGGCGCTGTCCACCGCGTCCTGATGAATCTCAAACACCAATTCATCGTGCACCTGCATGATCATTTTGACGTTGTCGTCATTTTGTTGCAGTAACCAACCATCCACCGCAATCATCGCACGCTTGATAATATCCGCCGCCGTTCCCTGCATCGGGGCGTTGATCGCCGCACGCTCTGCTGCTTTACGGCGAATCGCGTTGCTGGAGGTGATGTCCGGCAGCCACAAGCGACGACCATCCAGGGTCTCAACATAGCCTTTCTCCGCCGCCAGCTCCCGTGTCTCTTCCATGTAACGCAATACGCCCGGATAGCGTTCAAAGTAGAGATCCATATACTTTTTCGCTTCACCGGCACCGATATTCAGCTGGCGCGACAAGCCAAATGCACTCATCCCGTAGATCAAACCAAAGTTGATCGCTTTCGCGCTACGGCGCTGTTCACCAGAAACCTTACTCAGCGCCACTCCAAACACTTCTGCTGCGGTAGCACGGTGAATGTCCTCCCCTTGCGCAAAAGCGTCCAGCAGCCCCTTATCCTGCGACAGATGCGCCATAATACGCAGCTCAATCTGTGAGTAGTCCGCCGCGACAATGCGCTTATCCGGTCCGGCAATAAACGCCTGGCGAATACGCCGTCCTTCATCGTTGCGTACCGGGATATTTTGCAGGTTGGGATCGGTGGATGACAAACGACCGGTTGCCGTAACCGCCTGGTGGTATGAAGTGTGCACTCGACCGGTGACCGGGTTGATCATCAGCGGCAATTTATCGGTATAAGTTGATTTCAACTTCGACAAACCACGATGTTCCAGTATCACCTTCGGCAACGGATAATCGAGCGCCAACTCCGCCAACACTTCTTCACTGGTTGATGGCGCGCCACCCGGGGTTTTCTTCGTCGGTTTGATCCCCTGCTTTTCAAACAGAATGGTTTGCAACTGTTTGGTTGAAGAGAGGTTGAACGGCTCACCCGCCAGCTCGTGCGCTTGCTGCTCCAGCTCAGCCAGACGTGTTGTTAGCTCCTGGGAATGTTTTGCCAGGATGTTCTGATCAATTAACACGCCATTGCGTTCTACACGGGAGATCACCTTCAGCAGCGGTATCTCGATCTCTGTGAAGACTTTTTTCGGACCCGCTTCTTTCTCCAGCTCCGGCCACATTTTCAGATGCAACTGCAAGGTGACATCCGCATCTTCTGCGGCGTAATGCCCTGCCTGCTCGATGGCAATCTGGTTAAAGGTCAGTTGATTTTTACCTTTCCCGGCAATCTCTTCAAAGGTGACGGTTTTATGATTCAGCCAGCGCGCTGCGAGGCTGTCCATATCGTGCTTCCCACCCACGCTGTTCAGACAATATGACTCCAGCATGGTGTCGTATTTAATACCGTTCAGCTCGATGTCATAGTTCTTCAGAACGCCGCGATCGTATTTGAGATTTTGCCCGACTTTGGCGGCGTTGCTGTCTTCCAGCAAAGGTTTCAGTTGAGCCAGTACTTCAGCTCTGTCCAGCTGATCAGGAGCATCAAGATAATCATGGGCCACCGGCAGATAGGCAGCTTCACCTGGAGCCACAGCGAAGGCGATACCCACAATGTTGGCACTCAGGGTATCCAGCGAATCGGTTTCCAGATCGAAAGCAAACAGCTCGCTTGTTTTCAGCTTGTCTAACCAACTCGCAAAGGTATCTTGATCCAGAATGGTGACATAACCATCAGATGACAACACGCTCGCCGTTTCGGCTTCGGCCACAGGCTGATCCGGCAGTGCTTGCGGTGTCTGCGCGTTACCCTTTTTGCCCTGCAACCATTTTCCTTCTTGCAGATCGACCAGCCAGCGCTTGAATTCATACCGGCTGAATAGCGTCTGTAGTACGGCGACATCCGGATCATTCACCGTCAGCTGCTCACAGCCGAGTTCCAGTTCTACGTCGGTTTTAATGGTTGCCAGCTGATAAGAAAGGAATGCCACGTCACGATTCTGTTCCAGTTTCGCCGCCATCGTTTTGGCACCACGAAATGACAGGTCGGCCACTTTTTCCAGGTTGTCATAGATAGACTGCATGCCACCCAGCCCTTGCAGCAGAGCCTGCGCAGTCTTTTCACCCACGCCGGGTACGCCAGGAATGTTGTCCGAGCTGTCACCCATCATGGCGAGGAAATCGATAATCAGTGAGGGTGGCACACCATATTTCTGCTCAACCTCTTCTGGCCCGAGCACCGTATTGGTCATGGTGTTGATCAGCGTGATGCCAGGCGTGACCAATTGGGCCATATCCTTATCACCGGTACTGATCAGTACCGCTAGTCCCTGCTTTTCTGCTTCAAGTGCCAGCGTGCCGATGACGTCGTCCGCCTCCACACCGGTTACCGCCAGCAGTGGCAAGCCCATTGCTTTAACCATTTCATGGAGCGGTTCGATCTGCGCACGCAGGTCGTCAGGCATAGGGGGGCGGTGTGACTTGTAGTGCTCGAACAACTCATCGCGGAATGTTTTTCCTTTCGCATCGAAGACCACAGCAACATGGCTGGGTTGGTACTGCATCAACAGGCTTTTCAACATGTTGAGAACACCATACATGGCGCCAGTTGGCTCGCCTGCGCTGTTGGTCAGGGGCGGAAAGGCATGATATGCACGGTAGAGATAGGAGGATCCGTCTACCAGAATCAGGGGATTTTCTGCAATGTGCGCCATAAGTTTGATTTTTCTTCGTTGCGATTAAGAGATGTATAAGGATGCCATAACCGGAGACGAATGTTGAATTAGCACCAGAAGATGTGATGCTTTTTCCTCATTACGCGGGGTGGATCGCAGGGATCTTATTGTGGATAACTTTGTGCGTAAATTTCATAACGTATTGTTATTTCCTTTGAACACAAGTAAATAGCCAGTAAAAACTGATGTTTTTCATATGGTTATTAAGTTTCTGTGATAGCAAGCATCTTTTTGAAAAGATGATCGTCCATGTGGATATTAACCACAAGGTTTGCAGCAGGAAGGTAAATAAAAGGCTGAGGGATAATTGAAAAACGCCGACATAGCCGGCGTTTTAACTGCTTAAATTAATTCTTCTCGACGAGGAATTTAACTACGTTGGCGTAATCTGCCACGAAATTGTCCATCGAACTGGTATCAAGGCCACCGTTGTTAACCATGTATTTGCCATTGATAAACATCGCCGGTACGCCCTGGAGATTTACATCGGAAGCGGCTTTCTGCTGTTGCGCAACCAGCGCTTTAACCGCAAAGCTGTTCCACGCTGCATCGTAATCTTCAGAGGTAATCCCCGCAGCCTTAATAAAGGTATCTTTCAGGCTAGCCGCATCAGTGACCGTCTGAGTTTTCTGGATACCATCAAAGATTGGAGCCGTGACTTTATCCTCTACACCCAGCGCCATTGCCACTGCCCACGCGTGCGTCACTACCGGGCCAAAATCACCACCCAGGAAATCAACGTGATATTTAGTTACTTTGGTGTTGGCAGGCAGATTCTTTTTCACGGCATCGCTGACATGATAAACGCGTTCGAATTGATAGCAATGCGGACAGAAGAAAGAGAAAAACTCCATTACCTGCGGTTCACCGGCGATGGGTTTCGGCAGCGTGACATACTGTTTGCCATCGGTAAATTGTGCCGCGGAGGCGCTAAATGCCAGCATTAAACCTACCAGCGCGAACCAAATCTTTTTCATCGTGAAAAATTCTCCTGACTGCTTCATTAAAATTGCGGGCTAAGCTGCAACGGCGGTTCGTGTAACAGCTTTTCCTGCTCGGTAAAAAGTGTAATTTGCCGACGCCAAAAATCTTCATCGGTCATCCACGGAAAAGCACGCGGAAAAGCAGGGTCCTGCCAGCGACGCACGACCCAGGCTAAATAATAAACCATGCGCATCGCGCGTAAAGGCTCAATCAGTGACAATTCATGTATATCAAAGTCACTGAATTCATTGTAAGCCTCCAGTAAAATATCCCACTGGATAAGTTGTTCCTGCCGATCGCCATTCACCAGCATCCACAGATCCTGTACCGCCGGTCCGGTACGTGCATCATCAAGATCGACAAACATGGGGCCATCACGCCATAGAATATTGCCGGGATGGCAGTCACCATGTAGTCGCAATGGCTGCCAGCGCGTGTGCCATATCTGATGCAGCGTGTGACTCAATCTGTCTATCGCCGCCATCAGTTGTGCTTTGAGCGCATCCGGCACCAGCATGCTCTGCTCGAGCTGTTGGCGCGGCTGTAAAATATATTCATCCAGTCCGATGGTTGGACGTTGCTGAAAGTCTTTTTGGCGACCAGTTTGATGAATCCGCCCCAGAAAGCGACCGACCCACTCCATCTGTTCTTCATTATCGGTTTCGTACTGCCGCCCACCCAGACTGGGAAATACCGCGAACATAAAACCGGCATGGTTGTTCAGCGTATTTCCCTGTAACGTCAGAGGTGCGGCAACCGGCACTTCATCATTCAGTAAATCGTGCGCAAACTGGTGTTCTTCCAGGATTTGGCCAGCGCTCCAGCGCTGCGGGCGATAAAACTTCACCACATAGCGACGTTTCTCATCATCACTGAATTGATAAACGCGGTTTTCATAGCTGTTGAGGGCGGTTAAGCCAGATTCTACGCGCAGACCCGTGTCCCAAAGTGCATCGAGGATCACATCTGGGTTCAACGTCTGGAAATTAAAGGTGGCTTCGCTCATCATTTCGCCTGTGTGTTACCTTTGCTTTAATGCGCAAGGATAGCACTACTCATCGTCCTTAATCACACCGCGTGCGCGTAATAGCGCGGTTTTAAAGTCCACTTCATAATCCTTTTTCAGACCGGGAATCTCAGCATCACTGCCTGCATCACGCATTTTGAGATGGTAAATCAATATGTCATCGGTTAATTCACTTAATGGGCCACTGAAACCTGATTCCTGCGCCAGTTTTTGTAAAAATGCCAACAGGTTAAGATCAGACTCCTTCTGCCACGCGGGTTGCAGAAGTTCGAGCAGTTCGTTGAGACGGTGATATTTCATCATTTTTTCCTTTATGCAGGTGTGAGGCTGCCAGCCTGTAAGTATCGTCCACTATTGATAAGGAGACGAAGATGACAGCATTAACCGGCGTGATTCTGGCAGGTGGCCAGGGGCGCCGTATGGGCGGTGAGGATAAAGGATTGTTGCTGTTGCAAGGTGAACCCCTTTATCAACACGTTCTGCGCCGTTTTCGGCCACAGGTCAATATTGTGTTGATAAGCGCCAACCGCAACATTGATCGTTATCAGTTAAGCGGTTGTCAGGTTGTCAGCGACTCGTTGCCGGATTACCCCGGCCCTCTGGCGGGAATGCTGAGCGGTTTGCGTCACAGCCCGTCTGAGTGGGTGGCATTCTGTGCCTGCGATACCCCGTGGATCCCTGATGATTTCGTCGCGCGCTTATGGCAAAGCAAAGCCGATGCCCCGGCGGTGTGGGTGAAATCATCCTTACGCGATCATCCGGCACTGGCTTTAGTTAATCGCTCTTTAGCCGATGCACTCGAAGCCTGGCTGTTGAGTGGGGAACGTCGTCTGATGCAGTTTTTACGGGAAAGTGGCGGCCATGCGGTGACCTTTCCTGATCCTGAATCGGCATTCCGTAATATCAACACGCCAGACGACTTACGGGATGAGGAAATACCATCATGACGATACCTTTGCTGGCGATTGCTGCCTGGAGCGGAACGGGTAAAACCACCTTGTTGGAAAAAGTGATCCCATTGCTGAAAGCACAAGGGATCCGCCCGGGACTGATTAAGCACACGCATCATAATATGGACGTTGATACGCCGGGAAAAGACAGTTTTCTGCTGCGAAAAGCGGGGGCGGATCAGGTGATCGTTGCCAGTAATCAGCGCTGGGCATTGATGTGCGAGACTCCAGATAAGCCCTTAACTCTGCATCAGATGGCGGCACGAATGGACAGTTCTTCGTTGGATTTGGTACTGGTTGAAGGATTCAAAGACGAACCGGTTGCTAAGATCGTGTTGTGGCGCACAGGTGTGAAGGGGAATATTACCGACTTACTCGATGATTACGTGATTGCGGTGGCGAGTGATGTGGAAGTGGCGTTGCCAGTGGCCGCTCTGGATATTAATCAGCCACAGCAGGTTGCCAATTTCATTGCTGAATGGTGTTTTTCACAGAAAAATCCGTGATTTTTTTCTGATACGTATCATATTCGTCGCGATGCGATTTATCGCGCGCATTTCAGCGCAGCTTCACGTAAAACCTGCGCGATAAATCGCGCCGCTACGGGGATATTGACTGGTTTCCAGACGTAAAAAAGCCCTGAACTTTCGTTCAGGGCTTCTTCACTTAATTGATGCCTGGCAGTTCCCTACTCTCGCATGGGGAGACCCCACACTACCATCGGCGCTACGGCGTTTCACTTCTGAGTTCGGCATGGGGTCAGGTGGGACCACCGCGCTACAGCCGCCAGGCAAATTCTGTTTATCCGNACCGCCCTCGCAGGCCATACGAATCAATCCGTTCGAACAATGCTGAAAATTCTCGCGTCTCTCAACTCAAAACGCCTCTGGCGTTGTAAGGTTAAGCCTCACGGGTCATTAGTACCGGTTAGCTCAATGCATCGCTGCACTTACACATCCGGCCTATC
>NZ_CP024636.1:4297887-4332738 GCF_009728735.1 Pantoea phytobeneficialis
ATCCCCAGACATTACTCACCCGTCCGCCACTCGTCACCCAAGGAGCAAGCTCCTCTGTGCTACCGTTCGACTTGCATGTGTTAGGCCTGCCGCCAGCGTTCAATCTGAGCCATGATCAAACTCTTCAATTTAAGTTTGATGCTCAAAGAATTAAACTTCGTAATGAATTACGTGTTCACTCTTGAGACTTGATATTTTTTAAGTCCGTAGACTTTTGATATCAATCCTGCGAGTGCCCACACAGATTGTCTGATAAATTGTTAAAGAGCAGTGCGANCAGCGGGTTAACCGTCTGTCGCGAGGTGGCGTATATTACGCTTTCCTCCTTCAGAGTCAATCTCTTTTTCGAGATTTTTCTCTGGCGGGATGAATCACTTCGTCCCTCGCTGACCGTCTGCGTTGCCGCTTTGCCGTGTCAGTGGAGGCGCATTATAGGGAGATAATTCTGACTGACAAGCGTTTATTGCAAAAAATTGACTGAGCGCTACTTTTTTATACGAACGATTTAAAAACAGGCATTTTGCGATGAAGAAACAGCCAAAAGCGCCGCCCTCTCGGCACAAATCATCGTAATGGCCTCAAACGTAAGTGCTATCCTGTTGGTCCAATCGCAGTTTTTCCCCTGCTGCAGACAGAATTTTATTAAAGAAGGACTTTAAATGATTCGCTCCGCGCGCAGTATGGCCGGTTTGCCCTGGATCGCCGCTATGGCATTTTTCATGCAATCGCTTGATGCCACTATCCTCAACACCGCGCTCCCTGCCATTGCGACCAGCCTCCAACGCTCTCCCCTTGCCATGCAATCCGCCGTTATCAGCTACACACTGACCGTAGCGATGCTAATTCCTGTCAGCGGCTGGCTGGCAGATCGCTTCGGTACACGCAAAATCTTTATCCTTGCAGTAACCCTGTTTACCCTCGGTTCACTGGCCTGCGCCTTGTCTGGCAGCCTGAGCCTGCTGGTAATTTCGCGCGTGGTGCAGGGGATTGGCGGAGCCATGATGATGCCCGTTGCGCGACTGGCGTTGCTGCGAGCCTATCCACGCAGTGAATTACTGCCGGTTCTCAACTTTGTCACCATGCCCGGTCTGGTTGGGCCGATACTCGGTCCCATGCTCGGCGGCTTGCTGGTCACCTATGCCAGTTGGCACTGGATTTTCCTGATTAACATTCCCATCGGCCTGCTTGGTATCTTTTATGCGCGCAAGTACATGCCGGATTTCACGACACCCAAACGCCGCTTCGACTTTGGCGGCTTTGTGTTATTTGGCGTAGGTTTAGTGTTGATCTCGATTGGCATCGAACTGTTCGGCGAACGTATTGTGTCGCCCTGGCAGGCAACCGCCGTCCTGTTTACCGGTGTATTGTTGTTGCTTCTTTATATAGTACATGCGCGCCGCCATCCGGCACCGTTGATCAGTTTGCCGATGTTTAAAACCCGCACCTTTTCCATCGGCATCATTGGCAATATCGCCTCACGTCTTGGAACTGGTTGTATTCCCTTTCTGATGCCGTTGATGTTGCAGGTTGGCTTTGGTTATCCCGCGATTATCGCCGGTTGCATGATGGGGCCGACCGCCATCGGTTCGTTACTGGCGAAATCCACCGTTACCCAAGTCTTGCGACGCTTTGGTTATCGCCACACGCTGGTCGGTATTTCGGTCATTATCGGCTTCCTGATTGCCTCCTTCTCGCTGCAAACGCCAGGAGGAAGTGTGTTATTGCTGCTGCTGGCGTTGTTTGTGCTGGGAATGGCAATGTCGACACAGTTCACGGCGATGAACACCATCACCCTGGCGGATCTGAATGATGAGAACGCCAGCGGTGGCAATAGCGTGCTGGCGGTAACGCAGCAACTGTCCATCAGCTTTGGGGTGGCGGTGAGTGCCGCCGTGTTGCGCTTTTATCAGGAATTTGACGGCACCACGGTACAACATTTCCATGCCACCTTCCTGACGATGGGGGTGATCACGGTACTGGCCGCGTTTACCTTTATGTTGCTGCGCAATGGCGATGGCCGCCATTTGATCACTAACCGCGATAAAAAGAAGAAAAGCGCTTAAACCGAACCGCGCTCCACCAGCTCCGGCGTCAGGACCAGCGTTTGCTGACTGGCGTCGGGATCGCTCATGCGATGAATCAGGGTATCAATCGCCAGCTCTCCCAACTCATCCTTTGGCTGATGGACGGTGCTTAACGGCGGCGTGAGATAACGCGCCAATTCAATGTTGTCGTATCCCATCACCGCAATATCCTGCGGTACGCGCAGACCAGCCTGAAACAGCGCATGGTAGACACCCACAGCCATCGCATCATTGCTGGTAAAGACCGCTTCCGGCAGCGGATCCAGCGTCAGCAACTGATTCATGGCGTTAAAACCACCCTGAAACTCAAAGTCACCATCAACGACGTAGCCCGGCAGCACCGGCAATCCACTGTTGGACATTGCTTTCTGGAAGCCATCCAGACGCAGTCGCGCCGGGGTTTTATCCAGCGGCCCGGCAATGCAGGCAATACGACGATAGCCACGATCGATCAGATGCTGGGTGGCCATCTCACCGCCCAGCAGCGCGTTATCCTGAATAATGTCGCCACGCCCTTCAAACGGTGCCCAATCCATCATCACCATCGGAATCGACGGATAGCGATTCAGAATATCCGCCGAGGGCAGGTGGGTTTCCGTACACATGATCAGCAGGCCATCAACGCGCTTTTGCAACAGCGTTTCCAGGCTGCGATTCATGCGCTCCTCATCACCTTCGGTGTTACACAGAATCAAACTGTAGCCACGCTCATAACAACTGTTCTCAACGCCGCGCACCACTTCGGAATAGAAGGGGTTATTGCTGGCCGTCAGGAGCATACCAATGGTGCGTGTCTGATTTATTTTCAGGCTACGTGCGAGGGCAGATGGGGCGTAATTCAGGGAACGGATGGCCTGCTCCACCTTTTCACGCACCTGCTCGCTAACAAAGCGATTGTTATTAATGACGTGTGAAACGGTGGAGGTGGAGACGCCCGCGAGACGGGCGACATCTTTCATGGTAGCCAAACGCTTAGCCCTGTTGTTGCAGGAAGGCATCAATCTCGGTACGCCACGGCACCGAGGGCTGAGCGCCTGGGCGCGTAACGGCAATAGCCGCCGCCGCATGCGCGAAACGTACCGCATCATGCATCAAGACACCTTCCAGACGGGCGGTAATAAACGCGCCATTGAAGGTATCGCCAGCCGCGATGGTGTCGACAGCCTGTACGCTAAAGCCAGGAATGCGTACACCCTCGCCTTTCTCGCTCAACCAGACACCGCGACGGCCCAGCGTAATCAACACCGTCTGAATACCTTTGCTGTGCAATGCCGCCGCTGCACGCGCCGCATCTTCATCGCTTTTCACTGCGATGCCGGTGAGAATTTCCGCTTCGGTTTCGTTCGGCGTGATGACATCAATCAGCGCCAGCAATTCATCGGAAAGATGCGTGGCAGGAGCCGGATTAAGAATCACCTGCGTCTGCTGCGCTTTGGCGATTTTCGCCGCCGCCAGCACGCTTTCCAGCGGCGATTCCAGTTGCATCAACAACGCATCTGCATCCGCGATCACCTGTTGATGGCGATCAACGCAGGCAGGCGTTAACGCCGCATTGGCACCGGAATAGATGCCGATATTGTTTTCACCTTCGCCATTCACGAAGATCATCGCCACACCGGTGGCTTCATCCGCTACGGTTTCCACCGGCGCGGTATCAATTCGGTCCTGTTGCAGCTGCTGGCGGATACGCTCGCCAATATCATCAGCGCCCACACAGGCAATAAAGGCGATATCGGCACCTGCGCGCCCGGCTGCTACCGCCTGATTAGCCCCTTTGCCGCCAAAGGCAATCTGATACTGTTTCCCGATCACCGTTTCGCCCGGACGTGGAAAGTGGGCGAGGTTAAGGATGTGATCGGCATTGATGCTGCCAAGTACGGCCAGTTTTGCGCTTTTGCTCATAGGGAGTGATCCATCAAAGTTGCGCCACCTCAATGGTGGCGCGTTGCCCTGCTTTTCTTCGCGTGTTATTTGGTAACCAGTTTCAGATCGACCGGGTTGATCGCCTGCACTTTTTCACCTTTCAATACTTTATCCGCAGTCTCTACGCCGATGATACCAATCTTGTCAGGCATCTGCGCAACGGTCGCAGTCAGTTTACCGGCTTCTACCGCTTTTACACCGTCAGCGGTGCCGTCAAAGCCCACCACCACCACATCGGTTTTACCGGCGGTTTGCAGTGCGCGCAGTGCGCCCAGCGCCATTTCGTCGTTCTGTGCGAATACAGCCTGCACATCCGGATGCGCCTGCAACAGGTTCTGCATCACGTTCAGACCTTTGGTACGGTCAAAATCCGCTGGCTGGCTGGCGAGGATATTGAATTTATGTGCATCGGCAGCCTGTTTGAAGCCATCACCGCGCTCACGCGCCGCTGACGTACCGGCAATACCCTGCAACTCGATGATTTTCGCGCCATCACCCAGTTTTTTCGCAATGAAGTCACCCGCCATTTTGCCGCCAAAGCGGTTGTCAGATGCCACATGACTCACCACCTTGCCCTGTGACGCTACGCGGTCGAGGGTGATCACCGGAATATTCGCCTGGTTCGCCATCTTCACGGCGTTGCCTACGGCATCAGAGTCGGTAGGGTTAATCAGCATCAGTTTGGTGCCACGCACGGTGAGGTCCTGCACGTTCGCCAGCTCTTTCGCCGGGTTGTTCTGCGAGTCCAGCACCACCAGGTTATAACCCAGCTTGTCGGCTTCTTTCTGTGCGCCATCTTTCAGCGCCACAAAGAACGGGTTGTTCAGGGTAGAAACCACCAGAGCGATAGTATCCTTCGCCATCGCGCTGGCACTCAGAGTGGCGCCAAGAATGACGGCCAATGCGGTTAACTTTTTCATGAATTCATCCTGTGTGAAGGTCAGAGTTATTTACTGCTTTTGTTATCCACCAGCACTGCCAGCAGAATTACCACTGCTTTTACAATCATTTGATAGTAAGAGGAGACACCTAACAGATTGAGGCCGTTGTTCAGGAAGCCGAGAATCAATGCCCCGATCAGCGTCCCCATGATACGACCTTTACCACCCGCCAGGCTGGTACCGCCCAACACCACAGCGGCGATCGCATCCAGTTCATAACCCGTGCCCGCTGTCGGCTGCGCTGATGAAAGACGCGCTACCTCAATGGTGCCCGCCAGCGCCGCCAACATGCCGCACAGTGAATAGACGATAATTTTGACGCGGTTAACGTTGATACCAGACAAACGCGTGGCCGCTTCATTGCCACCCAGCGCGTAGATATAACGCCCCAGACGCGTGTGATGCAGCATGTACCAGGCCAGCGCGAACACCACCGCCATCAACCATACCGGGGTCGGGATGCCCAGAGGGCGACCAATACCGAACCAGCCAAACAGGTCGGCGTTGTCGCTAAAGCCGGTATTAATTGGGCTGCCGTCGGTGTAAACCATAGTGACGCCACGCAGCAGCAGCATCATCACCAGGGTGGCGATAAACGCCTGCACTTTGCCGCGTGCCACAATGGTGCCGGTGATGCCGCCAATCAAGGCACCCAATGCCAGCGCAGCCGCTACCGCCACCAGCGCATTAACTTCGTGCCCCACAATCGAGGCGGCCACCGCGCCGGTCAACGCCAGCAGCGAGCCAACGGACAGATCGATACCAGAGGTCAGGATCACCAGCGTCATTCCCACCGCCATAATGGCGTTGACCGAGGTCTGTTGCAGGATGTTGAACAAGTTGGCGACGGTGAAGAAATTCGGGCTTAGGCTGGCGACCACGGCGATCAGCACAATCAGCGCAATCAGCGATTTTTGCTCCAGCAACCAGGCTTTGCTGAACCAGCGACGGCTGGCGGGTAAGGTTTGGGTACTCATACAACTAACTCCTCGCTGTGTTGCTTACCGACTGCCGCTGCCATCAGGGATTCCTGGGTAGCCTGCTCACGGGTAAATTCGCCACTCAGATGGCCTTCATGCATCACCAGAATGCGATCGCTCATGCCCAGAACTTCCGGCATTTCGGACGACACCAGGATGATGCTCAGCCCATCGGCTTTAAACTGGTTAATTAACTGATAAATCTCTTTTTTTGCCCCAACGTCCACACCGCGCGTCGGTTCATCAAGGATCAAGACATTCGGTCGCGTCATCAGCCCACGGGCAATCGCCACTTTTTGCTGATTACCGCCAGAAAGCAGGCCGATCGGCTGCTCCATCGACGGGGTTTTCACATTGAACAGGCGGATAAAATCGCCCACCGCCAACTGTTCTTCCGCGTGTTTCAGGCTGCCATTACCCCGACTGAAGTAGCGCAGCGCGGTCAGGGACATGTTTTCTTTTACCGACATGCCCAGCACCAGACCGTCGCGTTTGCGGTCTTCGGAGATATAGACGATGCCATTTGCCAGACCATCCTGTGGCGCATGCGTCACCACATCACGACCATCCAGCGTGACTTTTCCGCCGCTACGTGGCAGTGCGCCATATAACAGCTTCATCAGTTCGGTACGCCCCGCGCCCATCAGGCCGGAAACGCCCAGAATTTCGCCTTTACGCAGGTTAAAGCTAACGTCATGTACTCCCGGTCCGCTCAGGTTTTCCATCTGCAAACGCACGGCACCCGGAGCCTGGTCAAGATGCGGGTATTGTTCTTCCAGCTTGCGTCCGACCATCATCTCAATCAGGCTCTCTTCACTCAGCTCGCTGACTGGACGTTCGGCAATAAACTGACCGTCACGGAACACCGTGACGTCATCGCAAATCTCAAAGATCTCTTTCATGCGGTGGGAAATGTAGACAATGCCGCAACCCTGCGCTTTCAACTCATTGATCACGCGGAACAATGACAGGGTTTCGGTATCGGTCAGCGCATCCGTCGGCTCATCCATGATGATGACGCGCGACTGAAAGCTGAGAACCTTAGCGATCTCCACCATCTGCTGGTCGCCAATCGACAAATCACCCACCAGCTTATGGCTGTTAAAACGCAGGTTCAGACGCGCTAACAGCGCATCCGCCTCGGCATACATCTTTTTCCACTCAATGCGGCCAAAACGGTTCACAAATTCGCGGCCAAGGAAGATGTTCTCCGCCACCGTCAATTGCGGGATCAGGTTAAGTTCCTGATGAATGATGCCAATGCCCGCTTCCTGAGACGCTTTTGGCCCGGAGAACGTGGTTTCTTTACCCAGCCAATGCAGCGATCCGGCATCCATGCTGTAAATACCGGTCAGCACTTTCATCATGGTGGATTTACCGGCACCATTTTCTCCCACCAGCGCCATCACCCGACCAGGCCAGACGGCCAGTGAAGCCCCTTTCAGCGCTTTCACACCGGGAAATGACTTTTCAATCCCTTTGAGTTGCAATAACGGTTGCATAGCGGCCTCAGAAGGTAACGCCCGCGCTCAGGATGACATTCGCATACGGAGAGCACTCTCCGCTGCGAATGACCGCCTGACTACGCTGAGTCTGTTGTTTGAACTGTTCATGACTGGTGTAACGAATAGCGATGGTATTTCCCTGGTGTCGCTGCAAGGCATCGAGCACGGCGAGCAGTGCGCTATGGAGCTGCGGGTTGAACTGCTTAATCTCTTCCGCCATCAGGGCGCTCTCAACCTGCATCTCCTGAGTGACCACCTCAACAACCTGTAAAAACTCGGGCGTACCCGGCGTCAGCGCCAGATCAATACGTTGCGGCCCCACAGGAATGGGTAAACCCGCATCGGCAATCGTCAGCGTATCCGTGTGTCCCAGACGGGCAATCACATGAGAGATTTCAGCGTTTAACAAGCGACCTTTTTTCATTTCTTCCACTCCACAGCGAAACGTTTCGCTGACCGGAGTGTATAAAAAATGCATAGCAACTCAATGGCGGCATCACGGAAATGTGATCACCATCGAAACGTTTCGCTTGTGCCAGAAAATATTTGAGTTAGGCGAGGAATAAATCAACCTCCGCTGACAACAGCATAAGAATTTTCACAATGAAGAAGAGAAATACCCCACGCAGTCAGAAGAAATTCCCTTCTCATCCTTATGTTAAGTTTTTTCAGAGGTAACGAAATGTGTATTTGTCATGGATAACAACGCAGGAATCGAAGGATCGAAGCTAATGGATTTTAAATTAAAAGCACTCACCAGCCTGATTACCGTTTCACTGGTGGCCGCCGCTTATGCCAATGAGGGGGACATAACACCCAATTACGCCACAACAAGCCCTGTCGCCATCGCTTCTGCCGATTTTAGTGTTACAAGTTCAGCAGAAGAATCCGTCCTGTATGAACTGGATGCTTCTGCAAGTCAGAATGCTGTCTCTTTCCGTTGGCGAGTAGCAGAAGGAAAGGGTGTCTTCTGGTTGCAGGAAAAACCGGGGGGAGGATGGAGAACCGAGGTTAATCAGGCGAAAGCAACAGCGCTGGTCCCGGCAAACCATACCGGCATTGCAGTTTATGAAGTCAGCGTAACGGACAAAGATGGCAACACCGATACCCGGCAAGTCACCATGACCGCCATTTCCCCGTTGTATTCATCCGTTGAGGAAAATCTGGCTAAACCCACTGAATTTCCCGACTGGGGTGAAGAAAACACTTATATGGCGGGAGATAAGGTCACCTTCGCCGGGATTAAGTACATCGCGACAAAATGGACACAATCTACACCCGCTAATGGCGCAGGCTGGAAGTTTGCAGATCCGGAGCAGCTGCGGGAATGGAACAAATCAATGTCTTATTCCCGCAAAGATAAAGTCAGCTGGCAGGGAAAAGCCTGGAAAGCGGCGTACTGGACGCAGGGGAATACGCCAGGAGAACATTCCGTCTGGCTGGAATTATAAGCGGGCTGCCGGAGCAGCCCCGCCAGATTATCAGGGGAGTTTTCTGACCTGTTTCACGTCCAGTTCAATGGCGTTGAAATCCTTATCCAACTCACCGGTTAACTCAACGCGATCTTTTGGCGAAATGGTTTGCCCGTCCCAGCGTTTGTGATCGATTTCGACCTTCATGGTGCCGGTATCATCGCGGAACAGATAATCCTCTTTGCCGATTTGCTTATCCAGATAACCACGCACGGTGATCCAGCTATCGTCCTTCATCTCCTCAGCCTGCTTAACCGTCACGACACTGGTGTTACCAGCCTGAAAGCCACCGGAGTGACTTTGTACCGCCGGCGCATTCGGGTCAACAAATCCACCCTGCTGTGCCGCCAGAACCGGCATGGAAGCCAGTGCAACGATTGCGAAAAGTGCTGCATGCTTTTTCATATTTTCACCTCTTCTCCATGAATGTGCGGAATACGGGGGCTATTTCAACATAAGGTTCTTAACAGGATCTTAAGGCCGATCAATTTATTAAAATTCGTGAAAATCAGGTCAAATGTCGTGATTTCTCCTGTACATGAACGCTTCTGCTTCGTATAACTCCAGGCTAAAGGGAGGCGCATACATGCGGATTTTATTGATTGAAGACGACACCTTGATTGGCGACGGCCTCAAAGTCGGCCTGACCAAACTCGGTTTCAGCGTGGACTGGCTGGTTTCAGGTGAAGCTGGATTTCAGGCGTTGAACTCCGCCCCCTGGGATGCAGTGATTCTGGATTTGTCACTGCCGGAACGAGATGGACTCGATATTCTGCGCCAATGGCGTCAGCAAGGTCAGGATGTACCGGTATTGATCCTCACAGCACGCGATGCGCTCGATCAGCGGGTTCAGGGTTTGCAACTGGGCGCGGATGACTATCTTGGCAAACCTTTTGCCCTGACCGAAGTAGCTGCACGCCTGGAGGCACTGATTCGTCGGCGTCATGGTCAGCTACAGCCGGAGCTGCGTCATGGCAAGGTGGTAATGTCTCCTGCCAGCCACAGCGTACTGGTTGCTGGCGAACCGCTCCCCCTGAAAAGCCGTGAACTGGCGTTGCTGGAACTGTTCCTGCGTAATCCCGGCCGGGTCCTGACACGCAGCCAGCTGGAGGAAAAACTCTATAGCTGGGATGACGATGTCTCCAGCAATGCTGTCGAGGTGCATATCCATCATCTGCGTAAAAAGCTCGGCAGCCAGTTTATCCGTACCGTGCATGGCGTCGGTTATACGTTGGGAGCGGCAGAATGAGTCTGTTCCTGCGGCTCGCCATCGGTTTTATCTTGTTGATCATGCTGTGCTGGGGCAGCGCCAGCCTGAGCGCCTGGCATCAGACACGCGAAACCGTCAATGAACTGTTTGATACCCAGCAAATGCTGTTTGCCAAGCGCCTGCTGGCGCTCGAACCCGCCACGCTGCAAAACGTCACTCTGCCGAAAAACAAGGCATTACTGAACCATCATCGCGGTAAACAGGATGATGACGCGCTGGCTTTCGCCATTTTTAGTGGTGATGGCAAGTTGCTGCTCAATGATGGCGAAAAGGGTCGTGATTTGCAGTTTGCGGATGGACGCGATGGTTTTCGCAATGGACACCTGCGCGGTGATGATGACAGTTGGCGTCTGCTGTGGCTGACGTCACCCGATCAACGCTATCGCGTAGTGGTGGGACAGGAGTGGGATTACCGCGACGATATGACCAGCGATTTGGCACAAAGCAGCATTGTGCCGTGGCTGATTGCACTGCCTTTTATGCTGGCACTGCTGCTGGCGCTGGTGTGGTTTGAACTGCGCCCGTTAAAACGCCTCACCGCCTCACTCCACCAGCGCGCAGCCGATGATGACACACCGTTACCCCTGGCGCGCCTGCCAAAAGAAGTCCAACCGCTGGTACTGGCATTGAATGGTTTGTTCAGCCGCATGGCGGATCTGGTGCAGCGTGAACGCCGCTTCACCTCCGATGCAGCTCATGAGTTGCGCAGCCCACTGGCGGCGCTGCGGGTGCAGAGTGAAGTGATCCAACTGGCAGATGACGATGAGATCGTACGCAAACGGGCGCTACAACAACTGGATACCGGGATCCTGCGTGCCACCCGGCTGGTGGATCAACTGCTGACGCTCTCCAGAGTGGAGGCGGATGATCTGCGCAGTGAATTCCAGCCAACCGCCCTGGCCCCGCTGCTGCAAAGCGTGTTAGCCGAGCATTTTCCCCAGGCTGAACAGAAACATATCGATTTGCAGTTACACACGACATTCCAACCGGTGATGAACGGTCATCAGCTTCTGCTGGCTTTAATGCTGCGCAATCTGCTGGATAACGCGCTGCGTTATACCCCTGACGGAGGGCAGGTAACGGTGAACCTGACCGCTCGAACCCTGACTATCGATGATAATGGCCCAGGGGTAAGTGATGAGGCATTAACACGCCTGGGCGAACGTTTCTGGCGTCCTCCGGGACAAACGCAAACCGGCAGTGGGCTGGGGCTGTCGATTGTGAAGAATATCGCGCAACTGCACGCTATCCGCGTAGCATTCAGTCAGAGAGAAGCAGGGGGGTTGCGCGTCACGCTAAGCTGGTAACGGACGCGCACAACAACATTAAATTTCGACCTGGGTTCCCAGCTCAATCACCCGATTAGGAGGGATTTCAAACTGATCCGGTGCGCGCAGCGCATTGCGTTGCAGGGCGAGGAACAACTTACCGCGCAGACGCAGATACCACGGACGATCGCCAATTATCAGCGATTCATGTGACATAAAGAACGAGGTTTCCATCATGCGGCAGTTCAGCCCTTCCAGCCCACAACGATGGAAAATCTCTTCCACATTAGGCGTTTCACGCCAGCCGTAGCTGGCTACCACGCGCCAGAACGTGGGCGACAGCTGTTCAATCGTCACACGTCGTACGTTATGTACATAAGGCGCATCTTCGGTACGCAAGGTCAGCAGCACCACGCGTTCATGCAACACCTTGTTATGTTTGAGATTGTGCAGCATCGCAAACGGAATCACGTTCAATGCACGCGACATATACACTGCGGTACCAGGAACTCGCACCGGCGGCGATTTCTCCAGCGAGGCAATCATCGCCTCAAGCGAATTGCCGTGTTCATGCATACGGCGCAGCAGACGGAAACGCTCGCTTTTCCAGGTGGTCATGACGATAAACATCACCAGCGCCAGACACAGCGGCAACCAACCGCCGGAGAAGATTTTCACCAGGTTGGCAGAGAACAGCGAGACATCGATACACAGCATTGCCACCAGAATGAAACTGACGGCAATTTTATTCCAGTGCCAGTTTTTGATCGCCACAGTGCAGGAAAGAATGGTGGTCAGCACCATAGTACCGGTCACCGCGATACCGTATGCCGCCGCGAGGTTGCTGGAGTGTTCGAAGCTGACGATAACAATCAACACCGCGAAATAGAGCAGCCAGTTGATGACCGGCACATAGATTTGGCCGGACTCCATCTCAGAGGTGTGAATAATACGCATCGGCGGCAGATAGCCGAGACGCACCGCCTGACGCGTTAACGAGAACACGCCGGAAATCACCGCTTGCGAGGCAATCACCGTCGCCAGCGTGGCGAGGATCAACAACGGAATCAGCGCCCAATCGGGGGCCAGCAGGAAGAACGGGTTTTTAATGGTTTCCGGATGCGCCAGCAGCAACGCGCCCTGACCAAAATAGTTCAGCACCAGCGACGGCAGAACCACAGCGACCCATGCCAGGCGAATCGGCAGCTTGCCGAAGTGCCCCATATCGGCATACAGCGCTTCCACCCCGGTAATTGATAACACCACCGCGCCGAGAGCAAAGAAAGAGATGGTTTTATAATGCAGGAAGAAGTTCACCGCATGTGACGGGTTGAGCGCCTGCAACACTTCCGGGTTTTTGATGATGCTGTTGGCACCGAGCACCGCCAGTACGATAAACCACAGCAGCATCACCGGGGCAAACAACTTACCGACAATCCCTGTGCCGTGCTTCTGGATCATAAACAGCAGCGTCAGCACCGTGATCGACAAAGGGACAATCCAGGGGTCGAGCGAAGGCGCAGCAATCTCCAGACCTTCAATTGCTGACATCACCGAAATCGCCGGGGTGATCACCACCTCGCCATAGAAGAAGCTACCGCCAATCAATCCCATGATCACCAGAATCGCGGTGGCTCGGGCACCGGTATTACGCCCGGCCAGCGACATCAGCGTCAGGATCCCGCCCTCACCGGCGTTATCGGCGCGCATCACGTAGCTGATGTATTTCAGCGACACCACCAGGATCAGTAGCCAGAAAATAAGGGAAAGGAAGCCAAAGACCGCTTCACGTTCCACGCCAAAACCAAACTGGCCGGAGAGACATTCGCGCAAGGTATAAAGTGGACTGGTACCAATATCGCCATAGACCACGCCGATTGCGGCCAGCGTGACAGCACCAAGGGACTGCTTGTTTTCCGAGCTCATAGAGTTATCTTTTGTTGGAGTCGATCAGGCGGTTGCCGACCGCTCTGGCCATCAAAAAGCGCACAGTATGC
This sequence comes from Pantoea phytobeneficialis, assembly GCF_009728735.1. Classification (NCBI taxonomy): domain Bacteria; kingdom Pseudomonadati; phylum Pseudomonadota; class Gammaproteobacteria; order Enterobacterales; family Erwiniaceae; genus Pantoea; species Pantoea phytobeneficialis. The sequence continues at coordinate 4,311,328 of NZ_CP024636.1, forward strand.
ACATATTCCCAAAAAAACCTACCCTTACAAACATACAACATGGCGCGAGCGACGCGGTTTTTCGCTGCAAAATCCGGCAAAAATGCGCCGGAACAGGCGGGTAGCCTCGCTTCAACCTTCTGAAACAAAAAAGCTGACGGCTATCAACGCTTTCACGCATGATAATCAGTAGAGTAATGCGCTCGCCAGAATGCGATGGCACCAGGATCAGAAGGACAATGATGTGATTATGGCTCAACCCCATCTTTTGGCAGAAAGAATTTCTCGCCTGAGCAACGCCCTGGAAAAAGGGTTGTATGAACGGCATCATGCGATTCGCCTCTGCCTGCTGGCCGCGCTGAGTGGCGAAAGCGTCTTTTTGCTCGGGCCACCTGGCATTGCCAAAAGCCTGATTGCCCGCCGCCTGAAGTACGCTTTCCAGCATGCCCGCGCGTTTGAATACCTGATGACGCGTTTCTCCACTCCCGAAGAAGTATTTGGCCCCCTTTCTATCCAGGCATTAAAAGATGAAGGTCGCTATCAACGTCTGACCAAAGGCTATCTGCCGGATGCCGAAATCGTCTTCCTCGATGAGATCTGGAAAGCCGGCCCGGCGATTCTGAATACCCTGCTTACCGCCATCAACGAACGGCGTTTCCGCAATGGCGACAGTGAAGACAAGATTCCAATGCGCCTGCTGGTCACCGCCTCCAACGAATTGCCGGAAGCCGACAGTGGGTTGGAAGCCTTGTATGACCGTATGCTAATTCGGCTGTGGCTGGATAACGTGCACGAAAAGCAGAACTTCCGCAGCATGCTGACCCACCAGCAGGATGAAAGCGTCAATCCGGTGGCCGAATCGCTGTGTATCAGCGATGAAGAGTACCACCAGTGGCAGCAAGGCATCAGTCAGGTGAGCCTGCCGGACCATGTGTTTGAGCTGATCTATCAGTTGCGTCAGCAACTGGAAAATCTCCCCGATGCGCCTTATATCTCCGACCGTCGCTGGAAAAAAGCCATTCATTTGTTGCAGGCCAGTGCGTTCTACAGTGGCCGTGCCGCCATTGCCCCGCTGGATTTGATTCTGCTGAAAGATTGCCTGTGGCATGACGTCACCTCGATGAAGCTGCTGGATCGCGAAATCGATGCATTAATGACGCAACACGCCTGGCAACAACAACCGATGCTGATGAAACTCCAGCAGATCAAAGCGCGCCGTCTGGCGCTACAACAGCAGCAAAGCGTGGCACAGGCGCTAACGCTGGAGAAGCACAGCGGCATGTTCAGCCGCAAGCCCCACTACGAATTGCCTGCCACGCTAAATGACGAGCAGTTGACGCTCATGTTGCAACAACCGTTGATGCTGCATGATATGCAGGTCAGCCATGTGCTGATCAGTCGTGAAGCGCTGAATCAATGGCTTGTGAAAGGCGGCGAGGTGCGTGGCAAGCTCAACGGCATTGGCTTTGCGCAAACGCTCGACCTGCTGGTGGACGCACATCATTGCCTGACATTACGTGATGTCAGCCTTCAGGCAACGCGTCTGACGTTACCCGGCGTCAGCGCCAGCAATGAGCTACCGCAGGAAATCGTTGATGAATTTGACGCCCTGGATAATCAACTGCGCGCCCAGCGTACGCTGTTCAGCCAACATCAGCGCTGCCTGTTTATCAGCGATGACTGGCTGGCGCGCATTGAAACCAGCCTGCAAGATGTGGCGGAACAGATGAAACAGGCGCGTAAATGATTTCGCTGGAGACGCTGAGCACGCTGCTGTCGATCGGTGAAACAGAACTGATCGAAGAGTTAATTCTGGCGCTGCTGGCGTCGCCGCAGCTGGCGATGTTCTTTGAGAAATTCCCACGCCTTAAGCAGGCCATGATGCGCGATCTGCCGCGCTGGCGCTCCGAAATCGTCGAAGAGATGAAAACCACGGCGGTGCCGGAAGCCCTGGCGCAGGAGTTTCAGCTCTTTCAACAGGCGCAGTTGCTTAGCCAGCATGAATTCAACCAGCAATTACCCGCCATCATCAGCCAACTGAAAAACCTGCCATCACCGTTTATCGAAGAAGCCAGCAAATTGCTGTTGCATACCGACAGCGAGCAATTCAGCAACGCGCAACATACCTTGTTCCTGCAACGTTGGCGTCTCAGCCTGACGTTACAGACCCTGACGCTTAATCAGCAATTGCTGGAACAGCAGCGCGAACGTTTGATGGCCGAACTGCAACAACGCATGGCGCTAAGCGGGCAACTCGCCCCCATTCTCACCGATGACGATGAAGCGGCCGCCGGACGCTTGTGGGATATGAGCAAAGCGCCACTCCAGCATGGCGACTATGAATTGATCGTGCAGTACGGTGATTTTCTCGCTCAACAGCCCGAACTGATGAAACTGGCACAACAACTGGGACGGAGCCGCGAAGCGAAAGCGGTGCCGTCTCAGGATGCGCCACTGGAAGAATTTCACCAACTGGTGCGTGAGCCGGATAACGTGCCGGAAGAGGTTAGCGGTATCCATCAGAGCGATGATGTGCTGCGCCTACTCCCGCCTGAGCTGGCAACGCTTAGTATCAGCGAGCTGGAGCTGGAATTTTATCGCCGCCTGGTGGAAAAACGCCTGTTGACCTATCGCCTGCAAGGCGACGCCTGGCATGAAAAAGTTTCCCTGCGGCCGGTCAGTCATCAACACCATGAAGAACAGCCGCGTGGCCCGTTTATCGTCTGCGTTGATACCTCCGGTTCGATGGGCGGCTTCAATGAACGTTGCGCCAAAGCCTTTTGTCTGGCGCTGCTGAAAGTGGCGCTAGCGGATAAACGTCGCTGCTACATCATGCTGTTTGCCCATGAGGTGATCGGTTATGAGCTGACGGCGGATAACGGTATTGAGCAGGCGGTGCGCTTCCTCAGTCAGCGCTTTCGTGGCGGTACCGATTTGGCAGCCTGTCTGGCCGCCGTTGTGGCACGCATGGAAGGTAGCCTGTGGCAGGAAGCCGATGCGGTGATCGTCTCCGATTTTATCGCCCAACGCTTGCCGGAGGAGATCGTCAACGCCGTTAAACAACGCCAGCGCTATCATCAACAGCGTTTCCATGCAGTGGCGATGTCAGTTCATGGCAAACCGGGGATTCTGCGCATCTTCGATCATATCTGGCGCTTCGATACCGGACTGAAAAGCCGCCTGCTGCGCCGCTGGAAACGCTAATTCATCTGACGGAAATGCTTATTTGCTATAGTGATAAGTTACTTCGCTGAGCAAACTGGAGCATATCGTGACCACCGCCTTGCCAACACCAACCCGCACGCTGCGACTTTCCGGCCAGAATACAGAACAAAAACGCGCCGAACTGCTGGATTACTTTCTGCAAACCTGGACACTGTACGAAAGCCTGTTCGACTGCCTCGCTGATGAACGTGCCTGGTTTAATAAAGCAATTTCGCTGCGCCATCCGCTGATCTTCTATTTTGGCCACACCGCCACTTTCTATATCAATAAGCTGATGGCGGGTCGCTATCTTGATCACCGCGTTGACGATCGTATCGAAGCGATGATGGCGATCGGTGTGGATGAAATGAGCTGGGATGATCTCGACGACAGCCATTACGCCTGGCCAACGGTGGCGGAAGTGCGTGATTATCGCGGCAAAGTCAAAACCCTGGTCAGTGAGTTTATCCAGACCATGCCGCTGGAACTTCCCATCGACTGGGATAGCCCGGCGTGGGTGATCCTGATGGGTATCGAACATGAACGTATCCATCTGGAAACCTCCAGCGTATTGATGCGCCAGTTGCCGATTGAATGGGTGCAGCCACAGGCGCACTGGCCGATATGTCCACAGGCCAGACATGATCGCCACAACGTTCCCGCTAATGCTTTGATTGCGATGCCCGGTGGCCGTGTGCAGCAAGGTAAAACCGACGATACCTATGGCTGGGATAACGAATACGGCAGTCAACTGACCGAACTCAAACCGTTTAAAGCCAGCAAAATGCTGGTCAGCAATGCGGAATATTTCAACTTTGTCGCAGCGGGCGGCTATCAGGAACGACGCTGGTGGGATGACGAGGGTTGGGGCTGGCGTGCATTCGCAGAAGCAGACATGCCCACTTTCTGGGTCGGTGATATTCAGCAACCCGATCAGCTAAAACTGCGTCTGATGACCGAAGAAGTGGCGATGCCGTGGGACTGGCCCGCTGAGGTTAACCAACTGGAAGCGGCGGCATTTTGTCGCTGGCTGACAGAAGAGACAGGCAAAGCGATCCAGCTACCGTGCGAAGCGGAGTGGATGCAACTGCGTGAGTTCGTCAGTGGCGATCAGCCAGACTGGATCAATGCGCCGGGCAACATCAACCTGGCATACTGGGCGTCCTCCTGCCCGGTGGATCACTTCGCGCAGGGCGAGTTTTTCGATATTGTCGGCAACGTCTGGCAGTGGACCACCACGCCAACCAACGGTTTCGAAGGCTTTAAGGTCCATCCGCTGTATGACGATTTCTCCACACCCACCTTTGATGGCAAACATGCCCTGATCAAAGGTGGCAGTTGGATATCGACCGGCAACGAGGCGCTGAAATCATCGCGCTACGCTTTCCGCCGCCACTTCTTCCAGCATGCGGGTTTCCGCTATGTGGTTTCTTCACATCAGGAAACCATGACGCTGAACCCGTATGAAACTGACAGTATGGTGTCGCAGTATCTCGATTTTCAGTACGGACCGCGCTACTTCGGCGTACCAAATTATGCTGAAAACCTGGTATCGCTACTGTTGCCGCACTGCACCAACCGTGGTCAGGCACTGGATATCGGTTGTGCCACCGGCCGTGCCAGCTTTGAACTGGCGCGCCATTTTGCACAGGTGGTTGGCATGGATTACTCAGCGCGCTTTATTGATGTGGCCTTGCAGCTGACCTCCGGCGAGGATTTCCGTTATGTGGTGCCCGAAGAGGGTGAGCTGGTGGAGTATCGCCAGGTACGTCTGAAAGAGTTCGATCTGGGTGATGAGCAGGCACAACGCATTCATTTTGTGCAGGGCGATGCCTGTAATCTCAAGCAACAGCCGGATCGTTACGATCTGGTGCTGGCGTCGAATCTGCTTGATCGCCTGCGTCAGCCGAAACGCTTCCTGCAAGATATCACCCCGATGATCCGCTCAGGTGGCGTGCTGGTGCTGTCATCGCCCTACACCTGGCTGGAGGAATTTACACCGAAGGAGAACTGGTTGGGTGGCGTGCGTGAAAACGGTGAAGCGCTGACAACCAGGCAGACGCTGCAACGCCTGCTGCGTGATGCGTTCGACGAGATCGCGGCGCCTCAGGATGTACCTTTCGTCATCCGTGAAACGTCACGCAAGTTCCAGCATACGCTGGCGCAGGTCACGCTGTGGCGTAAGCGTTAAAAGCGTGCAGACAGCGGCAGCCCCGCTGTCTGCACCTTGCCTGATCGGTAATTTTGCTGCACATTCTCCTCAGTTCACTGAAGACCAATTGAAGAGGGAAGGATATGGCGGAACATGTGCAGCTGGATAATCTCGATCGCGGCATCTTAAATGCGCTGCTGGAGAATGCGCGCACAGCCTACGCCGAGCTGGCGAAACAGTTCAATGTCAGCCCGGGTACCATCCACGTTCGCGTCGAGAAGATGCGCCAGGCTGGGATAATCCTCGGTACGCGGGTCGAGATAGATCCACGCCAGCTTGGCTTCGATGTCTGCTGCTTCATTGGTATTATCCTGAAAAGCGCCCGTGACTACCCCGCCGCGCTGAGTAAGCTGGAAGCGCTGGATGAAGTGGTCGAAGCCTGGTACACCACCGGCCACTACAGCATCTTTATTAAAGTGATGTGTCGTTCCATCGATGCCTTGCAACAGGTACTGATCAACAAGATCCAGACCATCGACGAAATCCAGTCCACCGAGACCCTGATTTCTCTGCAAAATCCGATTATGCGCACCATCAAACCCTGATCCCCTTCTTTTATTGTGCACAAACTTATCCCAGGCGGATCTCGCCTGGGTTGCCGCTTGCCAGCCAATGCTTTCTATTATTAACCCTGTTTTCCACAGGTGGATCACGACTTGATCACAGCGTACAATGCTCGCCTTTGAGTTCCGGAGAGCATCATGGCCGATATTACCTTAATCAGTGGCAGTACCCTTGGCAGCGCCGAATATGTCGCCGAACATCTGGAAGAAAAACTTCAGGAAGCAGGCTTCTCAACCGAGATGCTGCATGGACCGGAGTTAGATGAGGTGCCTCAGGAAGGTATCTGGCTGATTGTGACTTCCACGCACGGTGCCGGTGAGCTGCCAGATAACCTGCTGCCTTTCTATGAAGCCTTAAAAGAGACGCAACCGGATCTCTCAGGCGTGCGTTATGGTGCAGTGGGCATTGGTAACCATGAATACGATCTGTTCTGTGGCGCGATCAAGCTGCTGGAAGATCAACTGAACCAGCTCGGTGCCAAACGGATTGGTGATCGTCTGGAGATCGACGTACTGGAACATGAAATTCCGGAAGATCCGGCTGAAGTGTGGGTCGCGAGCTGGAAAACGCAGTTATAAGACGATCCAGACCGGTTGGGGATCGTGAAATCAGGGCGATCCCCAGAGTATTCCGCTGTTTTATGCTTTTTATTTTCCTATACCCTGTGGATAACATAGCTTAATTCATGCGTATAACCGGTAGTTATCCCAAGAACAACCAATGATGCTTTTCTGAGCTGTGGGTAAGTCCCGCTTTTGATCTCAGCTTATACGGATCTGGATCACCGATCATTCACAGCAAACGATCCTGAGCAACCTGCTGTTGAATAACTGTTTTTCCGGGTTATCAACAGAGAGCGACGATCCTAATAAGAGATCTAACAGGAAGATCATTCAAAGAATAAAGATCCTTTCTTTTAAACCCCAGGATCCCACGGCTTTCACCGCAGACAGAATTTCAGTAGAATCCACCGCCCAGGGCAATGATCCCTGTCCGAATCTTAACGAGGTACCACTTCATGTTTTATCCAGATCCTTTTGACGTCATCGTAATTGGTGGTGGTCATGCGGGCACAGAAGCCGCAATGGCCGCTGCCCGAATGGGTCAGCAAACCCTGTTACTCACCCATGACATTGATAAGCTTGGACAAATGTCCTGTAACCCGGCGATCGGTGGCATCGGCAAAGGACACTTGGTGAAGGAAGTGGATGCCCTCGGCGGTTTGATGGCAACGGCAATCGACAAAGCAGGCATCCAGTTTAGGATACTAAACGCCAGCAAAGGCCCGGCGGTTCGCGCGACCCGTGCTCAGGCAGACCGTGTGCTTTATCGTCAGGCAGTACGTACCGCGCTGGAGAATCAGCCTAACCTGATGATCTTCCAGCAGGCGGTTGATGATCTGATTGTGGAAAATGATCGCGTGGTCGGTGCTGTGACCCAAATGGGTCTGAAGTTTCGTGCCAAAACCGTGGTGCTGACCGTTGGGACCTTCCTTGACGGCAAAATTCATATCGGTATGGACAACTACAGCGGTGGCCGTGCGGGTGATCCGCCATCTATCCCGCTGTCAAAACGTCTGCGAGCTCTGCCTCTGCGCGTAGGCCGTTTGAAAACCGGTACCCCGCCGCGCATTGATGCTCGCACCATCGACTTTAGCCAGTTGGCTCCGCAGCATGGCGACAACCCGATGCCGGTGTTTTCGTTCATGGGCAATGTGTCGCAGCATCCGCAGCAGGTACCGTGCTGGATCACCTATACCAACGAACAAACGCATGATGTGATCCGCAACAACCTCGATCGCAGCCCGATGTATGCCGGGGTGATCGAAGGGATCGGCCCGCGTTATTGCCCGTCGATCGAAGACAAAGTCATGCGCTTTGCCGATCGTAACGCACATCAGATCTTCCTGGAGCCGGAAGGACTGACCAGCAACGAAATTTACCCGAACGGTATCTCGACCAGTCTGCCATTTGATGTGCAGATGCAAATCGTCCGTTCAATGAAAGGTCTGGAAAACGCGAAGATTGTCCGTCCGGGTTATGCCATCGAGTATGATTTCTTCGACCCTCGCGATTTGAAACCGACGCTGGAAAGTAAATATATCCAGGGTCTGTTCTTTGCCGGCCAGATCAACGGCACCACCGGTTATGAAGAAGCGGCAGCCCAGGGGTTACTGGCTGGTCTGAACGCCGCCCGTCAGTCTGCGGACAAAGATGGTTGGGCACCGCGTCGCGATCAGGCTTATATGGGGGTGTTGGTTGACGATCTGTGTACGCTGGGGACGAAAGAACCCTACCGTATGTTTACCTCCCGTGCTGAATATCGTCTGATGCTGCGTGAAGACAACGCCGATCTGCGTCTGACCGAAGCCGGTCGCGAAATGGGTCTGGTGGATGATGCGCGTTGGGCGCGTTACAACCAGAAACTGGAAGCGATTGAGCTGGAACGCCAGCGTCTGCGCGATCAGTGGGTGCATCCGAAATCAGAAAACGTGGCGGAAGTGAACAGTATTCTCAGCGCACCGCTAACGAAAGAAGCCAGCGGTGAAGATTTACTGCGTCGCCCGGAAATGACTTACGCATTGCTGACGTCACTTAACAGCTATGGCCCGGCGCTGGCGGATGAACAGGCCGCTGAGCAGGTTGAGATCCAGGTGAAATACGAAGGTTACATTGCCCGCCAGCAGGAAGAAATTGATCGCCAGCAGCGTAATGAAAACACGTTACTGCCCACCGATCTTGATTACCGTCAGGTGAGTGGTTTGTCGAATGAAGTGATCGCAAAACTCAACGACCACAAACCCAGTTCGATCGGCCAGGCATCTCGCATTTCAGGCATTACGCCCGCTGCGATCTCCATTTTGCTGATTTACCTGAAAAAACAGGGTCTGCTGCGTAAAAGCGCATGATTTACCACGGGGCGGGCCGGCTCGCCCCCGTTAATGGAATTCTCGTCGTGATTAACAAACTCTCCGCGCTGCTGAAAGCGGCAAACATTTCCCTCTCCGATCAACAAAAACAACAACTGGTTGGTTATGTTGAGTTGCTGCATAAATGGAATAAGGCCTACAACCTGACATCGGTGCGCGATCCACAGCAAATGCTGGTACGCCATATTCTCGACAGTATTGTGGTTGAGCCGCATTTACAGGGGGAGCGCTTTATTGATGTGGGAACCGGACCTGGATTACCGGGTATTCCGTTGGCGATTGTGCGTCCACAAGCGCATTTTACCTTGCTCGATAGTCTGGGTAAGCGCGTACGTTTCCTGCGCCAGGTTCAACATGAGTTAGGACTTACTAACGTTACCCCGGTGCAGAGCCGTGTGGAAGAGTTTCCGGCTGAGCCGCCTTTTGATGGCGTGATCAGCCGTGCTTTTGCTTCACTTGAGGATATGGTGAACTGGTGTCATCATCTGCCTTCGGCGCAAGGTCACTTCTACGCCCTGAAAGGCGTCCGCCCGGATGATGAAATTACAACCTTACCGGCGGGTTTTGTGGTGCAGCAGATTTATCCGTTGCAGGTGCCGGAACTGGACGGTGAGCGTCATTTGGTGGTCATTGCCCGGCAATAGCCCCTAAAAGGGTATGGATTAATACCAATCCATACCCTTTGAGTTACTCCACCGGGTGGATAAAAAAACAGCAATCGAACGCTGGACGATAAAGAGATTTATTCAGCAGGGCAGGGGAAGTGAGTTAACATTCCCATTAGAAATTATCCGAAAAGCTCTGTTACATTTAACGTTTAATTCACATTTTATTATCAGTTAGATCACTTCTCTGGGTGTATTTACGGAAAACAATAGTCACGCCGGAAAATATAACTCTGCAATAAATCGGCGTACGTAATATCAGTTTTACGTTTTTATTGCGCCGGGAGATGTCAATAGAGTGTTTTTATCGTTAATCCAGTCGATGTGGCATGAATATAATTTTATCTTTCTGAAAAATATGAAGTTGCACCTGCTTTGAAATCGATATTTCTTTGTTCAAAACAAAATCACATCTTGCCCACATGCTTATAATGTGATCTGAAGCACGCTTTAAAAGCAAGCAGCAGGCGCAATTTCACCTGCTGAATCCCTCTATCCTGGATGTGAATCTTTTGAGAAATAGCCCTCCGGAAAGAAATTTAAATAATTGTTCACCTTTTCGCTACTTAGCGATTGAAATCGCAGGTGCGGCCCGTATAATTTGCACGGCTTTTGCTGCTTGACTCAAATGAGTAAAGGCAGTCTTATACGACACGCGACATACCCCGTTTGGGGCAGGAGAGTTCAGCACCATGTCAGTGTCTCTTTACAGTGTGAAATTGGCCCGAACCGTGCTGCTTATTCAGCTGGTGACTTTTGTCGTAATCGGTGCGTTGTTTACCCTGAAAGATGTCATCTGGGGTGCCTCCGCCATCGCCGGTGGAGTGGCAGCCTGGCTGCCGAATGTGTTGTTTATGTTTTTAGCCTGGCGCCTGCAGGGGCAAACACCGGCCAAAGGGCGCGTAGCCTGGAGCTTCGCCTTCGGTGAAGTGTTAAAGGTGTTCGCCACCATTATTTTTCTCATTGTGGCGTTGGGTGTGTTTGGAGCGGTCTTCTGGCCTCTCGCAATCACCTGGTTATCGGTGCTGGTGGTGCAGATCGTCGCACCGGCTGTAATTAACAACAAAGGGTAAGAGGCATCATGGCTGCAGGAGAAATCTCTACTCCGCAAGAATACATAGGTCACCACCTGAATAACCTTCAGCTGGACCTGCGTACTTTCGAGTTAGTGAATCCGCACGACGCTCCCGCGACGTTCTGGGTATTAAATATCGATTCCATGTTTTTCTCTCTGGTGCTGGGACTTATCTTCCTGGTGTTGTTCCGTAAAGTGGCAAAAAGCGCCACCAGCGGTGTGCCAGGGAAATTACAAGCGGCTATCGAACTGGTTGTCGGTTTCGTTGATAACAACGTGCGCGACATGTACCACGGTAAAAGCAAACTTATCGCCCCGCTGGCTCTGACGATTTTCGTCTGGGTCTTCCTGATGAACTTCATGGATCTGTTGCCTATCGACCTGCTGCCGTTTATCGGCGAGCACTATTTAGGCCTGCCGGCGCTGCGTGTCGTGCCGTCTGCAGACGTGAACATCACGCTGTCTATGGCGTTGGGCGTATTTATTTTGATTCTGTTCTACAGCATCAAAATGAAAGGTGTAGGTGGCTTCGCCAAAGAGCTGACGCTGCAGCCTTTTAATCACCCGATCTTCATCCCCATCAACCTGATTCTTGAAGGTGTTAGCCTGCTGTCCAAACCGGTTTCACTCGGTCTGCGACTGTTCGGTAACATGTATGCGGGTGAGCTGATCTTTATCCTGATTGCCGGTCTGCTGCCGTGGTGGTCGCAGTGGGTGTTAAATGTGCCGTGGGCCATTTTCCACATCCTGATTATTTCGCTGCAGGCTTTCATTTTCATGGTCCTCACGATCGTCTATCTGTCGATGGCATCTGAAGAACATTGATTTTTTATCTCAACTACTTAGCTTTTAACTGAAACAAACTGGAGACTGTCATGGAAAACCTGAATATGGATCTGCTGTACATGGCTGCCGCTGTGATGATGGGCCTGGCGGCAATCGGTGCTGCGATCGGTATCGGCATCCTCGGAGGTAAATTCCTGGAAGGCGCAGCGCGTCAGCCGGATCTGATTCCTCTGCTGCGCACGCAGTTCTTTGTTGTAATGGGTCTGGTGGATGCTATCCCGATGATCGCTGTTGGTCTGGGTCTCTACGTGATGTTTGCTGTCGCCTAAAGCCTGTAGCCTTGTTTCTCACGGCACCCGGTGTGGTGAGAAACGGATTCTGCCGCTTATCATTGATAACGGCAGAGCAAGTTAACTTAATAAGAGGCATTGTGCTGTGAACATTAATGCAACAATCCTCGGCCAGGCCATCGCGTTCATCCTGTTTGTCGCGTTTTGCATGAAGTACGTATGGCCGCCGATTATGGCTGCCATCGAAAAGCGTCAGAAAGAAATTGCTGACGGCCTTGCTTCTGCTGAACGCGCGAAGAAAGATTTGGATCTCGCGCAGGCCAATGCGACCGACCAGCTGAAAAAAGCCAAAGAAGAAGCCCAGGTCATTATCGAGCAGGCGAACAAACGCCGTGCGCAGATTCTGGACGAAGCGAAAACTGAAGCCGAAACTGAACGTAACCGCATCGTGGCGCAGGCGCAGGCAGAAATCGAAGCCGAGCGTTCGCGTGCCCGTGAAGAGCTGCGTAAGCAAGTCGCGTTGCTGGCATTAGCTGGCGCCGAGAAGATCATCGAACGTTCCGTGGATGAAGCTGCTAACAGCGACATCGTTGATAAACTGGTCGCTGAACTGTAAGGAGGGAGGGGCTGATGTCTGAACTGATTACTGTAGCTCGCCCCTACGCCAAAGCAGCTTTTGACTTTGCTGTTGAGCATCAAAGTATTGAACGCTGGCAAAATATGCTGGCGTTTGCCGCAGAAGTGGCTGGCAACGAACAGATGGCAGATCTCCTTGCTGGTGCCTTAGCACCAGAAGCTTTATCTGCTTCTTTCATCGCAGTCTGTGGTGATCAACTGGATGAATACGCCCAGAACCTGATTAAGGTGATGGCGGAAAACGGACGTTTGACAGCGCTTCCGGCTGTACTGGAACAGTTCATTCAACTGCGTGACGCTCACGAAGCGACAGCCGAAGTTGATGTGATTTCTGCCAGTACGCTGAGTGACAGCCAGCTGACCAAAATCAGCGCCGCGATGGAAAAACGTCTGTCACGCAAAGTTAAGCTGAATTGCAAAATTGATAAGTCTGTAATGGCAGGCGTGGTCATCCGTGCGGGTGATCTGGTGATTGATGGCAGCGTGCGCGGCCGTCTTGAGCGTCTGGCAGACGTCTTGCAGTCTTAAGGGGACTGGAGCATATGCAACTGAATTCCACCGAAATCAGCGAACTGATCAAGCAGCGCATTGCTCAGTTCAATGTCGTGAGCGAAGCTCACAATGAAGGTACTATTGTTTCTGTAAGTGACGGTATCATCCGCGTACACGGCCTGGCCGATGTCATGCAGGGTGAAATGATTGCCCTGCCGGGTAACCGTTACGCTATCGCCCTGAACCTCGAGCGTGACTCTGTAGGTGCGGTGGTGATGGGTCCGTACGCTGACCTCGCCGAAGGCATGAAGGTTAAGTGTACTGGCCGTATTCTGGAAGTGCCGGTTGGTCGTGGCCTGCTGGGCCGCGTAGTGAACACCCTGGGTGCTCCGATCGACGGTAAAGGCGCAATCGACAACGACGGCTTCTCGCCAGTTGAAGTGATTGCACCGGGCGTTATCGACCGTCAGTCCGTTGATGAGCCGGTTCAGACTGGTTACAAATCTGTCGATGCGATGATTCCAATCGGCCGTGGCCAGCGTGAGCTGATCATCGGTGACCGTCAGACCGGTAAAACCGCGATGGCGATCGATGCCATCATCAACCAGCGTGATTCAGGCATCAAATGCGTGTACGTTGCGATTGGTCAGAAAGCCTCTACCATCTCTAACGTGGTACGTAAGCTGGAAGAGCATGGCGCACTGGCTAACACCATCGTCGTTGTCGCTTCTGCTTCTGAATCTGCTGCTCTGCAATACCTGGCACCGTATGCGGGTTGCGCAATGGGCGAATACTTCCGTGACCGCGGTGAAGATGCGCTGATCGTATACGATGACCTGTCCAAGCAGGCCGTTGCTTACCGTCAGATTTCTCTGCTGCTGCGTCGTCCGCCGGGTCGTGAAGCATTCCCTGGCGACGTGTTCTACCTCCACTCTCGTCTGCTGGAGCGTGCATCACGCGTAACCGCTGATTACGTTGAGCGTTTCACCAATGGTGAAGTGAAAGGTAAGACCGGCTCACTGACTGCACTGCCGATTATCGAAACTCAGGCGGGTGACGTTTCTGCGTTCGTTCCGACCAACGTGATTTCAATCACCGATGGTCAGATCTTCCTGGAATCTAACCTGTTCAACTCCGGTATTCGTCCGGCAGTTAACCCGGGTATCTCGGTATCCCGTGTTGGTGGCGCTGCTCAGACCAAGATCATCAAGAAACTGTCTGGTGGTATCCGTACTGCACTGGCACAGTATCGTGAACTGGCTGCGTTCTCTCAGTTCGCTTCCGATCTGGATGATGCGACTCGTAAACAGCTGAGCCACGGTCAGAAAGTGACCGAGCTGCTGAAACAGAAACAGTATGCGCCGATGTCCGTTGCGCAGCAGGGTCTGGTGCTGTTTGCTGCAGAGCGTGGCTTCCTGAACGACGTTGAGCTGGCAAAAATTGGTAGCTTCGAAGCAGCGCTGCTGGCGTTTGCTGACCGCGACCACGCTGAGCTGATGGCTGAAATCAATCAGGCGGGTAACTACAACAACGAAATCGAAGAGAAGCTGAAAGGCCTCCTCGAAACGTTTAAAGCAACCCAGTCCTGGTAATGTCTGGCGGCTTGTCTGAAAAGGCAGGCCGCAAGGCTTTGAGGAGAAGCTAATGGCCGGCGCAAAAGAGATACGTACCAAGATCGGAAGCGTGAAAAACACGCAGAAGATCACCAAAGCGATGGAAATGGTCGCCGCCTCCAAGATGCGTAAAACGCAGGAACGCATGGCGGCCAGCCGTCCGTATGCAGATACCATGCGCAAAGTGATTGGTCACCTTGCGTTAGGCAATCTGGAATACAAGCACCCTTACCTGGATGAGCGCGACGTTAAGCGCGTCGGCTACCTGGTCGTTTCGACTGACCGCGGGCTTTGTGGTGGTTTGAACATTAACCTGTTCAAAAAAGTGCTGGCAGAAATGAAAGCCTGGACTGATAAAGGCGTACAGAGCGATCTGGCGATTATCGGCTCAAAAGGGCTTGGTTTCTTCGGTTCTGTTGGTGGCAACATCGTGGCGCAGGTCACAGGCATGGGTGATAAACCTTCACTGTCTGAACTGATCGGCCCGGTAAAAGTGATGTTGCAGGCTTATGATGAAGGCCGTATCGACAAGCTGTATATCGTCAGCAACAAATTTAATAACACCATGTCTCAGACTCCGACCATTACCCAACTGCTGCCGTTACCGCCAGCGGAAGGTGAAGAAGAGATGAAGGCGAAGACCTGGGATTACCTGTACGAACCCGATCCGAAGGCGCTGCTGGATACTCTGCTGCGTCGTTATGTCGAATCGCAGGTTTATCAGGGTGTGGTGGAAAACCTGGCCAGTGAGCAGGCCGCACGTATGGTGGCGATGAAAGCCGCAACCGATAACGGCGGAAATCTGATCAAAGAGCTGCAGTTGGTTTACAACAAAGCTCGTCAGGCCAGCATCACCCAGGAACTTACCGAGATCGTCTCGGGAGCCTCCGCGGTTTAACCAGGTTTGGAATTAGGTAGAGGATTCAAGATGGCAGCTGGAAAGATTGTCCAGATTATCGGCGCCGTAGTTGACGTCGAATTCCCTCAGGATGCCGTACCGCAAGTGTACAGCGCTCTTGAGGTTAAGAATGGTGATGCTCGTCTGGTGCTGGAAGTTCAGCAGCAGCTGGGTGGTGGCGTGGTTCGTACCATCGCCATGGGTTCTTCTGACGGCCTGAAGCGCGGTCTGGAAGTAGCCGACCTGAAAAAACCGATCCAGGTTCCGGTTGGTAAAGCAACCCTCGGCCGTATCATGAACGTGCTGGGTGAGCCGATCGACATGAAAGGCGACCTGGTTGAAGAAGACGGCAGCGCAGTAGAGGTTTCCTCTATTCACCGCGCCGCGCCTTCTTATGAAGATCAGTCTAACTCGCAGGAACTGCTGGAAACCGGCATCAAGGTTATCGACCTGATGTGTCCGTTCGCTAAGGGCGGTAAAGTCGGTCTGTTCGGTGGTGCGGGTGTTGGTAAAACCGTAAACATGATGGAGCTGATCCGTAACATCGCGGCTGAGCACTCAGGTTACTCGGTATTTGCTGGTGTGGGTGAGCGTACTCGTGAGGGTAACGACTTCTACCACGAAATGACTGACTCCAACGTTATCGACAAAGTAGCGCTGGTGTATGGCCAGATGAACGAGCCGCCGGGTAACCGTCTGCGCGTAGCACTGACCGGTCTGACCATGGCGGAGAAATTCCGTGATGAAGGCCGTGACGTTCTGCTGTTCATCGACAATATCTATCGTTACACCCTGGCCGGTACAGAAGTATCTGCACTGCTGGGTCGTATGCCTTCAGCGGTAGGTTATCAGCCGACGCTGGCTGAAGAGATGGGTGTGTTGCAGGAGCGTATTACCTCCACTAAGACGGGTTCAATCACCTCCGTTCAGGCCGTTTACGTCCCTGCGGATGACTTGACTGACCCGTCTCCGGCGACCACCTTCGCCCACTTAGACTCAACCGTAACGCTGAGCCGTCAGATCGCATCCCTGGGTATCTACCCGGCCGTTGACCCGCTGGATTCTACCAGCCGTCAGCTGGATCCGCTGATCGTTGGTCAGGAGCACTACGATGTTGCGCGTGGCGTGCAGTCTCTGCTGCAGCGTTACCAGGAACTGAAAGACATCATCGCCATCCTCGGTATGGACGAGCTGTCTGAAGACGACAAACTGCTGGTGGCACGCGCACGTAAGATTCAGCGCTTCCTGTCTCAGCCGTTCTTCGTTGCTGAAGTCTTCACCGGTTCTCCAGGTAAGTACGTAACGCTGAAAGACACCATCCGTGGCTTCAAAGGCATCATGGAAGGCGAATTCGACCATCTGCCAGAGCAGGCTTTCTACATGGTTGGCGCGATCGACGAAGCCGTGGAAAAAGCGAAGAAACTGTAATAACGGTTTCCCGGGAGGAATGATATGGCTATGACTTATCACCTGGATGTTGTCAGCGCGGAGCAACAAATGTTCTCCGGTCTGGTGCAGAAAATCCAGGTGTCAGGTAGCGAAGGTGAGCTGGGGATTTACCCTGGTCACGCCCCGCTCCTGACTGCCATCAAGCCTGGTATGATTCGCATCGTTAAACAGCACGGCGAAGAGGAGTATATCTACCTCTCTGGCGGCGTGCTGGAAGTTCAGCCGGGCAGCACCACCGTTCTGGCCGACACCGCGATTCGTGGTGAAGACCTCGACGAAGCGCGCGCGCTGGAAGCGAAACGTAAAGCAGAAGAACACATGAGCAGCAGCCACGGCGACGTGGACTATGCTCAGGCCTCTGCCGAACTGGCGAAAGCTATCGCGAAGCTGCGTGTTATCGAGCTGACCAAAAAAGCGATGTAATCAGGCTTTATGCGTCACGAAGTGCCAGCCCATTGGGCTGGCATTTTTTTTGCCTGCGGTTCCGGAAAAAATAAAAACAACGCGATATTTTGCACATACCGTAGCGGCGCAATTTATTGCGCACTGCCTTTCGTCATCCTCTAATTTCGATCCGAGAAAAATGTAGTAATCTCAGAGGTAAACCTTAAACTTTCGAAAGCTAAAACAGAGTCAGGATAGTTATGTCTACAAGTGCGATGAGTGTGGTGATTCTTGCCGCTGGCAAGGGCACCCGTATGTATTCCGATCTCCCCAAAGTTCTGCATACCCTGGCAGGAAAACCCATGGTCCAGCATGTGATTGATGCTGCAACCGGGTTGGGCGCACAGCAAATCCATCTGGTTTACGGCCACGGCGGCGATCAACTTAAAGCTCAGCTTTCTGGTAACACCCTGAATTGGGTGTTACAGGCGCAACAGCTTGGCACCGGGCATGCGATGCAGCAGGCAGCCCCCTGGTTCGCAGATGACGAAGACATTGTGATGCTGTACGGCGACGTTCCGTTGATCTCCCTGGAAACGTTGCAGCGCCTGCGTAGCGCTAAACCTGCGGGTGGCATCGGTCTGCTCACCGTGGTGCTCGACAATCCCACCGGCTATGGCCGCATCGTGCGTGAAAACGACACCATTACCGGGATCGTGGAACAAAAAGATGCTTCGCCCGAACAACTGAAGATTCAGGAGATTAACACCGGCATCCTGATTGCTAACGGTGGTGATCTCAAACGCTGGCTGTCACAGTTGAATAACAACAACGCGCAAGGCGAGTTCTATATCACCGACATTATTGCGATGGCACATCAGGAAGGGCGTCTGGTGCAGGCTGTCCATCCGGCGCGCATCAGCGAAACCGACGGTGTAAATAATCGCCTGCAACTGGCAGCGTTGGAACGTGCTTACCAGGCTGAACAGGCCGAGAAACTGTTGTTGGCAGGTGTGATGCTGCGTGACCCGGCACGTTTCGATCTGCGTGGCACGTTAAAACACGGACGCGATGTTGAAATCGATACCAATGTGATTATCGAAGGCGACGTCACCCTGGGCGATCGGGTGAAAATTGCGGCGGGTTGTATCATCAAAAACAGCGTGATTGCTGATGATTGTGAAATCAGCGCGTATTCGGTGATCGAGGATGCCAATCTGGCCGCGGCTTGTACCGTTGGTCCGTTTGCTCGTTTACGCCCCGGAAGCGAACTGGGAGAGAAGGCTCACGTTGGCAACTTCGTTGAAATGAAGAAAGCCACCCTTGGAAAAGGTTCCAAAGCCGGTCACCTCTCTTATCTTGGCGACGCGGAGATTGGCGACGATGTGAATATCGGCGCTGGCACCATCACCTGTAATTACGATGGCGCGAATAAATCTAAAACCATCATTGGCGACAACGTGTTTGTGGGTTCCGATACCCAGCTGGTGGCTCCGGTGACTGTCGCCAGTGGCGCGACAATTGCGGCGGGCACCACAGTGATGAAAGACGTACCCGCCGCCGTTCTGGTTTACAACCGCAAAGAACAGAACCAGAAAGCGGGCTGGAAGCGCCCGGAAAAGAAAAAGTAATTTTTAATGGCCGACAAAGATCGGCCTGTTAGCAGTAAATATAACTACATCCCCACTCTCTACAAGGCTCGGGGAACCGGCGATGCCGGATATCAGGTCAGATGACAACGCAATGGCCGAAAGCCATGAAGTCAGGAAACTATTATGTGTGGAATTGTTGGTGCAGTAGCACAGCGCGACATTGCAGAAATTCTGCTGGAAGGTCTGCGTCGTCTTGAGTATCGCGGTTACGATTCGGCGGGTTTGGCCGTCGTTGATCGTCAAGGCCATGTGACGCGTCTGCGTCGCTTGGGTAAAGTGCAAAAGTTGGCAGAAGCGGCGGAACAGCAGCCGTTGATTGGCGGCACCGGAATTGCTCATACCCGTTGGGCTACCCACGGTGAACCCTCAGAAGCCAATGCGCATCCGCATATCTCTGAGCACATCATCATTGTGCATAACGGCATCATTGAGAACCATGAACCGTTGCGTGCGCAGCTGATTGAGCGCGGTTACTCATTCGCGTCAGAAACTGACACCGAAGTGGTGGCACATCTGGTGCACTGGGAACAGAAACAAGGCGGTTCGCTGCGTGAAGTGGTGCTGCGGGTGATCCTGCAACTGCGCGGCGCCTATGGCATGGTGATTATGGACAGCCGCGATCCCTCCGTGCTGGTGGCCGCGCGTTCCGGTAGCCCGCTGGTGGTAGGCCGTGGCGTCGGCGAAAACTTTATCGCTTCCGATCAGCTGGCACTGCTGCCGGTGACACGCCGCTTCATCTATCTGGAAGAGGGCGATATCGCTGAGATTACCCGCCGCGAAGTGACTATTGTCGATCGCAATGGCACGCCGGTAACTCGCGCCGAGATCGAATCTAACGTCCAGTATGATGCCGGTGACAAAGGGATTTACCGTCACTACATGCAGAAAGAGATTTATGAACAGCCGATGGCGATCAAAAACACCTTAACCGGTCGTTTCAGCCACGGTGAAGTCGATCTCAGCGAACTTGGCCCACAAGCGGAAGCTCTGCTGAGCAAAGTTGAGCATATCCAGATTATCGCCTGCGGCACCTCATACAACTCCGGTATGGTTTCGCGTTACTGGTTCGAATCACTGGCAAACATTCCCTGCGATGTCGAAATTGCCTCTGAATTCCGCTATCGCAAATCGGCGGTGCGTAAAAACAGCCTGCTGATCACCCTGTCACAGTCCGGTGAAACTGCCGATACGCTGGCCGCGCTGCGTCTGTCGAAAGAGCTGGGCTATCTGGGTTCGCTGGCCATCTGTAACGTGGCGGGGTCGTCGCTGGTACGTGAATCCGATTTGTCACTGATGACCAAAGCGGGTACCGAGATCGGGGTAGCCTCCACCAAAGCCTTTACCACGCAGCTCACCGTGTTGTTGATGCTGGTAGCGAAACTGGGCCGCCTGCATGGCATGTCTGCTGATACCGAACACGAGATTGTCCATGGGTTACAGGCGCTGCCGAGCCGTATTGAGCAGATGCTGGCGCAGGATAAGGTGATCGAAAACCTGGCAGAAGGTTTCTCTGACAAGCATCATGCGTTGTTCCTTGGCCGTGGCGATCAGTATCCGATCGCCATGGAAGGTGCGCTGAAGCTGAAAGAGATCTCCTATATCCACGCGGAAGCCTACGCGGCCGGGGAGTTGAAACATGGCCCGCTGGCGCTGATTGACGCCGATATGCCAGTAATCGTGGTAGCACCGAATAACGAACTGCTGGAGAAGCTGAAGTCCAACATCGAAGAGGTGCGTGCACGCGGCGGTCTGCTGTATGTATTTGCCGATCAGGATGCAGGTTTTAGCGACAGCGATGGCATGAAGATTATCTCTCTGCCGCATGTGGAAGAGGTGATTGCGCCAATCTTCTACACCGTGCCGCTGCAACTTCTTTCCTACCATGTCGCGTTGATTAAAGGCACCGATGTCGATCAACCGCGTAACCTGGCGAAATCAGTGACTGTTGAATAGGGCTGCTATTAGCTAATCTGATCCAGATTATTTAAGGGTTATGCATTTTCAAATGCATAACCTTTTTTGTTTGTGACATGAGGGCGGAATATTTTTGTTCTCATCATTGATGCACTGCTTCCATTGTAAAATCTATTCATTATTTCGCGTGAATCTCAGGCTCGCCTGTTCGAACTTATTTACCCATCCTATGCTTCACGCGCGCGCAAAATCTATGAGTCTTATGCTGCGGTGGTTCAACACGCGACACCATGGCTGAGTTTACATAAAGCCATCCGTGAGATTATTGTGGATCTTGTTTATCAGGGACTGGGATATCGCACGGTTCTTGTAGATTAGCCCCTTAGATCACCAGACACTTCGCCTCTCTTAAAATAAGAGGTAGTCTTGGAACTATGTTTAACACCAGTCAGAATAATAAGATGGTTGAAGTGTTATCAGGACCTGAGCGACGTCGGCGTCGTACTCCGCAGGAAAAAATTGCCATTATTCAGCAGACTATGGAACCGGGCATGACCGTGTCTCACGTCGCACGACTGCACGGTATCAATGCTAATCAGATCTTCAAGTGGCGCAGGCAATATGAAGACGGCTCACTGACCGCCGTGACCTCAGGCGGAGAAGTCGTTC
>NZ_CP024637.1:0-94939 GCF_009728735.1 Pantoea phytobeneficialis
GTGGTACCGGTGGAAAAAACGTCCGGGAGCTCAGTCAGGGGGCGTGCGCGGATGTCAAAAACAGGCCCGGCAGACGTAAGGGCGAAACTGTATATGGCGGCGATCGTAGCGATCAGGTGGAATGCCCCGGCGAAGGCGCTGTACCAGAGGCTAATCGCGAAGGGCAAAGCCAGCAAGGCCGCGCTTGGAGCGGTGATGCGCAAGCTGGTTCATCAGTGCTTCGGGGTGCTGAAAACGCGGATGAAGTGGGATGAAAATTACGCAGCTACCGCTTGACGTTCAAGACGGTAGCTACGGATTTTCATCACAGCAGTTGAGCAATGCCCCACAGCGCTAATGCGTGATCATCTTCTGACGGTAAACCGCTAACGCTTACCGCACCAAACACCGCGCCTTGCGGATTGAGCAGTGGGAAAGAACCACCGTGATCGGTGTAATCCGCCTGATTGATAAACGCCTGTTTTTCCATCCGTTCACCTTTCTGCTCATTGAGCATCCCGACGTACAGCGAAGAGTGACCGCTGCGCAGCACGGTATTACGTTTACGGCGCATCCACTCGAGATTTTCCGCACAGGAACCTGGCAACGCCGCCAGAAACAACACCTGACCAAACCCATAGACTTCGATGGACACCGGTGCCTGCGCTTCACGCGCACGCTGCTGAATGCGCTGGCCAATCTGCCAGGCGAGGTCAAAATCAAACTGCGGCAGACGATGTTCCGCTTCCTGCTGTAACAGGCTTTCCAGACTGGGCGATGATGACATAGTGACTTCCTCTCCATATGAAATATAATTTCCACATTTTATAACATGGAAAATATTTTTCATAAGTGAAAAGGATCACACGGCTTAACCGGAAGCGCGAGAAATCATCTCGAAGCCCATATCGATAATCGGGGTGGCGACAGCGCCCCCCTGCAAACACGTCAGAAGCTGCTGCGCCGCCAGTCGTCCCATTGCTTGTCGGTCAACTCTCACCGTCGAAATCGCTGGAAAGTTTGCAGCAGCAAAATCGAGATCGCCAAAACCAATCACCGCCAGTTGCTGCGGCACAGCCAAACCACGCGCCTGTGCCTCCATCAACGCCCCCTGTGCCAGGGTATCGGAACTGCACACCATCACATCCACCGTAGGATCGGCATTCAGCAACTCGGCACAGGCCTCACGTCCACGTACCATCAATGCCGGAAGCGCGACCGCCACATCCGCCAGCGGTGCTATACCCTGCGTCTGAAGCGCCTCCAGTAAGCCTTGCTTACGTTGCAGCGCACGACGGTCATCGGTCCAAATCAACGCCGGGCGTTGATAACCACGATCCGCAAGATAAGCCGCAACACGCGCCCCCACCTTTTCATGCGAGAAACCCACCAGCATATCTATCGGCGTCGGCGTCATGTCCCAAATTTCCACCACCGGCACATCAGCCTGAAGTAACACTTTCTTCAGTTGGCTGCTGTGATGGATACCGGTCAGAACGATGCCATCCGGCCGTCGCGACAGCAAAGTGGCGACGGTTTCTGCCTCGGTTTCGGTGCCATAACCGGTGACACACAGCAGCATATGGTAGCCGTTCGCACTCAACGTATCGTTCAGACTCTGGATGGTATCGACAAACATGTTGTTATTGATTTGCGGCACCACCACGGCAATCAGACGACTGCGATTGCTGGCCAGACTGCCTGCCTGCGCATTGGGGATATAACCGGTGGCATTCACCGCCGCCAGCACTTTCTCCACGGTAGCGGGACGTACCTGCTGGGGCGAATTTAACGCACGGCTGACGGTCATCGGCGAAATGCCGGCGACTCGCGCCACATCCTCCAGCGTAGGCGCACTTTTGCGCGCCGGGTTGCGTTGTTTCATGGCAGCTCAGAATCAGAATGGAAGGTGCACAGCATAACGCAAAACGAAACAACCCGGTTAATGTTAGGGCTATCATTAAAATCACAAGAATGATGAAAGTGTGATCTGCAATACATTAATGGTGGGTAACAATGGCGCATAGTCCTCTCAGCACAAAAATGTTAGCGCAATCATTTAACGGGAGAATCATATGTCAGGTGTTAATTCCACCGCAGTGAGTTATGCGAAAGCTCAGGGTTCAGGCACTGCTGCCGAGAGCGGCGATCGCATTGTCTGGGTCAATTTGTCGCTGGCCTTCCTGCCGCTGGCAACGCCGGTAAGCGATGCCAAGGTGCTGACCGGGCGCCAAAAACCGCTGACCGAAGTGGCGATCATCGTGGCGGAGATCGCCACCCGTGATGGTTTTGAAGGCATTGGTTTTAGCTACTCCAAACGTGCCGGGGGCCAGGGTATTTATGCTCACGCCTGTGAAATCGCAGATGCCCTGCTCGGGGAAGACCCCAACGATATCGACAAGATCTACACTAAACTGCTGTGGGCCGGTGCCTCGGTAGGCCGTAGTGGCATGGCGGTACAGGCGATTTCTCCGTTCGATATCGCGCTGTGGGATATGAAAGCACGCCGCGCCCAGCTCCCGCTGGCGAAACTACTCGGTGCGCATCGTGATTCGGTGCAGTGCTACAACACCTCTGGTGGCTTCCTGCACACCCCGCTTGATCAGGTGATCAAGAACGTGGCGATCTCACGCGAAAACGGCATTGGTGGCATCAAGATAAAAGTCGGACAGCCCAATACTGCCGAGGATCTGCGTCGCCTGACGGCAGTACGCCAGACATTAGGCGACGATTTCCCGCTGATGGTCGATGCCAATCAGCAGTGGGATCGTGAAACCGCCATCCGCATGGGCCGTAAAATGGAACAATTCAATCTGGTATGGATTGAAGAACCGCTGGACGCTTACGATGTGGAGGGGCACGCTGCCCTGACGGCCGCGCTGGATACCCCGATCGCCACCGGTGAGATGCTCACCAGCTTCCGCGAGCATGAACAATTGATCCTCGGTAACGCCAGCGACTTTGTGCAGCCCGATGCGCCGCGCGTCGGCGGTATCACGCCCTTTTTGAAGATTATGGATCTGGCCGCACGCCACGGACGCAAGCTGGCACCGCATTTTGCCATGGAAATCCATATTCACCTGGCGGCGACCTATCCGATTGAACCCTGGCTGGAACATTTTGAGTGGCTCAATCCGCTGTTTAATGAACAGCTGGAGCTGCGTGACGGGCGGATGTGGATCTCTGACCGCCACGGCCTCGGCTTCAGCCTGAGCGAACAGGCGCGGCGCTGGACCACATTGACGCACAGCGTGGGTAAACGCCCCTGATCGGTCGCCATTCGTAGCGGCGCGATTTATCGCGCCGATACGTGTGACATCACGCCTTATCAGGCATATTCTCGCTGCGTTGCGCTTTCGCCAACGTACGGGCCAGCAGCGAGGAATACAGGGGTTTGCCGCCGAAGAATTGCGCCGCCAGCGTTGCGCCAAGACAGGTGATGATCATCGGTAAAATCAGTTGATAGTTATTGGTCATCTCCAGTACCAGCACAATCCCGGTCAGTGGCGCACGCACCGACGCGGCAAACAACGCTCCCATTCCGGCGACAGCAAAGGTCGCCGCTTCCAGCTGATAGCCAGGAAACCAGTGGGCGCACAGCTGGCCGAAACAGGTGCCTAACAAGGTGCCGAGCGTCAACATCGGCGCGAAAATCCCACCAGGCGCACCGGAGGCAAAGCAGCAGATGGTGATCACCACACGCAGGGCGAACAAGGCAAACAAGCTAAGGGCAGTGAAATGACCGGCGGAGAAATCCGGGATCAAGGTAATACCACCGCTAATCGCCTCCGGCAGCACCAGCCCCAACACACCGCATATGCCTGCCAGCAGGCTGCCCCAGAGCACCCACGGGGTGGTGCGTCCGTGATGCAAACGCTGAAACTGATCCTGAGTCCAGAAAATCAGGCGATTAAACGCCACGCCGCAGCCCCCAAACACCACACCCAGCAGCAAATAAAGCCACAGCGTCTGCGTCGGCGCATCCTTTAACTGGCCGATATTGATAATCGCCTCATTGCCGTTAAACAACCGAAACACGATGCTCGACATAATGACACCGACAAACACCGCTTTAATTGAAATCAGGCTGTAGCGAAACTGCGGGCGCATCTCCTCGATGATAAACAGGATACCCGCCAGTGGCGCATTAAACGCCGCCGCGAGTCCTGCCGCCGCACCGGTTGCCAGCAGGGTATGACGCGATTCAGAAGACTTCACCCGGAACATATCCAGACACATGCGGCCAATATTGCCGCCCAGCTGCACCGTCGGCCCCTCGCGTCCCAGCACCATGCCGGAACCCAACGCCCCCATGCCGCCGATAAATTTAACCGGCAGCACGCGCCACCAGCGCACCGGCCTTAACTCCTCCAGCGCCCCTTCAATCTCAGGGATGCCGGAGCCTCCTGCCTCTGGCGCAAAACGTCGCACCAGCCAGTAACCTAACGCCCCGAGTAGCGCGGCGGCAAAGAAGGCACACAAGACATTCAACAGCGGATTATCCGCCTGGTCAGTCAGCCAGTTCACCCGCGAAGCAAAAATGAAGTTCACCGCTTTATCAAATGCCACCGCCACCAGCCCGGTCAGCACCCCAACCAGCGCCGCCAACAATAGCAACGCCACCGGTGTTTTATCGCGCCGCAATAAACGTTGCAGCAACAAAAAGCGTCCTTCACGCATGATCGGTTGTGCCGAATTTTCTGTAACAGACATACCCATCCTCAGTTTTTTCACGCCGCCGTGTCGGCGATGTCTCCGTAATGCACTGCCAGCCATACGGTTGGCGGTTCTGCTGACGTCCAGTTAACGCGATGACGGCAACCGGGCGGAATAGCAACGAAATCCCCCACCCGCAGGTGGCGCTCCTGTAACTCGCCTTCCAACTGCAATCCGGCTTCACCCTGGACGATCAACACCCACTCGCCCTGTGTCTGGCAATACCAGAAATCCGGCGGGCTGGCCTGACCGGTCGACACGATACGTTCGATAAGCAAATTGGGTGCGGAAAGCAGTTGTTCAAAAGTTTCGGCACTGCCTGCCTGAGCGACGGCGGGGAATGCCTGCAACAGGTTGGTTAACATGCGGGGATCTCATCATGGCTGCAAATATGCTGCACTGTAACGCAGGCTTCACCCTGATTGCTCACAGTTTTTTGTTGCACCAATTGACGTTCAGCACACAAATCCCGATCATCCCCGCCGAAAATGGCTATGCATGGAGCATCACGGTGTCAGAACTCAGTAACGCATTGCTGGAAGAAATTATTGAAGAAGTTCGGCCACTTACCCGCCAGGGAAAAGTCGCTGACTATATCCCGGCGCTGGCCGGTATCTCGCCCGATCAACTGGGGATGGCGGTTTATGCCGCCGATGGCAGCCATTATCAGGCCGGGGATGCCGATACGCGTTTTTCGATTCAGTCGATCTCGAAAGTGCTGTCGCTGACGGTAGCACTGACGTTATATGACGAACCAGAGATCTGGCAGCGTGTTGGCAAAGAGCCTTCGGGCCAGGCATTTAACTCGTTGGTGCAGCTGGAGCTGGAACAGGGCAAGCCGCGTAACCCGTTTATTAATGCCGGGGCGCTGGTGATGTGTGATCTGCTGGAGAGCCGTCTGACCGCACCGCGCCTGCGTATGCTGGAGATTGTACGGCGTCTGGCACAGCAGAATGACATCAACTATGACCGGGTGGTGGCACGTTCCGAGTATGAACATTCGGCGCGTAATGCGGCGATTGCCTGGCTGATGAAATCCTTCGGCAATTTCCACAATGATGTCAGCAAAGTGATGGAAACCTATTTCCACTACTGCTCGCTGGCAATGAGTTGCAATGAGCTGGCCCGCACCTTCTTCTATCTTGCCAATCAGGGGCGCAGCCTGGGTGAGGATGTCACGGTGATTTCTCCCCGCCATGCCCGTCAGGTGAACGCCCTGATGATGACCAGCGGAATGTATGACGGTGCCGGTGAATTCGCCTGGCGCGTGGGGATGCCGGCAAAATCAGGTGTGGGCGGCGGCATTGTCGCGGTGATCCCCGGCGTGATGAGTATCGCGGTGTGGTCACCCGCACTGGATAGTTCGGGCAACTCACTGGCGGGAACGGTGATGCTGGAGAAGCTAACGGAGCGTCTGGGGCGATCGATTTTTTAGTCACGCCCAGATACGCGCGATAAATCGCGCAGCTACGGTTTGCTGCGCATTCCGTATCACTCGTCCGTAACGGCGTGATTTATCACGCGGGTTTTAACACATTAACTCACCACATTCCGCGCCGTCCCCTGCCAAAACGCGTCCAGGTTGTTTTCAATGCCGCGCAGCAGGTTTGCGACGCCCTGTTGGCTGGCCCAGGCAATATGCGGGGTCAACAACAGGTTTGGCACATCTGCTTGCAACAGGGGATGAGAGGCTGCGGGGGGTTCGCTGCTCAACACATCCAGCGCCGCACCGGCAATCACGCCCTGCCGCAGCGCATGGGCCAGATCGGTTTCGTTAATCAACCCACCGCGCGCGGTGTTGATAAGCCAGGCAGACGGCTTCATCTGCGCCAGCGCCGCCAGATTGATAAGCTGTTTGGTTTCAGGCGTCAGCGGGCAGTGCAGCGTCACAACATCGCTCTGCGCCAGCACCTGTTCGAAAGAGGTATAGCCCGGACGGACTTCCTGACTGCCCTGGCGATCGGCATAAAGCACCTTCATCCCCAGCGCCTGTGCCATCTCCCCCACTGCGCGGCCAATGTCGCCTTTACCCACAACGCCAAGCGTTGCGCCACAGATATCCTGAATCGGCTGACGATGGACACAAAAATGCGTTGAGGCCGGCCAGGCGCTGCGCGTGTGGTTGATGTAATCGACCAGATGACGCCGCAGAGCAAACAAAAAGCCGATCACCCCCTCCGCCACGCTACGCGTCGAGTAACCGGGCACATTGCTCACCACCACACCGCGTTCACGACAGCTGGTCAGATCAATACAATCGTATCCAGTTGCCGCGACACACACGTAGCGTAACGCGGGTAACTGGCGGAGCGTGTCTGCACGCAGCGGCACCTTGTTGGTGATCACTATTTCCGCATCATGTAACACATGAACAATCTCCGCCAGCGAGGTGGTGCCACGATAGCGCCAGTCGGTACACCAATGTGGGCGTTGTGGCGCATGCGGCAAGGTATCGCCGTCGAGGGTAACAATCTTCATCGCGTTATTGTTTCCGTAGTGATCTGCTTAAGTTGCATTAAGGTTAACAAAAGCTGGGTGTTAAGTGATTATTTTCAAAAGGTGCGAATTTTTTCTTAAATGCCGCCAGTTTTTTTAACCCTTCCAGGGTAATCGCGTTACACTTCCGCCCAATTTAATCAGTCACCTCCGTTTTTACCATGACGTTTTCAGCCACATTTCGCCAGCGCCTGACTGCCTGCATCGCCATCGTGGCGGTGTTGCTGCTGTTTGTCGCCCCGGTGGTGTCGAAAACGCTGTTGGAACGAGAAAACCGTGCGCAAAGCATGATGGCTGATATGCCGATGCACCACGCGGCAATGCCGGATATGGCCATGCCTGGCATGGACCATCACAGGATGGACGAAGGTGAGTTCGCCTGCGGCTACTGTGACCTGCTGGTACATGTGCCGCTGATGATGTGGGTATTTATCCCCTTCATCTGGTTGATGCTGGTGATCTCCCGCGCGCCGCCTCTCCCCTGCCTTATCACCCCGGTGATCCGCCGCCCGACGGGCATCCACCGACCACGGGCACCGCCAGCAACATCCTTCTGCTGATACGATTTGATCCGCAGCGCATCCGCCAGGATGACGCTTACGTATTCTTTTATCGGAAGGAAGACGGCTTTGTCTGTTGTTCACTCTGCGGCACCGCGCGGCGCGGTGCTTAATCTGCTACGCCGCTTACATTTTTACATTGGCCTGTTTGTCGCTCCCTTTATCTTTGTTGCCGCCCTGAGCGGCACCTTATATGTGCTGACGCCGCAACTGGAAAACCTGTTGTATAAAGATGCGCTGTACGTGCAACCCAACGGCGAGGCGCAGCCGTTGTCGGCGCAAATCACGGCTGCCCGTGCTTATGCCGGAGAGAACAAACGCATCTATGCGGTACGCCCGGCCCCCGAAGCCCGCGATACCACGCGGGTGCAATTTAGCGACCCGACGCTGGGGGCGTCACAATCGCGAGCGGTGTTTATCGATCCTTATACCTTGCAGGTGAAAGGCGATATGACGGTGTACGGCACCAGCGGCGTGTTGCCACTGCGCACCACCCTGGACCTGCTTCACAGTAGCCTGCTGCTGGGTGATTTTGGGCGTAATTACAGTGAACTGGCGGCATCCTGGTTGTGGGTGGCCGCAGTGGGCGGCGTGCTGTTGTGGCTGGGTACGCGCCCGCGCCGTAAAGCGAAAGCACCGCGAGGACGTTTTGCCTTCAGCCGCCACTGGCATATCACCCTCGGCCTGACGTTGCTCCTTGGTTTGGTGTTTTTCTCGGTAACCGGGCTGACCTGGTCACAGTGGGCAGGCGGCAATATCGATCGCTGGCGTACCGAACTGAACTGGCTGACACCGCAGGTCAACACGGCGCTGAATAACGATGAACCGACTCGTCCTGCCGATCCCCATGCCGACCATCAAAGTATGCCGGGGATGGATATGTCGACGATGGTGATGTCCGTACAACAGGGACCGGTGAACCGAGCGGATGCTGACTGGGACCGCGTACTCAACGCCGCGCGTGCCAACGGTATCTCAGCCGCCAAAGTTGAACTGCGTCAGCCGAAAAGCGTCGGTAAAGCCTGGACGGTGAGCGAAATTGATCGTAGCTGGCCAACTCAGGTAGATGCCGTTTCGGTTAATCCGCAGGATTTCACCATTGTCGATCATGTCTGGTTTGATCGCTTCCCGCTGGTTGCCAGGCTAACGCGCTGGGGGGTGGATGCGCATATGGGCGTGTTGTTCGGTTTGGCAAATCAGTTGTTGTTAGCGGCGTTTGGTCTTGGGTTGTGCACCATGATTGTACTGGGTTACCGCATGTGGTGGCTGCGCCGCCCGCAGCAGGCCGAAGCCAGCCCAACCCAAACCCTCACCGCCGCCTGGCTGGCGCTACCTCATTACGTGCAAGGTGCCTGCCTGTTGGTAGCGCTGGCGCTGGGCTATGCGTTGCCGGTGATGGGGATCAGCCTGCTGGCATTTTTGCTGGTCGATATTCTGCGCTGGCGCAAACAACAGCGCCAGCCGGTTGATCAACAGACGTTGCTGGCTTCCCAGCAATCGCCGCTTGGCATTATTCGCGCGCGTTTTGCCGTGAAACGCAAGGAGATGCGCCATTTCCTTTATGGGCTGTGCGTGCTGGCGCTGATTGTGGGGACGGTGATCAGCAATGCCATCATTGGTGGGGTGATTGATCAATACGGTATTCCGTTCGGGCGTTGGTCGCTGGCAATGTATCTGACGCAGGGCTTTATGATTGCGCTGTATACCACGGTGTTTACCGCGCTGATGTCGATCCCACTGTGGTATTGGTTCCTTGGCGAGAAGGACGAGTCACAGCAATAAACTTAACTGGCCATAGCGGCGCGATAAAATCGCGTTGCTATGACCGGTTCAATATATTTAACAGACACCCGCTGATTTACGTTTGCTGCTTTCTCATCAGGAGAGAACGTATGTCCTACAATCAGGAGTGTTATCGCTATGCCGCACCCGGCGAGCGCATTTTAAAACGTCACCACACACACCAACAACAGCAGGTACGTTATCTGCAAGATCTGGAGATCCGTATATCCGCTACCCGCGCCAGAGAAGCGTCACGGCTACAGGTGCTGGTGTCAGGAAACTGCCGTATTTATCTACAAGGAAGCGATACCAGGGCGCATTTTAACCTGTGCGATCGCCTCGCAAATATCAGCCTGGTCATGGATTCACAAGGTGACAGGGTCAGCCAGGAAACCTGGTATCCCTTTGGCGGCACCGCCAGTTGGTTAACCGGAAATCAGACAGGTGCAGAGATAAAATTCCAGCGCTATGCGGGAAAAGAACGTGATGCGACCGGATTAATGGCTTATGGCTGGCGTTACTACGCCCCCTGGCTGATGCGTTGGTTGAATAGCGATCCGGCGGGCACCGTTGACGGGCTAAACCTGTTCCGCATGGTGAGCAACAATCCCGTCACCCTGTTTGATCGGGACGGAAGGATGGAAGAGGATTTGTTATTACAAGCTATAAAAGAATCATTCATTGAAGTGACGCCTGCCGGACGGCAATCTCTCCAGCCAGTAATTGAAACAGCACCAGAGCCGGGACCATCAACGTCAGAAACCAATGCTGTCAGTGTCGACAATGCCCAGTATTACCCGATCCTTAGAAAGGCCTTGAGCATAGAGCCACCTCAAGCAGAGTTACCCGCTGTGGTCGATCTCACTGACGACACCTCCCGGTCTACGTCTTCAGAACAGGCAGCCACGGTGGTTAAGAACAAGTATGTTTGTAGCCACTGCGCCGAATCTTTTTCTGCACTCAGCGCCTTACGTAATCATGGAAGAATGGAGCACCCGACGGAGGGTCACCTGTGCTCACAGGCTGGATGCGGTAAGAAATTCGACACCAAATATAAATTGAATAAACATGTGAAAATTGTACATGGAGAGAAGGCGTTTGCCTGCGACTGGCCATCATGCGACAGTCGGTTTACCAATCAAGCTTATTTAACAAACCATAAAAAAATACACGCTGCCCGTGAAAAGCTTCTTTGTTCACATCCTGGATGCAATAAGTATTACACCACCCCTGTTAGTTTGAACATTCACGCTAAAACACATCAGGAGCAGGAGAAATTGCTCTGCCTGGAGTGTGGTGCTGCCTTCAAGAACAAAGGTAATCTTACACGCCATCAATACAGAAATTGTCCTTTTCGTCCTTCCTCGTCCGGGCTCGGGCACCCCAGGTGATTTAAACCTGTTTGTTCTCTGGCATAGCGGCGCGCCGGAATCGCGCCGCTATGATTAACCTTAATGATTAAAAATCCGCTTTCAACACCACGCGATAATTGGCTTTACCAGCGCGTACGTGATCGAGCGCCTTATTCACCTGCGACATCGGAAACTCTTCCACCGTTGGCGCGATATCGGCACGCGATGCCAGCTTCAGCAGCGCACGTAATTGTCCCGGCGAACCGGTCGACGAACCCGTGACCGCACGATCGCCGACAATCAGGCTAAACGCAGGCACTTCGAACGGCTTCATCACCGCGCCCACGGTGTGGAACTTGCCCTGACGCGCCAGCGCCTGGAAATACGGTGCCCAATCCAGATCCACCGCGACTGTGCTGATAATCAGATCGAACTGCCCGGCCAGCGCTTTCAACGCTTCAGGATCGCGGCTGTTCACCACACGATCGGCCCCCATCGCCAGAATAGAGTCGGTTTTGGCCGCAGAGGAACTGAAAGCAGTGACTTCTGCCCCCATCGCGCGCAGCAATTTGATCGCCATATGCCCCAGGCCGCCAATACCAATCACTCCGACACGGCTGGTGGCGGTGATGTTGTTCATCAGCAACGGTTTGAATACGGTAATGCCGCCGCACAGCAACGGACCGGCTGTCGCGATGTCCAGCGCATCCGGTAGCGGAATCACCCATTGCCAGTTGGCACGCAAATGGCTGGCGAAACCACCGTGGTTATTAATGGTGGAGACTTTGCCATTCTCGCAGTTAACCTGATCGCCATTGATACAGGCGTCGCAGTGCTGGCAGCTTTTGGCCGTCCAGCCAATGCCAACACGCTGACCAAGGCGCAAGCCTTTATGCTGCGCCGCATCGCCCAATGCCACTACCCGGCCAATTACTTCGTGACCGGCAATCAACGGATAGGTTGAGCCGCCCCACTCGTTATCAATCATTGAAAGATCGGAATGGCAGACGCCACAGTAGTCCACCTCGACCTGCACATCCTCAGCAGCCAGTGGACCGGCATCGTATTCGTAAGGCACCAGCGCCTCACCCGCCTGCATGGCGGCATAGCTCGTAATTTTCATCGCTGTCCTCAGTGGTTGGTCTCTGATGACAGGAGTCTATCAAACCATCACCCATTTTTATGCCGAATAATCATGCGATTACGTCAGCACCTGCTGCTGTTGCGTTGAAAAGCACGCAGGGTTAAAGCGGATCGTGGTTGATTGGACTGCGAAAAGCATGACGTGCGGCTTCGATCAACTGGCTGGCGGTCACCGTAGGCGGTAACTGCGTCAACACCTTCATCGCCTGCCAGTAGCACAGCACCATCTCTTCATCGGTTTCGTTTTCGGCCATTTCCCTTAACCGCCCACGCAGGGTTAACACATCCAGCGTTTGCTGCTCATCCACCATCTCCGCGATCGTTTGACTGATTACCTGATGGATGTTTTTCCAGGAAATATCGGCAAACACAGTAAACCTCTTTTTTGCTATCGGCTCCGGGCAAGTGAGTTAAAAAGGCGCGGCGAACGCGGCGTCTGAAAGAGAGAAAGTAAGATAACTATAGTTGGTTATTTCACTCGCAGACGGCGCAGTGCCTGACTATTTCGTAGATCTCGGATCTGTAACCTGATTTTTCTTTGGTACGGATTATGACGGAAGAGAATGGCTTTGTAACAAAAAAGCCTTAGCTTGTGCTGGTCGTCACCGCAACGCTTTGTCAAAGTAGGAAAACTTTTTCTCACTCAAGGGAGTCATGATGAGTCAGTCAACCGCATTGCATGCCGATCCACTGGTGTGGGGCCACGGCCCGAAGGTGTTTGAAGTGTTTCTTGAACCCACCTGCCCGTATTCCGTTCGCGCCTTTAATAAGTTCGATGCCTTGCTGAATCTGGTCGGCGAAGATCAGATGACGTTGAAAATCCGTTTGCAATCACAACCCTGGCATATGTACTCCGGTCTGATTGTGCGCTATATCCTCGCGGCATCCACCTTGCCGGAAGGAAAAGCCGCCGCCAAAGCGGTGTTAAAAGCGGTGGCTGATCACCGTGAAGAGTTTGAGTTCGCCGATCACGCGCGTGGACCGAATATGGATACCACGCCAAATCAGATCATCGACCGTCTGGAGCAGTACAGCGGCATCAATGCCCGCGCGCCCTTTGACCGTGCCGAATTGCAGAATGAAATCAAATGGCACTGCAAATATTCGCGTCAGAACGGTATCCACGTTTCGCCAACCTTTATTGTCAACGGGCTGGTGCAACTGGATATTGGCAGCGGTGATGAGATTGAATCCTGGGCAAAACGCATCCTTGCCTGACCTTCAGGCCCGCCGGTGCGGGCCTTTCGCTATATTTCGCAATAGTTTACCCCTTGCCCTGAAGGGGTTATCCTGTTAATCGTTATTTACCTAATTATATAGCGAGAAATGGAATGCAATCTAAACTTCTTAGCGCGCTACTGCTCACCGCGGGCGCAACTGTCAGTCTCAATGCTCTGGCGAATACCGACATTCGCGTCACTTACGCCGGTTCGATGGGTAAAGTGATGGACCAGGCTTTAGGTCCAGCCTTTGCTAAAGAGCATAATGGCAACTATCAGGGTCAAGGTCAGGGCGCTTACGGTATGGCGCGGTTACTGGCGAGTAAGAAAATCACCGCCGATGTGTTTGTTTCCATCACCCCCGGCCCGATGCAGATCCTGAAGGATGCCGGATTGATTGATACCGCCGTCCCGGTCGCCAGTACCAGCATGGTGATCGCCTATAGCCCGAAAGGGAAATATGCCCAGCAATTCGCACACGCCAAAGGCAGCGATGCCAGCTGGCTGAAGGTACTGGCAACGCCAGGTCTGAAATTTGGCCGCACCGACCCCATTAACGATCCGAAAGGTCAGAACATCGTGTTTACCCTGCTGCTGGCTGAGAAGTATTACCATCAGCCGGGTATTGCAGAAAAAATCATGGGCGGCGTACAGAACCCGGCGCAAACTCACCTGGAAGGTGGCCTGCTGGCGCGTCTGGAAAGTGGACAGGTGGATGCCGCTGCCGGTTATGAAAGCGAAGTGATCTCCGCCCATCTGCCTTACATTGCACTGCCGGATGAGATCAACCTCAGTAACCCGGATCAAGCCAAACAGTGGTATGACACCGTCAGCTTCCAGGTGAAAGACAGCCAGGGCAACGATAAAACGCTGCATACCCAGCCGATGGTGTACTACGCAGCCGTGCTGAAGAATGCCCCGAATGGCACCGCCGCCGGGAAAGCCTTCGTCGACTTTATGTTGAGTCAGCCGGGCCAGGCGCTGTTTAAACAGAATGGCTATGCCGCACCGAAAGGCGGAGCCTTGTACCCGCAATGAGAAAACGCCAGCCCACCGCGCTGTGGCTCTCCCTCCCTGCCTTACTGCTGCTGGCGGTGCCGTTCGTCACCCTGATTGGTGTGACGCACTGGCAACATCTGCGGCTGGCGTGGGGCGATAGCCATGCCATCGCCACGTCGCTCAGTTTGGGGGCGGTGGCCTTGCTACTGATTTTTATCAGCGGTTTACCGGTGGCCTGGTGGCTGTCACAGGCGCGTGGCAAAGCGCGCCTGGTCGTGGAGTTGGTGGTGCTAATCCCTCTGTTGACGCCGCCGCTGGCAATGGGGATTTTGCTGGTCAGCGCCTATGGGCCTTACAGCCTGGCCGGCGAATTGCTTGGCCGTTTTGGGATGACGCTGGTGAATAACCCGGCAGCCTTTGTGCTGGCGCAATGGTATGGCGCACTGCCCTATTTTGTCACCGCCGCGCGTTCCGCCTTTGCCGGCGTACCAAAAGAGATTCTCGAAGCCGGACGTACCCTCGGCGCACCGCCCTGGCAACGTTTCTGGCGGCTTTCAGTACCGATTGCCGCGCCGGGTCTGGCTTCAGCGACCGCCCTCGCCTGGGTGCGCGCCATGGGTGAATTTGGCATTGTGATGATCTTTGCTTACTTTCCCCAAGGCATGCCGGTGCAACTGTACAACAACCTGCAAAATGACGGTGTCGATGCGGTTTACGTGCTGTTGTGGTTGCTGTTGTTTTTTACCCTGCCGGTGCCGCTGCTGTGTTTCGTCACTTCGCGACGGTTGCAGCAAGGGAAAAACGTGTTGGTTTAACATTATCCCGATCGCCAACTCTCAACACGTCGCGCGCTTTCCGCCATCGCCTGTTTGATACTCTCCAGCAGTTGCTCAACATCAAGCGGTTTGGTAAAGGCGGCAAAAGCATCCTGGCGAAAAGCTTCCGGGATATCATGATCGGCCATCATGATGACGGGCAGCAACGGATGCCGCCGCTTGTTCTCTTCCAGCCAACCGGGGCCATTAAAATCGGCGAGCGGGACATCAAGTAACAGACACCCCGAAAAAGGCTCCGCCTCAGGGTCGGGCAGACAGGCTTCAAATCCGCCGAGTTCGGCAAAATCCACCACGTCGTAACCGAGCGTTTTTAACAGGAACGCGATGGATTCGCGTAATGGTGTATCGTCGTCCACCAGCCAGATTAATGCACTCATCAAACTACCCCGCAGTTGAAATATCAGCCTAATCCCGCGCCGCGAGGGCTGATAATAGTCTGCGCGTAGCCGCATCTCCACCAGATAAACAACCTGCCGCCGCGCTTAGTTTTCCGTGGTGACCATAACCGGTCGCAATAATAGTTCCACCTTAAAAAACAGTGACTTCGCCTAGGGTCAACAATAATGGACGTGTTGGTGCCTGACTCCAGCACCTCAGTGGTCGCGTTATTTCCGCGCTACGCTGATGAGATAAATGTCACTTTTTTTTATAACGAAATTTTTCAGACAACAGGAAGGTGAGGCGCGGGGATAAAAGCCCTCCCTGCACCGGAGGTATCATCGTGTGGCGGCGCGATTTATTGCGCGATAAATCGCGCCGCTACATATTAACTGTTACGGTGCAGATGGCTGCTGACAAAGGCCTTACAACGTGGCGAGATCGGGTCACTGAACACCTGCTGCGGTGAGCCGGATTCTTCAATTTTACCCTGATGCAAAAACACCGCTTTATTGGAAACATCACGGGCAAAACCCATTTCATGGGTGACGATAATCATCGTACGCCCCTCTTCCGCCAGACCACGGATTACGCGCAGCACTTCACCCACCAGTTCCGGGTCCAGTGCTGAGGTGGGTTCATCGAACAGAATCGCCTTGGGCTGTTGCGCCAGGGCACGGGCAATCGCCACCCGCTGTTGCTGACCACCCGAAAGCTGCGACGGCCAGGCGTTGCGTTTCTCATACAGGCCAACTTTATGCAGCAACGCTTCGGCTTCCTCCAGCGCTTCTTTCTGGCTGCGTTTCTGCACATGGACCGGCGCTTCCATGATGTTTTGCAACACAGTTTTATGCGGCCACAGGTTGAAACTCTGGAAGACAAAACCAAGCTGCATACGCATCAATTTGATGCTGCGACGCTGCTCGCGATTCAGCTTTTCATGCGGGTTATCGATGGTGACCAACTCATCACCCACCGCAATTTCACCGCCCTGCGGCACTTCGAGGAACGGAATACAGCGCAGCAAGGTACTTTTGCCCGAGCCGCTGGCACCAATCAGCGAAATCACGTCGCCGTCCTGCGCCGTCAGACTGATGTCGTGCAGCACTTCATGGCCACCGTAACTTTTTCTGAGATGGCTCAGGGCGATAGTCGGTTTGCTCATTAACGTGCTCCAGCGTAGTAAGGGGACAAACGGCGCTCCAGCAGCGCCACACCTTTGCTCACCAGCACGGTCAGCAGCAGGTAAATAATCGCCGCGCTGAGAAACACCTCCAGCGCGCGGAACGTCTCGGAGACAATCGAATCGGCAATTCCAGTCATCTCCATCAGGCTGATGGTACTGACCAGAGAGGTCGATTTGATCATCGAGATGATTTCATTGCTATACGCCGGCAGCGCCTGACGGATGGCAATCGGCAGCGTGATGCGCCGCAGGGTGGTGAAGCGCGACATGCCGCACACCTTCGCCGCTTCCAGCGATTGCACGCTTACCGCGTTCAAACCACCGCGCAGAATTTCTGAGGTATAAGCCGCATCATTAAGAATTAACGCGATCAGGCCACACCAGTAAGGATCACGCAGCAGCGGCCAGAAAATACTTTCGCGCACCGCCGGTAAGCTGCCGAGTCCGTAGTAGATCATAAAAATCTGGATCAGCAGCGGCGTACCACGAAACAGCCAGACGTAAAAACGCGCCAGGTAACTGCCTGCTCGGTTCTGACGTAGCAGATTAAGCAGCAGCGCCAGCACGCCACCGCCAACCAGCGACAGCACGGCAAGATTGAGCGTCAGCGGTAATCCGCGCAGCAGCGCCACCAGAGTGTGCTGCAAAAAGGAAAAATCCATCAGGCCTCCTTACAACCGGGCGCGTTGTTGCCCGCGCATGGCCACTTTTTCCACATAGCGGAAGACAAAATCGGAACAGGTGGTGATGATCAGATAAATCACCGCTCCCACGCTGTAAAAGAAGAACGGCATTTGCGTTGAGTTGGAGGCGGTCGAAATCTGGTTCATGGTTTCCACCAGGCCAGTGACCGAAACCAGGGCCGACTCTTTAATCACCGATTGCCACTGATTACCCATGCCGGGCAGCGCCGTTTTCAGCGCCTGCGGCACAATCATGCGGCGAAACATCATTAAACGGCCCATACCGGTGACGGTGGCCGCTTCCAGCGTGCCTTTTGGGATGGCGTAATACGCACCGCGAAACACGCCGCTTTGATAAGCACCGGAGATCAGGCCGATAGCGATGGCCCCGGCTACAAAGCCGTTTACATCGTAGGGGCCGGGGATATCGAGGATTTCACCAAAGAAGGCCACCACCTGGCGGCCACCAAAGTAAAACAGGTAAATCACCAACAGTTCCGGCACACCGCGAAACAGCGTGATGTAACCACCCGCCAGCTTTTGTTGCCAGCGCGATCCACCAATCTGCATCCAGCACAACAGGCTGCCAAGAATTGCGCCCAGCAGCCAGGCGCAGAGAGAAACGGTCACGGTGACGGTGGCGGCATTGAGCAGCACGCCGCCCCAGCCTTCGTCACCAAACCCTAACAGTTGCCAGTCGATAGTCATAAGCGTCAGGCATTACTCCGCAGGTGCGACGTTCTCGCCGAACCACTTGATAGAAAGCTGTTTCAGGGTGCCGTCTTTGATCATCGATACCAGCGCAGCATCCAGCGCGGCTTTCAGTTCCGGGTTGTTTTTACGCAAGGCAATAGCCGAACCCTGACCCAGCACACCGCCGACAAAACCGTAGCCGGTGCTGTTTACGGTATCAGCGTGCTTTTTCACATAGGCGTTGAGGTTGGTGCGTGACGCCATTACCGCATCAACACGACCATTCAGCAGGTCAGCGAAGGTTTCCGGGCCGCCCTGATAAGTACGGATGGTGGCAACATCGGCCAGGTATTTATTCAGGAAGTCAGCCTGAATGGTGGCAACCTGCACGGCAATGGTTTTGCCTTTGAATTTCGCGCGCAGCGCGTCGATGGCTTTGGTCATACCCGCTTCATCGCCCGCCGTGACCACTTCGTTGTTACCCGGCAGGGTATCCAGCGCACTGCCCTTCAGGGTCACGAAACCTGAAACGCTCACGGTGTACTGATGGGTAAAATCCACCACCTCTTCACGCTTTGGCGTAACGGTAACCGCATCAACCACTGCGTCATATTTGCCGTCTACCAGGCCTGGGATCATGCCAGACCATTTCTGCGCCACCAGCTCATATTTAAAGCCAACGCGCTTTGCCAGCTCCGCCACCATATCCGGCTCATAACCGACAATTTTGCCGCTCGGTGTGGACTGGTTAAACGGAGGATAAGCCGCCTCAGTAGCAAATTTCAGGGTGCCGAAATCTTTCGCCTGGACCAGAGCAGAAGAGGCAAGCAGCAGCATGCCAACGGAAGCAGTAAAAAGCCCTTTACGCATCATAAAACCTCAAAGTTTGTTATTGATTGTTGGAGAGTAGATCGATGGCTAAACGGGCTAAAGCCTGAGTGCCTGCGTGAATACTGCGCTCGTCGGGCTGGTAGTCCGAGT
Organism: Pantoea phytobeneficialis; assembly: GCF_009728735.1. Classification (NCBI taxonomy): domain Bacteria; kingdom Pseudomonadati; phylum Pseudomonadota; class Gammaproteobacteria; order Enterobacterales; family Erwiniaceae; genus Pantoea; species Pantoea phytobeneficialis. The sequence goes on from NZ_CP024637.1 coordinate 19,005, forward strand.
TGTGCAGATGATCGTCGCGACCCGGTGCGCCAGAACCGATATGGATCTGGCAACCCGGCGCACGTTCGGTAAACAGCGAGAAATCCTCGGCACCGAAACTGGCACTGGGTTTCGCCACAATCGTTTTACCGAACTGGTGCGACAGAATGGTTTCCAGCTGATCAATCAACGCATCATCATTCATCAGGGGCGGCACGCCGCGCTGATAATTGACCTCGATACGCGTGTTCAGCGCCAGCGCCACCCCGGCACAAATACGTTTAAACGCCGTCTCGATATGCGCGCGCGTGGCCGGTGATTTGGCACGTACCGTGCCCTGAATCAGGCAGCTATCAGGGACGATATTATGCGTGGTACCACCGTGAATATGGCCAACGGTCAGTACCGCTGAGTTCGACGGATCGACTTCACGCGAGATGATGGTCTGCAACTGGGTAATCAGATGCACGGCAGCGATAATCGGGTCGGTCCCCATATGCGGGCGTGCCGCATGGGTAGAGACGCCGTGCACTACCAAATCAAACTCATCGCTGGATGCCGTGCTGGCCCCGCGCGTCAGACCGATTTCACCGGCCGCCAGCTCAGGTTTGTTGTGCAGCGTCACCGCCAGATCGATGCCATCGGCAGCACCGTCAGCAATCATCGCTTCCGCGCCACTTTCCGGCGTCTCTTCGGCGGGTTGAAAAATCAGGCGTACAGTGCCATGCAACTGGTGGCGGTAATGCGGCAGGATCGCCGCCACGCCCAACATGGTTGCGGTATGAATATCGTGCCCGCAGGCGTGCATTTTACCGGGATAGTTGCTGCTGAAGGGCAATCCGGTTTGTTCGTGAATCGGCAACGCGTCCATATCGGCGCGCAGCAGCAAGGTCTTACCGGGATACTCACCTTTGATATCCACCATCACACCGGTTTTGCCGACGCCGGTTTGTGGCGTCAGGCCCAGTGCCAGCAGTTCCTGCTCAACAATTTTTGCGGTGCGGATGGTATCGAAACCCAGTTCCGGGTGGGCGTGAATATCACGGCGGATAGCGATGAGATGCGCTTCGAGGCTTTCGCTTCTGGCGCTGATTTCCCGAGCCAACGTGGCTTTATGGTCTGTCATAAGTGCGGTGTTCTTTTCTCAGGCTTACGCCCGGCCTTTATGGCATTTTTATGAAGAAAGTCTCTGTATTTATTCACAGCCCCTGGCAGAATGCAACGCGCAATCTCGCGGGTTACTTGCTGAATTTTCGTGATATTTTGCTAATCCCCTGCGAAGGCAGGATAAAAAACCGCGTCAGGCAAATGAACCAGTTATAACATTCATAACTGGCCCGGAATCATCAGCATTTCTGATTTTGTTACTGAACAAAAAAAACCCATCGCAATCGGACCCGCTCGGCCACTCATTTCACGCTCTATCGACGGTGGCGTGACGCGCGGCGTGTAAAATCCATGCCACACTGCTGGCGAGCCTGAGAGCGCCATCCCTGGGTTCAACCGCGTGATACGCGGGGACGACCGACTTTCCGGCTGGCGATTTCAGCCTGAAATTCGCAAAAAGCGTTGCGGTGTATCGCCGAGTAAACGGCGGAACATGGAGATAAAGGCGCTGGGGCTTTGATAGCCAAGCTGACTGGCAATGCGTAACACCGGCTGGCCCTGCGCCAGTTGGACCAACGCTTCCGACAAACGCAACTGCTGTCGCCATTGGGTAAAGGTGATACCGGTTTGATCGCGGAACAACCGCGCGAGAGTCCGTGAACTGGCGCCAACACGACTGCCCCACTCCTCCAGCGTGTCACTGCTGGCCGGGCTTTGCAGTAGCTGCTGGCAAATGTTCATCAGGCGACGATCCGCGGGTAACGGTAATACACACACCGGACCCTCCGGGGCGCGGCGCAATTCATCCAGTAGCAACGGCGTTACCAGTTCAACACGCTGTAGATCGGGATGTGGCTGCAACCCAATCTCCACCAGCGTCTGCATCAACGCCTGGAGTAGCGGCGAAATCATCATGCTGTGCGCTTCCGGCCAAAAGGCGCGTGCCACTACCGGTTCCAGATACAAACTCAGACTGCGAATATCGCTTAACGCCGTCAGCGCATGAGGAACCGTGCCCGGCAGCCACAACGCCCTGCCAGGCGTTAAGGTCCAGGATGCGGTGTGCGTCTGTACCCGCATCACACCCTGTAAACACAACACCAGTTGTGCCACTTCATGCGCATGCCAGCGCTCCTCACGTCCCGCGTGATAATGCATTTCCCGTGTGGTCAATAACGGTAGCGCCGGGGAATCGTCAGCTAACCGTGGTTTGTTCAATACCATCTCACCCAATCCTGTCAGATTGCCGATTGCTGTCTGCTCTGCGTCATTCCGGTGTGTGATCTCGCAAAGCCGCCAGCGGGGCGCTATGAAATAAAATAGGAATGATTATCATTTGTATCACTATTTTAGGGTATTGGACTATATCGGGGATTAATTTAATGCGTCATCGCACTTTTCAGCGCACACCGCTGAGCGCAATGCTGCTGATTCTGTTTAGCAGCGCACCTGCATGGGCCGCAGATAACAATAATACGCACGACACCACGCTGACCGTCACCGCCAATAATAATGTCGATAGCGATGGCGGCGATGCCGATAGCTGGAACCAGGTGGCGAAGAAAGCCGATTCTGTCACCAAAAGCAGCCGTCCGTTAATCGAAACGCCGCAAAGTATTTCGGTGATCACCCAGGCGCAGATGGCCTCACAAGGTGCGTTGAACGTGGCGCAGGCGTTGCGCTACAACAGCGGGATCGGCTCAGAGGGCGGCGGTGCGGATTATCGTTTTGATGACATCACCATTCGCGGCTTTTCAGCCGATGAGTTTCTCGATGGCCTGCGCTTGCCTACGGTGACGTACTGGTCGCGTCCGAATTTCGATACTTTCCTGCTGGATCGCGTCGAAGTGGTCAAAGGCCCGGACTCCGTCACCTTTGGTCAGGCCAGTCCTGGCGGTGTGGTCAATATGGTAAGCAAGCGCCCCACCGCCGAACCGATCCACCAGATTTTTGTCAGTACCGGCAGCCATAATCTGTTTGAAACCGGGTTAGATCTCTCAGGCGCACTGGATAATGATGAACATTGGTTAGGACGCATTACCGGAACCTGGTCACGCAGCGATACTCAGGTCGATTACACCAAATACAAGCACTATGACATCGCCCCGGCGCTGACCTGGCAGCCCAATGATGACACGCGGCTAACGCTGCTTTCCCAATTCCGCAAAGACCCTTACACCGGTTTTTACAACCAAATGCCGCTGGAAGGCAGCCTGATCCACCTGGCACAGGGGAATTTCTCCGACAACTTCTACGGCGGTCAGCCCGGTTTTGATTACTACCGCCGTGAGCAGGCCAGTGTTGGCTACGACTTTATGCACAAATTCGATGACACCTGGAGCGTGCATCAGAATCTGCGTTATCTGCATACCAGCAGCGATTATCAGATGGTCTATCCCACCGGCACCAACGTCGATGGATCGGCCACCGTCAGCCGCGACAGTATGCGCATCATCGAGTCCTTTAACGCCTTTGATGTTGATACCAATGTGCAGGGCAACCTCTACACCGGCCCGGTTAATCATGCCGTCACGCTGGGGATGGATTATGTACATGACGATCTGCGACAAAACAGCGGCTACGGTACTGCGTCCGATATCAGCTATCTCAACCCGGATTACAGTACTCCGGTGGCCAGCCCATCGATTGACTACCACAACCGTTCCTTTATGACCCAGCTTGGTTTCTACGTGCAGGACAGCATGAAGTGGAACCACTGGATCCTGAACCTCGGTGGCCGTTATGACCAGGCGCAGAGTCGGGCGCAGAACTGGAACACCGGAACCCGCACCGAGTTGAACGACTATGCAACCACCGGTCGTGCCGGACTGATGTACCATTTTGATAACGGTATCGCCCCCTATATCAGCTACGGTACGTCGTTCCAGCCACAGTCGGGCACCACTTACGGCGGGGACCCCTTCAAACCGACCAAAGGCAAACAGTCGGAAGTGGGTATCAAGTATCAGCCGAATGGCTTTAATGCGTTGTTCAGCGCTGCGCTTTACGACCTGCGTCAGACCAATGTACTGACTGCTGATCCGGATCACGTCAACTACTCGGTGCAGACCGGTGAGATTCGTTCGCAGGGCTTCGAGCTGGAAGGCAAAGCCAATATTACTTCGCGCTGGCTGGTGAATGCGTCATATGCATTGACCAACCCGAAAGTGATCTCAGCAAACGATGATACCGAAGGCAAACAGCCGGTGGCGATTGCGCGCCAGACCGCCAGTCTGTGGACCGAGTACGCGTTACCCGGCATCTTCGATGGCATCACCCTCGGCGGCGGTGCCCGCTATGTTGGCACCAACTACGCGACCACCGACAACAGCCTGAAAGTCCCGGCCAGAACCATCTACGATGCGATGATGCGTTATCGCTGGCAGGAGTGGCAGTTGGCGCTGAATCTGCAAAACCTGACGGATAAACAGTACATCAGCAACTGTAACGATCTTGGTTGCCACTTTGGCCTGCGCCGCCAGTTGATCGCCACGGTGAGTTATCAGTGGTAATCCGTCGTCGGCAACTGATCCAGGGCGCGCTGGCAAGCGCTGCCCTGCTTTCATATCCACTGCGGGCCGCCAACGCGCCCCGCTGGGTGATCCTCGATTGGGGATTAACCGAAATGGCGCTACTGCTGGGTATCACACCGGTGGGGGTTGCGGCGACCGACTGGTATCGCCGCCTGTTTAGCCAGCCAACATTGCCGCCACAGGTGGTCGATGTCGGCCTGCTATTTCAGCCCAACTATGAAACCTTGTTTGAGTTGCGCCCCACTCAGTTGCTGGTGACGCCCGCGCACCGCATGGCTGAAGCGCAGTTATCGCGTATCGCCCCGCTGCATTACTTTGCGACTTACAGCCCACATCCCTGGCAACAGGCGCAGCAAAATCTGCACGCATTAGCCGAGCTGGCAGGGGATCCTGGTCGGGCGGATCGCGTGATGGCCCCCCTGCTGGCACGTCTTGATCAGGCGCGTCAGCGCGCCGCGCATTTTCAGCCTCGCCCCCTCTATCTGCTGCATCCGCTGGATACCCTGCATGTGCTGGCGTTCGGACCGGGCAGTTTGTTCAATGACATGCTGGCGTTGCTGGGCCTGGGTCATCACGTCCCGTTTGCCGTAGGTGCGCAGGGCGTGGCAACGCTGGAACTGGAGCAACTGGCGCAAATGCCACCTGGCTGGCTGGTGCTGCTGCCGTCCTGGCCGGAAGTGGATCTTAGCCCGATGCTGACCTCTCCGTTGTGGCATACCCTGATGCGTGGCGGCCATCAGAGAGTGGTTCTGCCAGATGGGCTATCGACGGAAGGCGGCGTACTCACGGCGGTGCGTTTTGCCGAAACGCTGGTGAACGCGCTACAGGAAGCCCACGCATGACAGGACGACATCCAGGCTGGCTCTGTGGTTTGCTGTTTGCCGTCGCGCTGGCCCTCAGCCTGCACCAAAGCCATCAACAACTGACGTGGTCAGCCGCCTGGCAAGCGCTACAGGGCAATGCACAACTCAGCCTTGCACAACAGATCTTCAGCCAGATGTGGCTACCGCGCCAGGGCATGGCGTGGCTGTGCGGACTGGCGCTCGGCTTTACCGGCGTGGTGATGCAACAAGCATTACGTAACCCACTGGCCGAACCGATGACGTTAGGTATCGCCTCCGGGGCCACCCTGGCATTGTCGCTGGCCGCGCTGGTTGGTCCGTCATGGTTGCTGGCCGGGCGTGAATGGGTGGCGTTCAGCGGTGCGCTGCTCGCCTTTGCCGTGGTGTTTCTGCTGAGTTTGCGCCAGGGTTTCACCCCCCTGGCGCTGACGCTGGCGGGTATGCTGGTCAATCTCTATTGCGGATCGGTCAATCTGCTGTTGTCAGTGATTTATGACCGTTCGCTGGCCGCCGTATTTATCTGGGGGGGTGGCACGCTGGCGCAGGAAAACGCCAGCCAGCTAGCGTGGTTACTGCCAAGGGTCGTGATAGCCGCGCTGCCAGTATGCTTTATTCTGCGCCCGCTGCGGCTGTTGACACTGAATGAACAGGTGAGCCGCTCCATTGGTCTGCCTGCCGGCATCGTGCGCGGCGTGGCGTTGTTGTCGGCGTTAGTGATCAGCAGCCTGGTCATCAGTGTGGTGGGTGTGATTGGTTTTATTGGCCTCGCCGCCCCCCATCTTGCCGTGCTGGCCGGGGCAAAAACTTTACGACAAAAACTGATCTGGTCACCGTTGCTGGCCGCCGGTCTGCTGTGGTTAACCGATCAGGGCGTTAGCCGTCTTAACGGTATTGGCGGCCTCCTGTTGCCCACCGGGATGATGACGGCGCTGGCGGGTGGCCCGTTGCTGTTGTGGTTTTTACCCCGTCTGCGCCATATTTTCCAACCCGATGTCAGTGAACCACACCAGCCCCCCTATCCTGGCGCTCGCTATACGCTGCTGCCGGTCGCGCTGCTCTTTTTTCTGATGCTGGCGGTGTCGCTCGATTTTGCCCGTGGTATTCACGGCTGGCACTGGAGTTCCCTTAACGAACTGCGGGCGATGCTACCGTTCCGCCTGCCACGTCTGCTGGCGGCGATCTCCGCCGGGATGTTGCTGGCGGCAGCAGGCGTGATTATTCAGCGCATCAGCCGCAACCCGATGGCCAGCCCGGAACTGTTGGGGATTGGCGCGGGTGCTGCGCTCGGAATCACCGTGCAGTTGCTGCTGTGGCCGCTGGGTGGCGTCGTCGCCATGCTGGCAAGCAGTGCGGTGGGTGCATTACTGACGCTGGCGCTGACCTTGTGGCAGGCGCGCCACTACGCGCTGAATCCACAACGGATGTTATTGAGCGGGTTGGCGATCACGGCGTTGTTCCAGTCAGTCGCAGCGGTGGTACTGAGTAATAACGGCATGGCAGCCGCGATGTTGCGCCAACTGATGACCGGTTCAACCTACTATGTTAACGCCAGTACCGCGGGTATTGCGCTGGTGCTGGCACTGCTGTTGCTGGCGCTGACGCCGTTGCTGAGGCGGGCTTTACTGTTGTTACCCTTGAGCAGCGTGTCCCCCTCGCTGGGGCTTGATGTGACGCAGGCGCGCCTGCTGTTGATGGTGTTGGCGGCCGCCATGACCGGCGTCGCAACCTTAATCGTCGGCCCGCTGTCGTTTATTGGCCTGCTCGGCCCACAACTGGCACGGCAACTGGGCGCGCGCCGACCGCTCCAACAACTGACGCTGGCAGTGCTGATCGCGGCAGTGTTAATGATGCTGGCTGACTGGGCAGGCAATAATCTTTTGTATCCACGACAAATTCCGGCCGGACTGATGGCAACGTTGATTGGTGGCCCGTGGCTGGCGCTGCTGCTATGGCGTCCGCTGAATAGTACAAACTCATAGGAGATGAGGTGGCGATTTACCTGATGTTACTGCGCACCACCGGTGCGCTGTTTTTTCTCGCGCTCGGTTGTAGCGTGGTGGGCGGTTTAAGCAATGCCGGACTACTGGCGCTGATCAATCAGGGACTCAACGCCAGCGATGCGCAACGTTTACAGCTGGCGTGGCAATTTGCCCTGCTGGCGTTACTGATGCTTGGTACCCGCACCCTGAGTCAGTCGCTGTTTATGGCAATGGGGCAGCGTAGCAAAGCACAGTTGCGCCGGATGCTGGTGCAGCAGGTGGCCGATGCACGCTACGCCGATCTGGAGACACACGGCATGCCGCGCGCGCTCAGTATCCTGACGCAGGATCTCGATCAGGTGGTGGTGTTTTTTGTCTCGCTGCCCGCGTTCATTATGTCGCTGGCGGTGATTGTCGGCTGCATGGCGTATTTGGGCTATCTGTCGCTGCCGGTGATGGCGATTGCTATCGTGACCGTATTTATCGGCTCGCTGGGTTACAGTTGGGTGCATCGCCGCGCTCTGCAACTGATGCGTCAGTCACGCCAGCGCGAAGAAACCCTGACTGGCGATGTTAACGCGCTGTTCAGCGGAGCCAAAGAACTGCGCCTGCACGCCGCACGCAAACAAGCGTTTCTGCACAACCGCTTGTTTACCACCATTGAACAGGTACGCGTCGAGCGCACACGCGGTTATGTGTTGTACTCGCTGGCGAACATCTGGGCCAGTGTGTTCTTTTTTGCTTTTATCGGCGTGGTGATGTTTTTGCTGGCGCAGGTGCTGGATCTGCGTGGCGCAGTGCTTTCGGGTTTCGCGATGGTGTTTCTTTATATGATTGTGCCGATTGAGAGCACCCTCTCCACTTTGCCAAGCCTGACGCTGACCCAGGTTGCCCTGAAACGCATCAATACCATGCAGCAGCAACTGCCGCCGGAGCAAACTCACTTCGACACACCACCGTCGACCTTTCACACGCTGGCGCTGCGCGACCTGATCTATCATCACGGCACACCAAACGGCTTTCAGGTTGGGCCGATTTCATTGCAATTCACCCCCGGCGAGCTTGTATATCTCACCGGGGGCAACGGTAGCGGCAAAACGACCCTCGCCCGGCTTATCACCGGCCTGTATCAACCTGATGGCGGCGCGTTGCTGCTCGACAATGTCGCCGTCACCGACGCCAACCGCGCGCGCTATCGCCAGTTGTTCTCGGCGGTGTTTAACGATTTTCATCTGTTTGATGATTTACAGGGGATTGCGACTGCGCGCTGGAATGACGAGGCGCAGCAATTGCTGACGGCCTTGCAGCTACAGCACAAGGTCACACTGGAAAACGGCGTGTTTTCCACGCTGGCGCTTTCCACCGGACAGCGCAAACGGCTGGCGCTGCTGGTGGCATGGCTGGAAGATCGTCCGTTCTATCTGTTTGACGAGTGGGCCGCCGATCAGGACCCGGCGTTTCGCGAGGTGTTTTATCATCAACTGTTGCCCGCGCTTAAAGCCCGCGGCAAGACGGTGCTGGTGATCACCCATGACGATCGCTATTTTCACCTCGCCGATCGCTGCCTGAAACTGGAACTGGGCCAATTGATTAACGCTTAAGGCGCTCCCCTGCCTTTTCGCTCGCCGCACGACGGCGGGCGATGAACGCGGCCATCTGCTGTTGGGCCTGTGTCAGCCTTTCCGCTGAAGCGCTGCGCGGTGAACCGCTATCGAAAGGCGGTGCGGGGTCGTATTCCATCTGCAACTGAATAGCCTCCGCCGCATCACGTCCCAGGAGTTCCTCAGCCACCGTCAGCGCAAAATCGATGCCCGAGGTGACACCCGCACCGGTAATACGGTTGCGGTCACGCACCACTCGCTCTTGCACCGGCGTTGCGCCAAACAAACTGAGCTGATCAATCGATCCCCAATGTGAAGTGGCGCGATAGCCCTGCAACAACCCTGCCGCCCCTAACACCAGCGACCCGGTACAAACCGACGTGACCCACTGCGCGTTTTCCGCCACACGACGCACAAAGGCCAACGTCTCTTCATCGTCCATCAGGGCAATCTGGCCCGGCCCGCCGGGGATACAGATCAGATCCAGCGGTGGGCAATCCGCGAAGGTGGTCGTCGGCAACATAGTCAGACCACGGTCAGACATCACGGGCTGACGGTCTTTCCATACCAGATAGTTGCTGACGCCTGGCATACGGGCAAACACTTCCCACGGACCAGTCAGATCAAGTTGCGTCAGTTCCGGGAAAAGCAGCAGACCAATATTGAAGGGGGTGGACATTGCCATGAGCGACTCCAGGGAGGGAATTATCGACTTATCATGGACTTGTTTGGGGAAAGTTGCATCCTGATTCGTAGCGGCGCGATTTATCGCGCGTTGTTTAAACAGCGCGATAAATCGCGCCGCTACGCAATACACGTTAATTCAGTACCGGTTTCGCCATCGGTTGGGCCGGGCGTTCTGCCAGCGCAAACAGCTCATCAACCCGCGCTTTCTCTTTTGCATCCACCGGCACCAGCACACCGCAGGCGACAAACACCAGCAGGTTACCCGCCAGGCCAACAATGCCGCTGGTAAGTGAGCCAAGCACCGGGATGTCATCCGGGAAAAACACCGTCAGCACGATCGCAATAATGATGCCGGTCATCATCCCCAGCAGCGCGCCCTGCTTGTTGCCAAAGCGACTGAAGATACCGAAGAACAGCGGCACCGCCAGTTGGATGATCCCCTGATAGGAGATCTGCGCCAGCAACTGCAAACGCGAGTAGTTAAAGGTGAAATAAGCCAGCAGCGCTGCCGCTGCAATAAACACCACCATGCCGGACTTCGCCAGTACCGTCAGTTGACGATCGCTGCGCGGCTTATTCCAGGTAGCAAGATCGTTGGCAAATTGCGTACCGCACACCTGCACACAACCATCAACATGGCCGATACTCGCCGCCAGCACAATCACCAGCGCCAGTGCCAGCAACCACGGACCGCCCTGATCAAACAACGCCGTGAAGAAACCGTTCTGCGGATTGGCCTGCACATTGGGATCCTGGCTCACCGCCGTAGCGAACAACATCAGAATGGCGTAGAAACCGCCCACCAGCAGGATTGTCAGCAATGTCCCCTTCTTTACCGCACGAATACCGCTGGCGGTGTAAATGCGCTGGAAACTCATTGGCCAACACATCGAACCAACCACACCGGTAAAAATCAGGCTGAACATATACCAGGGGCCGTAATGGGAGCCTTCTGCACCCGGAATCTGCAACATCGCAGGCGGCAGTGACGATAGCTGACCAAAGCTGTGATCACCGCTGAACAGCAGTACTACGCAAACCAGCGCACCGAGGCCATAGGCGATAATCCCCTGATACATGTCGGTCATAATCAAACCACGCATACCCATGCTGACGGTCCAGTACTGACGCACCAGGATCAGCAGCACGCCGGCGATCAGACAGGTGGTCACGCCCCAGCGGCCAAAGCTGGCGAACTCCACCAACAGCGCCAGTGCCTGAATTCCCATCACCACCCACGGGAAGACACAAATGATGCCGATAATTGACGCCACTCGTTTCACCGCCGGGCTGTTGTAGCGCATACCCAGCAGGTCGGGCTGCGTGGTCAAATTAAAGTGTTGCCCCCACTTCCAGGCACGCCGCGCCATCAGGTACATCGCGGTGACGCCGAGCGTTGAGTAAACCGCGCCATAGAAGCCAATCACGCCGCTGACCGACAGCGCAAAAAACGCGGTAAAGGTTGCGCCCGGCCACCAGGAGTTGGTGTAGCTCATGGCGATGTACCAGGGACCGTAAGAGCGTCCACCCACTGCATAATCGGAAAACGAGGTGCTTTTACGGTTCGTGGTATACAGGACAGCAATCATGATCGCCAGAAATAAACCGATCATGCCAAAGGTAATTAAATAATGTGGTTCTGCGGTGCTAATTTTCATGATACTTCCTCATCCGCGGGAATTTCGCCAAAAGCACATTCAGCGAGATACATCACCCATAATCCGACGCCAAGAAATACCGCAATAGAAAGCCAGTAGATAATTGGCAACGGAACGCCAAGAAATAACGCACCGCTTCCGCTGACGCTTAAATATAACGGTGGACAAAGCGCCAGAAGTAATAACGCCAGCAGATAGATGGCAAAGATTTTATTTTTGATGCTTATGCGGGCACGCAACTGTTGTGCCATGATCATGGTACTCATAATCCCCTCCGAAATTTACAATGACGGTGTGCGCACTCCTTTACCTGCTGTCAGACAGCCTTCCCCTGTGGTGTTAAAAAATAAATAAGATGATTACAGTGCGCGCAACCAATTTTCCCAGTCGGGATGGTTTAATACGCTACGGGCGCGCAACTCTTTCCAGCGGCCATATTTAGAAAAATCGAAATCAATATCCGCGACCTGATGCTGAATAATTGCCCAGGTTGACCACTTCATATCGGCAAGATATTTATGGATTTGCACGCGAGCAAATATCGCGCCATCCACCCTACCAAAATAATCCTCCAGCAATTCAAGCTCAATTTGTGGCGTAAAGAACATCTCACCGAACCATAATGCCAGTTCATAACAACGATCGTTATTCGAGGCATATTCAAAATCGACCAGCCGAATATCATTGCTGGCATTGAGCATAAAATTGCCCGCCAGAGTGTCATTCATACAGGGCACGCGATCAATACCCGCCGCTTCCAACGCCTGTTGTGCACGTTGTGCCTGTTTATGCAGCCACACCGCATCGGCAGAGAATGGCGCATTCAGGGCGCGCACCTGTTCGATATGTTCGTTCAACATAGCAAACACCGTTTTGTCCTCGGTGAGCAGCGGCTGATCGTTAAAACTCTTCAACGCGTGCAGCGCCCGATGGCGAACCGCCTGCTGTTGAAAGTCGAGATTGGAGGAGGCACGCCAGCCGTCGATAAACTCAAAAACCTCGACCCCCAGCTCGCGCAGATAAGCGACCACCGGCACGCCGTAACCGGTTTGTGCCGCTTTCAGGCTGGCTTCATGTGCCGTGTCGCGGTTAATAAAACGTTCCGTGCCTTCGCCGGGAATTTTGACGAAATAAGCACAGGGCGCACCTTCCACCGCAACATGCCAGTTGGCGTTGGAAATCCCGCCGCTTACCGGACGATAGTGGATGGTTTTATTCTGCCAGCCTGACATCGCGGCGATCGCCTGTTCCAGACGCTGTTCCTGCCAACTGACGGCTTGTCCGGGTTGTTTACTCATGCTGTCTGCTCCGCTGTCAGGGTTAACCAACGTTCGAATCGGGGATCGCGTGCGCTCTGGCGACAGCGCAATAACATCCACTGACCCAGCTTGGCAAATTCCAGCCCACGCAGGCTGGTATGGCCGTTCAGCATGCCCCACAGCGTCCAGTGATAATCATCCACCAGCGCATACAGGCGGCAGCGCGCCACATCGGCTTCGCGGCATTCACCACGCCAGCTACGGATGGCATCGCGCCAGCGGTCATCGGTTGGCAACTGTTCATGGATTAAGGTGGCGATATCGTGCCAGGCATCACCCTGCGCCGCGTAATCGAAGTCCAGCAGACGCCACTCCCCCTGGCTGTTCACCATCCAGTTGCTGGCGATCGGATCGCCGTGAATCAATACCGGGGTAAAAGCCGATGCATTTAACGCCTGCCAGGCGAGATCCACGCACTCGCCCAGCCACACCATCTCCTCCGGCAGTACCACTTGTGCCTGCTGAAGTTGCTGGCGCAGGGCCAGCATGTCCTGTTGACGCGAGTGCTGAGGCAGCGGCAATGCCGCTTCATGCAAACGATCCAGGGTACGGGTCAGCGCACCAAACTGTCTCGGATCGCTGAAGTGCGCCAGCTTCGCCCAGCGAAAATCATCATCCAGCGCCGCAAAAATCAGGACGCCCGCCGCCTCATCGGCATGGCACAGCACCGGAGCAATCCCCAGCTCACCGGCCTGACGGCTGATTTCTGCGCTGCGGTGTACGTCGAGCAATGCGCGTTGGTCATCACATAACACCTTGGCATAGAAACGTTGACCGGCGCTCTCCAGCCAGAACCCCGTCCACTCGGTCGCCAGACGATGGGGGGAAGCGACACCAGCGGTGCCGGGCTGAATAATGAAGCGCTGGCCGGGCTGCCATTGCTGCAACACCTGTTCTAAACGCGCGTTCATGCCGTCTCCTCCAGAAGCAGATCACTCAACAACGCCATCAGCAAATCCAGGCCACGGTGGAGATCTTCAGTGGCGGTGAATTCACGCTCGTTATGCGATAAGCCACCCACGCTCGGCACAAACAACAAGGCGCTTGGGCAGTGATAACTCAGGCTGATGGCATCATGCCCCGCCACGCTGCGCAGCGGTATGGCGCTCAGGCCGATGCGCTCCGCCAGGTGCAGGGCGCGTTGTGCCAGCAAGCTATCCAACTGCTGGCGGGGACGGAACTGCGCCCGATCCAGGCTGACATCGGTCGCCGTTGCCAGAGCAATCGATTGCATCTGCTGGCTGAAACTGGCGCGCAACTGATGCAGTAACGCCTCGTCGGCGGAGCGAAATTCGATCCAGACCGTTGCTTCGGAGGTGACCACGTTGGGCGAATTGGGGGTGGTGGCAAGACGCCCCACCGAGGTATGCAGCACCTCGCCGTGACGATCTGCTTCCGCCCGCACCGCTACGATAGTCTGGGCCGCCGCCAGCAACGCATCGCGCCGACGGCTCATCAACGCCGGACCGGTATGGTTCTGCTCACCGCGAAACGTCACCTGCCATTTCAGCGCCGCCCAGGTTTCGGTCACCACGCCAATTTGCTTACGTTGCTGTTCCAGGTGCGGGCCTTGTTCCACATGCAGCTCAAGATAGGCGCGCAACGGCAACGGGGGTAACGCCGTGCCGCGATAACCAATCGCCTGTAATGCCGCATCCAGCGTGAAGCCATCGGCGTCGGTGCAGGCCAGTGCCTCATCCAGCGTCACCGCGCCGGTGAAAAATGAACTACCAATCAGGCTGGGCTGGAAACGTGCGCCCTCTTCATTGGTCCAGTTGACCACCGCCAGGTTGTATTGCGCCGGTTCGTTCTGCTCACGCAGTTGTCGCGCCAGCGACACGAGGGTGGCTGCCGCCGCAGTGACACCGTAGGCACCATCGAAGCGACCACCGAGCGGTTGGCTGTCGAGATGCGAGCCGCACAGCAACCAGGGAGCCCCCGGCCGCAAGGTGATCAGGCCAAAAATATTACCGATTTCATCAATCTTTACGTCAAAACCCTGCCGGGTCAGCCAGGTGCAAAAGGCATCACGCACCTGTTGATCTTCGGCGCTGGCTGTCAGGCGGTGCAGACCACCCGCCGCCGTGGCACCAATGCGGCTGCTGAGTTCAAACAGCGCATCAAATGCCTGATAGTCGCGTGGCGTCATCCGCAGCGTTGCCGGGATGGAGGATGTTGACATGTGCGTTCTCCAGACTTGCTACAAAAGCTGCCGGTGGCGGCACGTTGGTCACTAAGGTGTCCACCGCGCTGAACGGCAACGTGTTAATAAAAGTGCGCAGTCCAAATTTGCCTTCATCCGCCAGAATCACGCTCTGGCGGCAGTGCGTGCTCAGCACGCGCCGTAATAGCGCCTCCGGTTCTTCGTAGTCCATAAAGCCATTTTCCCGGTCCACCGCACCGATCCCCATAAAGGCGATGTCGTAATGGAACTGCCGGGCAAAATCCAGCGTATGGGGACCGATAAGTGCGTTATCGTTTCGCCTGACGCGCCCTGGTGTTAGCGTCACAGCGTTTTCGCTCTGCTGCGTCAGCAGCGTGGCAATATCCAGTGAATTGGTGACAATCTTCAGCCGCGAGAAGCGCGTCAGTTGCTGTGCCAGTGCCAGCGTAGAGGTGCCGGTATCAAGAAACAGCGCCATACCCTCCTCCACCAGCTCACTTGCCAACTGCCCCATGCGCAGTTTGGCGCGCGGTTTGATACGGCTGCGAATTTGCAGCGGCTGTTCCTCGCTTGGCACCGGCAAAATCGCCCCACCGTGCACCCGGCGCAGCACGCCCTGCTCCTCCAGATACTTCAAATCGCGGCGGATGGTCTCTTCCGATACCACAAACTTCTGCGCCAGTTCAGTGACGCGCACCCGTTTGTCGTGGCTCAATACCCGTTTGATCTCATCGAGTCGCGGCTGGTTAATCATACTTACCCTTCTGTTTCTGCGGCGAAAACCGCAGTATACCCGTCCCCTGCCTCTGCCTTGCGCGATAAATCGCGCCGCTACAAAAGATCGCGCGTTATGGTCGCGGCGCGATTTATCGCGCGACGTTTATAATTTGGGCTGATGCTGATCCCACGGCATTAACGCTTCCAGCGCGGCACAGAACTGCAACACCTCCCCTTCGGCATAACGACGACCGATCACCTGTAACCCTACTGGCAAGCCTTCCGGGGTAAATCCGCACGGCACCGTGGCGGCCGGATTGCCGCTCAGGTTGAACGGCCAGGTAAAGGGCGTCCAGCGCGCCCACTCGACACCGCTGTCGCCATCCGCCTGGCCTTCAGGAACGTGACGATCGGCAGCAAACGGCAGCACCGGCAGCGTCGGGGTGATCAGCAAATCCACTTCGTCAAAGAGCGCATGCACCTGACCGGCAAAGGCGGCGCGCTGTTTTTGCGCAGCCAGGTAATCCGCCAGTTCAATCCGTTGTGCGCGTTCAATCAGCGCGGCAAAACCGGGGTCCAGCTGATGATGTTGGTGTTGCAGGGCCGCGCCATACGCCACCCCTCGCCCACCGCTCCACAACGTGTCAAAGGTGGCAAACGGGCTTTGCCAGCTCAGCGCTTTGGCCGTCAGCGTCACGGGCAGCGCGTGTGCCATGTGTTCAACCGCCTGCTCAACACAGGCGGCGATGCGATCATCCACCGGCGTATTGAATAAGGTCGGGCTGTAATGCACGCGCAGACGGGGCAGTGGCGCATCACACCTTGCCAGCCAGCTTTCCGTTTTGGCAGGCAGCGCCTGGTGATCTCGCGCATCCGGGCCGGAAAGCAAGTCAAACAGCAACGCGCTGTCGCGCACCGTGCGGGTCATCGGCCCGGCATGGCTGAGCATCTCGGTGGCTGACCACGGCCAGGTGGGGATTCGCCCCAACGAGGCTTTGAGCGCAAAAATGCCACAAAATGCGCCGGGAATGCGTACCGATCCTCCACCATCCGATCCCAGTGCGGCTGGCACCATCCGCGCCGCCACGCTGATCGCCGACCCGGAACTGGAGCCGCCGCTGGTCAATGTGGGATCCCACGGATTGCGGCCGTGACCAAACACGCGCGAATAACTGGAACCGGTCCAGCCGAATTCAGTGGTGGCGGTTTTGCCAATAATGATCGCCCCTGCCGCTTTGAGGCGCGCAATAATCGGCGCATCGCTGTCCGGTACGTTATCCAGCGCCGTCAGCGAACCTTTTGTGGTACGTAATCCGGCAGTGGCAAACAGGTCTTTAATGCCAAACGGTACACCGTGCAACGGACCGCGCAATTTTCCTTGCTGCCGCTCACGGTCACAGATTTCCGCTTCCGCCAGCGCCTGCTGGTCATAAACATCGCCAAATGCATTCAATGTGGGATTGTGGGTTTTTATCTGACGTAAACAACCTTCCACCAATGCCACGCTGCTGCTTTTACCCTGACTAATCTGCGCCGCAGCGGTCAACAAATCCGGCATATCCTGCATATTTCACACTCTTCACGGCTGACTAACTGTTGAGCAGATAGTGGCATAGTCGCAGCAGGATGCAAGACCGAATTATGTTGTTAATGTGGGATATGTTGTATTTATTGTGGGTAAGTAATAAGAAAGCGTGATGACGGGAAACAGCAGGAAATGTTATTCAGGTGACGGTTAGCTGTATGTTTCGCTGGCGAGAAGGCAGCGACCGGGACAGATGTCAGCCAGCCTGTTGCCAGGTGGATAATTGCGCGGAGTATGCGGCGACACGCAAATCGCCGCTTTACCGTGCACAGTGATAACAAAATCGTTTGATGGCCGATCACAACCAACCCGAACGTTTAAGTCGCCACCACATAAAACCACATATCGTCAGGGTGACGCCCAGTGCCACCGGATAACCAAAATGGGTATGTAACTCCGGCATATCGGCGAAATTCATGCCGTACATGCTGAAAATGATGGTGGGGACAATCAATACCGCGCCCCAGCCCGCCAACTTTTTGTTCACTTCACTCTGCTGCACCGACACCAGCGCCAGATTCACCTGCATGGCGCTGGTCAGCATTTCGCGCATATCTTCAGCATCGATCATGACATGGTGCGCATGGTCCTGCACATCACGCAGGTAGGCACGCAGATTTTTGGGCACCAGATCTTCATGGAAGCGCACCAGTTGCGGGCAGATTTCGGTCACCGGCATCGCCGCATTGCGCAGCGACAGCAGTTCGCGTCGCAGGTGGTAAACCTCCTCCAGCGTATCGCGGTGAAAACGGGTGCTGAACATCTCATCTTCCATCGCGCTGATGCGCTGGCTCAGGCTGGCGGTGATTTTGCTGTAGTTATCTACGATACAGTCCAGGATGCAGTACATCGCATACGCCGGACCTTCGCTCATCATCGCCTGGTTTTTTTCCGCACGCGCCCGGATACCACCGTAACCATCAGTCGAACCATGTCGCACGGTGATCAGGAAATTTTTACCGAGGAAGAAGTGCGTTTCACCGAAGCTGATCCGTTGCTGAGCATCCAGGTGGGCCGTTTTGACCACCACAAATACCGATTCGCCGTATTGTTCAATCTTCGGACGCTGATGCGCCACCAGCGCGTCCTCAATCGCCAGTTCATGCAGACTGAACTCCTGTTGCAGAGTCTGCATAAAGGCCGCATCGGGCTGGTATAAACCCAGCCAGACAAAGGTGTTGTCTTCTTTCAGCACCTCACTGATGTCACTGATATCGACATTTTCTTCACGCTGTCCGTGGCGGTAGACCACGCAGTTAATCACCATCTTTTTCAGATCCTTCCAGGGCTGACGTCCTGTAATCATAGTCTTAAAGCTCCCGCACCATCTCAACACAGGGCAACGCCGCCCCCGCCAACGCCGAATGATAAAGGCTTTCCCTTACGATGCTGAAGCCATGACGTTGATAAAAGCCACAGGCGTTAGGGGTCGCCGCCAGCGTCAATTGGCTGAATCCACGCTGCCGTGCTTCCATCATCAGGGTCTGCATAATGGCGCTGGCGTAACCTTTACCGTTGCACACCGGCAAGGTGAAAATCGCCTCCACGCTACCGCCAGTCAGATCGAGAAAACCGGTCGCCGCCACACCGTAATCGGGGTCGTCCACCACATAGAAGGGATTACCGCGTACGGCCTCGAAGTATCCCTCTGGCAGAGCATCGGGTGTCCATGCGGTGATCACCTCTGCGGGATAAACCGACTGGCAACCGTGACGGATGGCAAGATTTCGAATCCGCCACAACGCGGCGGTTTCATCGGTGCGGGCTAAACGAGGTGTCATGGTGTCTCCTGGTGTGCCTATAATCGAAAACCGCTATCAGGAAGATGAACGAGGCCATCCTATGCAACTGTTGTCATCGCGATTGTTTTTGCGCCCGGTTGAAGCGCGCGACCTGCATACGCTGTTCGCCATCTATGGTGATCCCGGCACGCAAATGTTTAATCCTGCCGGCCCCTTTCCTGATCTCGCTTTTACCGAAGAAGTGTTAACACGCTGGCTGGCGCACTGGCAATGCTATCCGTTTGGCAACTGGGCGATTTGCCTGCGCGAGCGATCCGACGAGGTACTGGGATTTGGTGGTTTAACGGTGCGGGAGTTTGCTGGCAGGCCGGTAAACAATTTGGGCTACCGGCTGGCAAAAACAGCGTGGGGTAACGGTTACGCCACCGAGTTTGCCCGTACGGTGATTGCTTATGGCTTTGATCACTGCCAGCTGCCGGTGATTGATGCTGCGGTGCGGGAAGATCATCTCGCCTCGCAACAGGTGCTGGAGAAGGCGGGTTTGCGCTGTTATGACCGGGTTGAAGATATACCGGGCGCACCCGCCAGTCTGGTTTATGAGTTACGTGCGCAGAGCTGGCGCGATCAGGGCACACCGAGATAACGCAGGATCGCCGTCATCAGCGCCGCACCGATGATCACCACAATCAACGGGGCTTTGCGCCAGGCGAGGAACACCGCAAACAACACCCCGGCGATTCGCGCGACACCAGCAAAATGCGTACCTTCAAACAGCGCGGTGGTGACCGCTACCGCCAGCAGCAACACGGTGGCGGCATCGGATAACATGCTGCGCGCCCGCTCTGACATCTGCATACGACTACCGAGACGAAAACCGGCGAAGCGGATCAGGTAAGTTCCGGTTGCCAGCAGCGCAATCCCCGCAATGACTAATCCATTTTCCATTATTTACGCTCCCTCCAGCTCAGCAAACCTAACAACGAAAACAGCACCGGCATACCGGCAGGGACAAACGGGGTTGCCAGCACCGAAAGCAACGCACCGAGCGATGCCGGGATACGGGTGCGGCGCTGGCGCAGGGCCGGGAAAATCAATGCGATCAGGATGGCAGGAAACACCGCATCCAGACCGATCACCGAGACATCCGGGATAAAACGCCCAATCACCGCGCCGCTGATCACGCTGAGCGGCCAAATCGCGAAGATACCCAGGCCACAAATCCAGTAGGCCGCGCGACGCTGCGCCAGTTTGGGTTGCGAGATGCCAAAGACCACGCTTTCATCATTCATGATGTGGCAGCCAAACAACGCCCGCCCACCCTGTCCAACCAAATCCTTAACCGCAATGCCAAACGGCAGATGACGGGCATTGACCAATAAACCCGCTGCGGCGGCGGTAAACGGACTGCCGCCACCGGCAACAATCCCGATGAACAGAAATTCGGATGCGCCAGCCAGCACCAGGGTAGACAGCGCCATTGGCACCCACAACGGGAAACCATCTGCCACCGCCAGTGAACCATAAGAAAGTCCGACGATACCGTCAGCCAGACAGACGAGGAATATCGCTTTTATTACCCCTTTATCCAGAGGCACTGCTCCCAGACGCATAACAAAATCATCTCATATCGAACAAGAAAGCCGTTATAATGAACGGCTCGATACCGTTTTACAAGATGAACGTTTGTTCGCTATAACGAACAGGAGTAGCTGTGACCCCGCCGATTGACATTATCGCCGCCGGATTAGTGCGTGAACGCCAGCGCGCCGGGCTTTCGCTGACAGAAGTGGCACGCCGCGCCGGTGTCGCTAAATCTACCCTCTCTCAGTTGGAAGCAGGCAACGGCAATCCCAGCATCGAAACACTGTGGTCGTTATGTGTCGCGCTGAATATTCCGTTTGCCCGACTGATGGAGCCGGAAGTGAAGCGTTTGCAGGTGATCCGCAAAGGCGAAGGGATGGTGGTGTCTGCCGAACTGGCCGATTATCAGGCCGCATTGCTGGCCAGTTGCCCACCGGGCGGCCGCCGCGACCTTTATCTGATCACCAGCCAGCCAGGCGCACCGCGTGCCTCTAAACCCCATCCGCCGGGTTCGGTGGAACATGTGATTATCGCGCAGGGTCGCGCACTGGTCGGTCCCAGCGATGCGCCAGTGCTGCTCGGCCCCGGCGATTATATTTGTTATCCCGCAGATGAACCGCATCTGTTTGAAGCGCTGGAGCCAAACACCCTGGCCGTGCAGTTGTCGGAGCAAAATTAATGACTGACACGTAGCAGCGCGGTTTACCGCGCGGGTTTGCCGACATCATGCACAGAATCGCGCAATAAATTGCGCCGCTACGGTTACGTTCAGCCCTTAGCGGCGCGGTTTACCGCGCGAGGTTTCCGACATAATGCACAGCATTGCGCAATAAATTGCGCCGCTACGGAATCAGCCAATATTTCCCGTCAGTACAGGATTATTTTGCGGTATAAGGTGTGCCACCCACATGCACTTTATAGATGCGGAAATTCGGCACCGGCGGATTATCAAAATTCATCTCACCACCGACCCAGCTGTTAAGGTGATTGCTGACAAAATAGAGATCGCCGTGCGGTCCCCAACCAATGGTATCGGGCCAGGCAATCGCATCGCTGGTGACGAAAGGCGTGACCTTACCGGTTTTGCCATCCCGTTTCATCAGGCCGTTAAGCGTCAGCGCCGTCAGGTAAAGATTGCCCTGACGGTCTGCCGTGATGCCATCGGTATTGGACGGCAGCACCGTGTCCACTTTGATCGCCTTTTCGATTTGCGCTTCGCTGTTGCTGAAATTGCGCAGCACTGAAGTCGGTACTTTCAGCAGCCGATTGCCGGTAAGGTTAGTCCAGTAGAGCGTTTTCTTATCGCCAGACAGCGCGATACCGTCAGCACCGGTCAACATCGGATTGGCTTTGCCGTCTTTGTCCTTCAGTACCTTTTCGCCGTGGATGCTGAAGGTGAAACCGGGTTGATCGTTAACCCATTCCGGCGCAGATAACACCCGTTTTGCCTCCCCGGTCTTCATTTTATACACCAGCAAACCGCCTTTCAGCGGATGACACATGATGCCGGAATCGGTGATGTACACCACGCCTGCGTCGTTATCCACTGCGACGTCATTCAGGAACGAACAGGTAAAGTCGACTTGATCGTTAGTAAAGGTATAACGCGCCACTTCTTTATTTTTATTCAAATCCCAGGCGATCAGCTTTTCATCACCCGCTTTATTGGGTGCACCCGCAATATGCCCTTGATCGAGAATCCACATCACGTTGTTGCGATCAATTTCAAATCCCAGCACCGCTTTTAAACCCTGTGGATTATGTACGTCGTTCATCGCTTCGCTGGGAAAGGGTTGCAGCAGCCATTGCCCGTCCTTTTTCACCAGTTTCGACAAGGTTGCCGGGACTTCCGGGCCGCCCCAGCGGGCGGTGCTGACGTACAGGTTACCCTGTGCATCAACCTTCACGCCGTGCAGCATAGCCTTGGTGTCATTGTTTTTCCACGCGGCCGCCGCTGCCGGATCGCTCAGGTCATACGGCAGGCGATTCCATTCTGCGACCACATCCAGTTTAGGTTGCGTCGCCGCCAGTGCCGGTAAGCCAACGCCGGCTGCGGTCAACAGCAGGAGAGATGCAGACCATTTTTTTAGCGGATAGGAGGGAGATGCATAGAACATAGTTTTACCCCTGAAGGATGGTTTTATTGTGATTATTTGTCGAATTCTGACATGTCAGAATCTAGCATTCATTGGCAACAGGTAAAGGGGGTAACTGGCGATTTTGCATACGGCCTCACAAAATCGATTGCAGACATCAGCGTGGCTTATAGCGGCCATCAGTCGGGGTGATATGAGAGAATATACCCACTTCTGTTTGCTGGCGGCATTTGCTCACCTGGTCGGCTCGGTGAATTTAAAGAAACAAAAAATAATCTATCGATATGATAAAAAAGGAAATTAATGAAATTATAAAACTAACATGTTACTGATCATTTTCTGAATTTTTCCTGATCCTGCAAAATCCATGCTCAACCCGTCTCTCTGCGTGATAAGCATCACACTAACGCGTTAACCGCTGCCGTTTTTGTGATCAATTTAGCAAATGACTAACATGTAGCTAACTTTATGTCCGCCACCTGATAGATTTGTGACATGTCAGTTTTAACCCAGTGACATTCAGCGCGAAGTTAACGTCAGCGCAAAGCAAAGGGATTACCTCAACCTTGCTTTGTACCGCCACCCACCAGGGAGCAGACGTTCGCTTTTCGCGGCTTCTCACGCTGTCATTCAATCGTATAAGAATCAGGAAAGCAGCCATGAGCACTTTGACAGAGAATAAGGCGCGCGACCTCGTTAGCGACCTTGAACACAGTACCATCCGTAAAATCATCACCATGCTGGTCCCGTTGATGGTGGCGATGTATGTGGTGGCCTATATCGATCGACAAAACATCAGTTTCGCCAAGTTGCAGATGGTCAGCAGCCTCGGCTGGAGTGAATCGGCTTTTGGCTTAGGGTCGTCGTTATTTTTTATCGGCTACCTGATTTTTAGCGTTCCGGGCAACCTGATCCTGTCGAAGGTCGGGGCAAAACGCTGGTTTGCCTTAAGCCTTGCCGCCTGGGGCATCATCACTGTCGCCCTCGCCTTCACGCAAAGCCTGACCATGTTCTACAGCCTGCGTTTCGTGCTAGGTCTGGCGGAAGCCAGCTTCTACCCAGGTCTGATTTACTACTCAACGCAGTGGTTCCCGACTAAATATCGCCCACGCATCGTCGGTTTTCTGGTTACCGCCAGCATGTTCGCCAATATGATTGGCGCACCGCTGAACGGCGCGTTGCTGAGTATGCACGGCATTATGGGTTATGAGGGTTGGCAGTGGTTGTTCCTGATGACCGGTTTGCTGGCGATTTTGCTGATCATCCCGGTGATGGCCTGGTTCCCGATTAGCCCGACCCATGCCACCTTCCTGACACGCGAGCAGAAGCAGTGGCTGTCGCAGCGCCTGGAGGAAGAACGCCGCCAGGAGAGCGATAAGTCCGTCGATACCCTGTTTAAATCGCTGACCGATAAACGCGTGCTGTCGCTGGCGCTGGTGTACGGTTTTATCTGCTTCGGTGCCTATGGCATCAGCTACTGGATGCCCACCATCGTCAAATCCTTCGGCGTCTCTGATATGACCAACGGCTTCGTCAATATGATCCCCTGGGCGTTGGTGATGATCATGTTGCGTTGGCTGACGCACAAACCGGAACGCACCAATAACCCGTTCGTTAACGTCGCCCTGCCGATGTTCACTTCCGCCGCCTGTCTGATTGGTTCAGTGTGGTTCGCCAGCCAGCCGGTCATTAGTTTCGCCTTTATCTGCGGGGTGGTGCTGTCGGTGTTCGCTATCCAGCCCTGCTTCTGGAATCTGACCAAATTCCTTTCCGGTGCTTCAGCGGCGGCGGGAATCGCGATTATCAACTCGCTGGCTAACCTCGGCGGCTTCTTCGCCCAGAACACCATTCCACTGGTACGTGACCAAATGCAAAGCGCGACCGCACCGATGGTGTATCTGAGCATCGTCATGTTGGTCGGTGGGATCAGCACCGTGATGATCATCAAATGGCTGCAACGCCAGCGCGAACCCGCCACCGCCGCCCCCATGCCAGGTCACTAATCTGACATTTCAGATTAAAACAATAAATGTGAAGTAAATCACCATTATCAGAATAACCCGTTGCTGATACCGGTTGGTATCGGCAACATAAATTAAAACTAACATGTCAGTTTTTAAGAAGGTCGTCATGAAAAAGATTGTGGTTCTTGAACCGGGTTACGAGCATTACCGCGAAGAAGAAGCCATTCTCGCCGCCTTTCATCCTGAATTTGTGGTCGTCCCTGCCAATGCCTCCCAGGAAACGAAACGGGAGCAGCTGCGTGACGCCGATGCCGTGATGCTGCGTGAAGCGCGTCTTGATAGCAGCCTGATCGCCGCACTCGATAAATGTCAGGTGATTGTGCGCTACGGCGTGGGGGTCGATAACGTCGACCTCGTGGCCGCCAAAGCGAAAGGGATTTATGTCGCGAACGTACCGGATTACGGCTCCGAAGACGTGGCCGAACACGCGCTGGCGTTGTTGCTGGCCGCTACGCGCCGCATAACCTCGCGCGATCATCAGGTCCATCACGGCCAGTGGAATATTGGTCAGGCCGAGCCGATGTTTCGCATGAGCGGCAAAGTGCTGGGCATTGTTGGCTTTGGCCGCATCGCGCGCTGCCTCGCCGCCAAAGCGCGTGGCATCGGTTTTCGCTCCCTGCTGGTGTGCGATCCGCTGCTGGATGCGCAAGCCGCTGAAGATGCCGGTGTGGTGCGTGTCTCGCTGGAAACGCTGTGTCGCGAAGCCGATTTCATCTCCCTCCATGTCCCGTTGTCGGAGAAAACCCGCCATCTGATCGGTGCTGAACAGTTGGCGCTGATGAAACCCTCCAGTGTGCTGGTGAACACGTCGCGCGGCGGCCTGATCGATGAAACTGCCCTGTTCCACGCACTGCAAAACCGTCAGTTATTTGCTGCTGGCCTTGACGTGTTCGAACAGGAACCGATCCGCGCCGACCATCCGCTGCTGACGTTATCCAACGTGATCTGTACCGACCATACCGCCTGGTTCACCGAAGAGTCGGTGATTGAACTGCAACGCAAAGCCGCGCAGGAAGTGCTGCGTGTCTTTGAAGGCAACAAACCCCTGAATTGGGTGAATCGCTAATCACCCGCCCTGCCAAGAGGAAAACAAGATGTATAGCAAAGAGATTATTGACGGTTATCGCGCCATTTTTTCTACCGCATCGATTGCCGATGCCTGCGACCAGATTGTCGGTCAAACCATGTTTCTGCCGTTTGAGGTGAAAAACCGTATCAATGACAAGAAGATCGTCGGCCCGGCCGTCACGATTCTGGAAGATGTCACAGACGAAAAATTACCACCGCAACACGCACTGGATGCCATTGATGAGTCCGAAGCGGGTTCAGTGATTGTCATTGGCGGCAGCCCGGCGCTGGAGAACGTTGCCGTCTGGGGTGGACTGATGACCGCAGGTGCGGTCGCCAATAAACATGAAGGCGCGGTGCTGATGGGCGGTGTACGCGACCTTACTGAGATCCGCCGTGATTACGATTTCCCGGTTTACGCCAAAACCGTCACCCCTGGCACCACGTTGGGTCGTTTCAAAACCCTTGATGCGAATGTCGCGCTGAAGCTGGGTGAAGTGACCATTCACCCTGGTGACCTGATTGTTGGTGATGTTGATGGCGTGGTTTGTGTGCCGAAAGCCCACGTTGATGCGGTGCTGGAACTGTCCAAATCCATCGACCAGCGCGAGCTGGAGCAGGCTAAGCTGATTATCCAGTCAGGATCGCTGCGCGAAGGCCTGGCTAAATACGGCCGCATTTAACCGTGAGAAGCGGCCCGGTACCCTGCTGTGGCCGCCTGACAGGACAACATAATGAAAGATCTGGATATTCTCTCCTTCGGTGAACCACTGTACGAATTCAGTCAGTTACCGCAGGCACAACAACCGGTCAGCTATCTTAGCGGTTATGGCGGCGACACCTCGAACTTTGCCGTCAGCGCCGCTCGTCAGGGTGCCAGGGTGGCGATGTTTACACAGCTCGGCAACGATGTGTTTGGCGATCAATTTGTCGCGTTGTGGCAGCAGGAAAATGTCCGATGCGACTGGGTGCTGCGCCACGAAGAGGCGCCGACCGGTATCTATTTTATCAGTCACGACGCCAGCGGCCACCATTTCACCTTTTATCGCAAAGGCTCTGCGGCTTCACGTCTGCGTCCGAAGGACTTACCGGAAGCCGCGATTGCCGCGGCAAAACTGCTGCATACCTCCGCCATTACCCTGGCGATCAGTGACAACGCCTGCGACAGCGTCTTTGCCGCACTGGAACTGGCATGTAACCATCAAACGTTGACTTCTTTCGATACCAATCTGCGCCTGAAACTGTGGCCGCTGGCCCGCGCTCGTGCGGTGATCCATGAGGTTGCGCGTCTGGTGGATATTTGTATGCCAAGCCTTGATGAGGCGCGACTGTTGACCGGCTTACAGGATGCCGATGCCATTGCCGATTTTTATCTGCATCTTGGCGTGAAACACGTCGTATTGAAAATGGGCAGTGAAGGCGCGATGTATGCCAGCGCAGAGGAACGCGTGGTGGCGACCGGGCACCAGGTCGCCACTGTCGATGCAACCGGCGCGGGCGATTGCTTCTCGGGTGCCTTCCTGACTCGATTGCTGGCGGGCGATGCCGCGCGAAACGCCCTGCACTACGCTAACGCCGCCGCCGCGCTTACCACCACCGGCTATGGCGCAGTCGCGCCAATTCCCACCCGTGCGCAGGTTGAGGCCTTTTTGCACCAGGCGCGTTAAATCCTGTGCCAGCCCATTCTCACCACTTTCGACAGGGCTGGCACGGTCTCAAAGTCTTGCCGCCACCGGCACTGCGGCTTTCTTCGTCTTCACCTTTAACCCGAACAACATTGATGCGATACGCGATCGTTTGATGAGCAAATAGCACAGGGTACTGAAAGCGACGCCAATGAAGCAGTTGATCAGGACATAGATAATCGACAGATTGGCTGGCAACCAGACATCCATCAGCCAGGAGAAAGTGATCACCACCGGATAATGCAACAGATAAATAATCAGCGCGGAATCGACCACGCCGGTAAGTAACGGATTTTCCTTTACCGGCAGGCGTTCAAAGATAAATACCAGCCAGTAAGCAAGCTGGAACGAGAGAACGCTACCTGCCAGCACCGGCAGATATTTTAACGCGCTGGCAATATGATGATGAGCAACGACGTAAAATCCCAGCCAGGTAACCAGCGCCATTCCCGCAATCAACCACTTATTTATTATCCAGGAATTGACGTAAGTGGCTATTTTCTCGCGATTAACGTACAACGCATAGCCAGCCGCATAGTACACCAGAAAACGCGCAGTCACCGGCACCAACTCGATAAACTCCCCCTGCCCTTTAACCAGGAACTTAAGAAAGAAGCAGATGTTGGCAAGCGCAATCAGGGTCACCAGTAGCCACGGCAGTGATAATCGTTCGAGCTGTCTGGCAGCAAATTGATAAAATACCGGGGGGATGACTAATGACATCACTGACAGTGAAACCAGGAACCACAAGTGATGCATCATTGAATAACTGTGTAACCAGCCAGCTAACGTTAACGGCGTTCCTTTCATTTGCCAGGCAATAATATACATCAGCGGTGGCAGGAATAAATACGCGGTAATAAGCGGAGCCAGAACTCGCTTCAAGCGATTATCACGAAACATCTGCTGCCCTTTACGTAATACCACCAGGGCAGAAAACATCCCCGAAAGAAAGAAAAACACCTCCATCCTGAAAGTATGGAACATGCTGAGGAAAGCGGTAAATAACTCCGATGGATCACGCTGCGCAACATAATACCAGCCATTTTCACCCGGAAGACTTCTTGAAGCATGTAAGAGAACACCCTCAAGAATTAATCCCGCGCGCAGCAAATCCAGGCCGATGTTTCGGCCAGACAAAAACGACGGCGTATTCATGTTCACACCTCGAAGATGAATTATTTAAAGGACGTGATACTGATGAGATTGATGCTAACAGTTCGTATGGTTGTTTAGCGTTCGTTTACACATTTTAGGAAAATCGCTATTGCAAAATCTTGTCAACTCTAAAGAAAAATTAATCCTGATAAGATTAACCTGATAAAGCGAAGCGTAACTTGATGAATTAATGTGATATCATCGAGGTTAAGATAAAACTCACTAACTGGATGATTTATCTAATGTGACAAAAGCATTTCACTAAAAAGCAGGTATCCTTACAATAGGTTTGCATATGATTACAATGTAAAGAATATATAATCAGTTTTCGATCAAAATAAAATAATAAAAATAAATACCGCTAAACAAATAATTCAAAAAGGAAAGGGGAAATAATCGTATCACCATGATTTTAAATAAAATAATAAAAAATCACCAGGTTCAATTAACAATATCTTTAGAATTGCGCAAGGTTTAGGAATGCTCTTATGGTATTTATTATGCCTGAACGTGGCATATATACTCTTTTCATCAGAAGCTATTCACACTCCAAAGAAAAGGCAGATTAGCGATGAAAGCGATATTTTACTTCCTTAGCGCGTTATCTCTTGTCATCACAGCATTGAGTCCGTTTGTTTATGCAGCAAACAATACCGAAAATAAGTTTATTATTGAAGCCTATGGTGGTTCCAGCACTCAGGGTGCAATGGCGGTGCGGGAAAATGGCAAAGTACACCCCATTTTTATAAAAAATAATGAAATAGGCCTGATCAACCAATTTATCAAAGACAAATACGGCGATGGGATTCAGGTTGTGAATAAAGGCGCATCGTCATCCCAGGCGATGGATCTGTTGAACGGTAAATACTTTTATAAGAACAATAAAAGCTGGCGCGAGGAGATGAAAAAGTCTCCAGCCAGAATCATCCTGTTGAACTTTGCCACTAACGATGCCAGACATTTCCATTACCAGGATATTGAACCTGACTATCGCGTCAGCCCGGATCAATACATTAAGGTCATGGCGCAACTGGTGAATATTGCTCGTGCTGCCGGTAAGGAGGTGATTTTACAGGAACCCCACCCTATTTGCGGCGGTGCAGCCAGGTGGAATATCGGACCTTATGTCACACAACTGGATAAGCTGGCGCGCGCAGAATCCGTACCATTGTCGAGACAATACCAACGTATCCTGAACATGAATAACTGGCAGTCTTTGTTATCACCAGATTGTGTTCATCCTTCGGAGCAACTTTATCGCATCAAAGCGGAAGAGACGTTCTCGGTTTTGGTGGCGCATTATGGCGCGCAGCTAGCGGCGGCAGGCACACACCGGTAGCGGCGCAATTTATTGCGCGTATTTTTACCGCGCGATAAATCGCGTCGCTACGTAATCTGCCTGCACATAGCGCGATTTCCTCCATGTCCGTGTGGCAACATTTCTGGTATACATACTCCTCTAATCAGTGTGGAGCAGATAGCAGAACTATGGCGCAGGATCTTCTGAAAGATGTGGTGTACAAACGAATCAAGGACATGATCGTTAATGGTTCGCTGCCGATGGGCGGTAAGCTTTCAGAATCTGCCCTTGCTACTCGCTTAGCCGCCAGTAAAGCCCCGGTACGCGATGCCTTACGTCGTTTGCAAAGCGAAGGCCTGGTGCAGATTAAGCCCAAAAGCGGCACCTTTGTGTTTAGTCTTAATGACCTGGAATTTAAAGATTTGCTCGAATTTCGCTTCTATGTGGAATCGAAAGCGATGGAACTGGCCCTGAAAAAGAACCCGAAACAGCTGGTGCAGGAGATTTCGGCGATTCTTGATAACATGGAGTTCTGCATCAATAACGGCTCCAGCGTCGAATATATCCGCCTGGATAACCTGTTCCATCAGGCGTTGTTTACCTGGTGCCAGAATCCCTATCTTGAGCAAGCCTACACCCTGATCTCATCGCGCATGGCGACTATCCGTAATTATCTCGGCAGTAACGACGAACATATGCATCGTTCATGGGATCAGCACGTCACTATCGTTACCGCGCTGCGTAATAACGACTACGACAGCGCGTTGGTGGCATTGCAGGGACATATCCTGCCGGAATTCGGCGCTTACTGGGGTCTGCTGTAATCCTGCCTGTGCCGGGTCTGCTCCCGGCGTAACGGCAACGCGACAAACAATCTCCCTTGTCATCTCTGGGTTATTATTGTTATGTTATAACATAACAATATGTACTTCAGAGGTCATGCTATGTCGTTAATTCAGGATTCACGTCTCCCCGTCACAGTTCTTTCTGGCTTTCTCGGTGCCGGGAAGACCACGCTGCTTAACCATATTCTCAATAACCGCGCTGGCCGCCGGGTAGCGGTGATCGTCAATGATATGTCGGAAGTGAATATTGATGCCGCGCTGGTTCGCAATGGTGGTGCGGAGCTTTCCCGTACCGATGAAAAGCTGGTGGAGATGAGCAACGGTTGCATTTGCTGCACGTTGCGCGAGGATTTGCTGCTGGAAGTGCGCCGCCTGGCCGAGGCAGGCCGCTTTGATCAGTTGGTGATCGAATCCACCGGAATTTCCGAACCTCTGCCGGTCGCGGAAACCTTCACATTCGCGGATGAAGACGGTCAGAGCCTGTCACAATTCGCCCGACTGGATACCATGGTCACGGTGGTGGATGGTTTTAATTTCCTGCGTGATTACCGTTCAACCGACTCCCTGCAAGCGCGAGGCGAATCACTGGGCGAGGCCGATGCCCGCTCGGTGGTCGATTTGTTAGTCGATCAAATTGAGTTTTGCGATATGCTGGTGGTGAATAAAACCGATTTGATTAATCAGGACGATCAGCAAACGCTGTACGCCATGCTGCGTTCACTTAATCCACGCGCCCGGATTGTATTTTCACACTTTGGGCAGGTGCCGCTGGATGAGGTGCTGGAAACCGGGCGTTTTGATTTCGACGCTGCATCCCAGGCGCCCGGTTGGTTGCAGGAACTGCGCGGCGAACATCAACCAGAAACGGAGGAGTACGGCATCCGCAGTTTTGTCTATCGTGCACGTCGCCCGTTCCATCCACAGCGTTTCTGGCATGCGGTGAATCATCAACTGGAAGGGGTAATCCGTTCAAAAGGTTATTTCTGGCTGGCAAGCCGCCCGGAGTATGCGGCAATGTGGTCACAGGCTGGAGCCGTGGCGCGCCACGGCTATGCCGGTCACTGGTGGGCCAGTATCCCGCGTGAACGCTGGCCGCAGGATGAAGAATCGCTGGCGTTTATTGCCCGTCACTGGCAGGAAGGCATCGGTGATGCGCGTCAGGAACTGGTGTTTATCGGTATCGAGATGGATGAAGATCAGGTACGCAATGCGCTGGAGCACGCCCTGCTGACCCCCGCAGAGATGGCGGCTGGCCCGGCAAGTTGGGTGACATTGCCTGATCCTCTGCCGGAATGGTTCGAGCATGACGCCGTGGACGCGTAATCGCACAGAAAGCAACAAATGGCTACGCTTTTCCATCAAGGTCAGGAGTATGCTGAATTGCAGCATTTACCCTTACAGGAGAAGACGTTATGCCAGAAGTTGTTGTCTATGCCGCGGAAGGCCGCACCACTGAACAGAAAAAGAAACTGCTGAAAGCTATCACCACTGCCGTGTCTGATTCGTTTGAGATCGATGCCAATTCCGTGGTGGTGTCAATTGTCGAAACGCCGTTACATATGAAATCGAAGGGTGGCATTCCGTTTGACGAGCGTTAACGGATACCCCCTCTCCTGCCCATGATCCTGATGGGCAGGATTTCCCTTTCTTACCTTTATCCCGTCTGCAAATATCGCTACCCTAGGGCCGCTTAACTTGTACAACTTCGTAGCGGCGTGATTTATCGCGCAATTCTGTGCGTGGGGTGTGAAAACCCGCGCGATAAATCACGCCGCCACACGCACTTTTCTTTCTTCTGGAGTCTCAATGTCCCTGCCGTTGTTCCGCCGCCCCACTCTGAATGATGTTGACCGTTGCTTTGAAATTGAAATCACCGCCTATGAGGGTGATGAAGCCGCAACCCGCGAGAAGATCGCCACCCGCATCGCTGACTATCCGCAAGGCTTTTTACTGCTGGAAGTGGACGGCCAGGCCGTTGGTTTTATCAACTCAGGCTGTGCCTGGGAAGTGGTGATGTCCGACGAAGCCTTTAAGGAACTGGTGGGACACGATGCAGCCGCGCCTAATGTGGTGATTATGTCGGTGGTGGTTGACCCGCAATGGCAGGGCAAGGGTTATGCGGCGCAGCTGATGCATACCTTTATTGATGAGCAGCGAGCGCTGGGCAAGCAGAGTATTCACCTGATGTGCAAGACCCAACATATCGAGCTGTACCGCAAGTTTGGTTTCGCTTATATCAAACCGTCGGAATCTGACCACGGCGGCATGGCGTGGCATGAGATGATTAAAACGCTGTAACGGTTGTACTGGCAAAGATGCGTAGCGGCGCAATTCCGCTTCGCAGCCAGCGAATTTTCAGTATCATAGCCCGATCTGTCGTTTTCTGGATTGAGTATGACCCATCAACACAGTTCCCTGTTTGCACAGCTTGCCGCCATTCTGGCGGAGGAAAGCCGCACGCCGCTGTATAAACGCTTTGCCGCTGCCATTAAAGACGCCGTGCGCGCAGGCCAGCTGGTCCATGAAGAGATCCTGCCGGGAGAACGCGAATTCAGCCAGTCGCTGGGAATTTCGCGCATTACCGTGCGTAAGGCGATGGATGAACTGGAAAAAGAGGGCGTGGTGTTTCGTTCGCGTGGCTACGGTACGCAAATCTGTAGCCAGTTTGAATATTCGCTGAAAGAACCCAAAGGTTTGTCGCAGCAGGCGGTATTACGCGGCAAAAAGCCCGATACGGTATGGATCAACAAAAGCAAAATCCGTTGCAACGCGGAGATTGCGGAGAAACTGGGGCTGAGCAACGGCAGCGATGTCTGGCAGTTGAAACGCATTCGCTATGTGGATCAACAGGCGGTGTCGGTTGAAGAGTCGTGGGTTTCAACCCAGCTGATTGCCGATGCTGACGATATCGGTATATCGCTGTACGACTATTTTCGTGAGCGACAAATCCTGCCGGTGAAGTCACAAAGCCGTGTCAGCGCACGTATGCCGGATGAGGCACTGCAACAGCAAATTGCCCTGCCCGCCAATGTGCCGGTGTTGGTGATTAAGCAACTGGCACTCGACGCACAGGGCAATCCGCTGGAGTACAGCATCAGCTACTGTCGCAGCGATATGTACGTGTTTATTGCCGAGTAAGACGCTGCTGCCAGTAAGCGGTCAGCGTTGCGCGATCCGGCGCGCAGTCCCCACCGCGCTGTGAGACAACATAGGACGCCACCGCATTGCCCAGCGCCACGCTGTCGGCCAGCGACCAACCGGACGCCAGACCAGCCAGCAGTCCACCCGCATGGCTGTCGCCGGCACCAATGGTATCCACCACCGTGGTCGCCAGCGCAGGCACCCAACCCTGGGTTGCCGCATCGCTGTATCCTGCCCCATCGCTGTCGAGCCGCACCACCATTGCGCTGCCAAAACGTTGCTGCCAGCGCGCCAGCAGCGCATGCGCATCAAAGAGTTCGGATGCACCAAGGCGCTCCCGCCACAGCAACTCCGCCTCTTGTCTGTTCACTGTAATCAGTGGATTGAGCGCCATGATACGTGCGAATTGTGCATCCGCGATATCCGCCAGGCGAGGTCCAAAATCCACCAGCAGCTGCCAGGGTTGTGGCTGCCGTTCCAGCCAGCTAATCAACACCTCGCCACTTTTACTGGTGAGTTGATAACCGGAGAGATAAATCCAGCGATGCGCCGGTTGCGGTAGCGTATCAAGCAACGCCGCGTCCCACTGATTTTCCACGCCGCTGACCGAAAGAAAGGTACGTTCACCATCCGGCTCCACCAGCGCCAGGCACCAACCGTTATCACCGGATGCCGTTTCCAGCACGCTTTCGATGCCATATTCCACCAGTTTCTGGCGCACAATCCCGGCCCAGACGCCGTTACCCAGCGGCAAAGCATTGATCGACGGTACACCAAGTCGATGCAGCGCAATCGCCACATTCAGGGCGCAACCGCCGACATTGACGCCCTGCTGATGCAGTTCGATATCACTGCCGCGATGCGGCAGTGAGTAAGCATCGGCAATCACATCCACCACCGCCGCACCCACCACGCAAACCGGCAGGCGACCAGCCAGTCGTGTCAGATCATCTGGCGTCAGCATAGGCGGCCTCACGCTGCTGACGGAAACGACTGAACGCACTGCTGTAGCGGGTGAAATCCAGATTATTGGCAGCATCCAGTTCAGCTTTTAATGCCGGATCGATGCCGTCAATTCCCTGCAATGCACCGCAAATCGCCACCGCCATTGCACCGATGGTATCGGTGTCGCCACCGAGGTTGGCACAGAGAATGGCGCAACGGTTAGGATCGCAGGCAGCCAGTTCCACCATCGCAATCGCGGCGGGCACTGATTCAATGGTGCTGGTCCCCGTCCCGACCAGATTATAAATCTGTTGCAGGGTCGATTCTGTCCCCCTGCCCTGCGCCACAACCTGCAACGCCAGTTCCACGCGCGCCGCCATCGAAGCACTGAAGGTGGTGACACGTTTTTCCTGCGCTGCTCGGGCAATCGACGGCAACTCATCGCGGATAGTTGCCCAGTTTGCCCCATCAATGGCACGCGAAACCGCCCAGGCGATAACCGTGGCCCCGGCAATCGCCACATCGGATTTATGCGTCGGGCTGGACGCCAGCGCCACGGCATCAATAAAGCCCGCCAGATCGCGCGCCGGTAGCAGGCAGCCCAGCGGCGATACACGCATCGCCGCGCCGTTGGTCATGCCGTTATTTTCCAGTTGCGCGACAGGTGTTCCGGCTTTCAACGCGTTGAGGGCAATTTTCGAGGTTGGCCCGAGCACGTTTTTGTTGAAGGCATCAAACGCTTCTGCCCAGCGCAAAATATTGGCCCCAATGGTTTCGGCATTGATGTCGCCATCATGGGTGATGATAGCGTCGGCCAGTGCCAGCGCCATCGAGGTGTCGTCGGTAAAGGCCGCCCGGCCAAAATAGCAGGCGGCATTGTTTTCGGCCGGGCCGGGCAGAAAGCGATCGATCCAGCCAAAATGCTGTTTCACGCGGCTGCGCGGCCAGAGTTCCGACGGCATACCCATCGCGTCGCCCAGTGCCTGGCCATAGAAGGCGCCCAAAATCCGTTTTTCCTGGAGTGTCATTGTCATCGCTACTTCTCTTATTTATGGCTTTCAGCGGGTGCTGAAGTATCAAAAGCGGTTAATTCATCACTGCGTTTTTTGCCGTCACGGAACAACACGATAAAGGCGAGGGTGATAATCACAATCATCACGCTACCGAACATCCACATCCCGGCCCAGTTGAAGGTCTGACCGTTGATCGGCTTATCGTAAGCAAACATCTCCTGCATCAGATAGCCGCCAAGACGGTAGCCCAGCAGGCTGCCGATACCCTGACAGGCAAGCGTAATCAGGCCCTGCGCCGCGTTACGCATCGCTACCGGCGCTTTCTTATCCACGTAAATGTAGGCGGTGATGAAGTAGAAGTCATAGCTGACGCCATGCAGCAGGATACCCATAAACAGCAGGCCGAAGGTTAGCAGGTTCTGATCGCCGCCGAACACGAAGAAGACATAGCGCAGCGCGGCAGTCACCAGTCCCAACAGCAGCACTTTGCCGATGCCGAAACGTTTGATAAAGAACGGCAGCGCCAGCAGGAAAAAGATTTCCGATACCTGGCCGAGGGTCATCCAGCCGGTGGCATGCGGCAGACCCACTTCGGTCAGATAACCTTCAGCAAAGATGTAGTAGAAGGCCAGCGGCATGCTGAACAGGAACGAGCAGACAAAGAACACGAGGAAGCTACGATCTTTCAACAGATGCAACGCATCCAGACCGAGTGCCACGCGCAGGCTGAATTTGCCGGTGCTTTTCGGTTCTGTGGCCGGCAACATCAGGGCAAAGATACCCAGCAGCAGCGAACTGGCAGCGGTGATCAGCAACGGAACATTACTCGCCGAGATATCGCCAAAACCAAGCAGCGGCGGCAGGAAGCCGCAGGCAATGCCGGAAGCGATCCAGCCGATGGTCCCCATCACGCGCACGCGTGGATAATCGCGTTCAACATCACCAACGTGGGAGAAGGCAATGCTGTTGGTCAGCGCAATGGTCGGCATATAGGTCAGCGCATATAACAGCAGCAGCGGGAAGAAGCTGCCGAAGTGCGTCTGTTGCGCGGCGAAGAACATCAGAATCGCGCCAACAATCATCAGCAGCGACAAGACTTTCTGTGCCTGGAAGAAGCGGTCTGCCAGCGAGCCAACCAGAATCGGTGACAGGATGGCGGCGATGGAGGTGCAGGCATAGCACCAGGCAATCTCCATCGGGGTGAAGCCATTTTTACTCAGAAAGGCCCAGAGCGGCACGAACCATGCCCCCCAGATAAACCATTCAAGGAACATCATGAACGACAGTTTTGGCATTGTATTTTTCATCGAACTTACTCCCCGGTGTTGGTAGAACCAATCTAACACCACTAACAATACCTTTGTAATACCTTTAGCTGATAGTTTGACCTCATCCACATAATTTTAACCGATGGTTAACAGGGTTGGAGATGATAAAACGCGCGATAAATCGCGCCGCTACAGGTAAGCATTGGCCCGTGGCGGTGCGATTTATCGCGCGAATTTTTATAGCAGGCAGCGTGTGAACCAGTATCACACGCTGAAAAGGAAGGAATTAACGGTTAACCAGTTTGGCCGGTAAAGCGATCACCAGCAGGCAGCTCAACAGCAGACAGACCGCAAAGAACCACAGCGCGCCATTGCCGCTGCCAGTAAGATCCAGTGCGATCCCCATCACCGAGTTACTCACCAGTCCGGCGATATTGGCGATGGAGCAGGCCAGCGCAAACCCGGCCGCTGCCGCCGTGCCTTTCAGGAAGGTCGCAGGCAGGCTGAAGAACACCGGCACCGCGCCAATGATCATCGCCTGGGCAATCGAGAATAACAGCACCGTCATCATCACGTTATGGGAGAAAAAGGTGCTGGCTCCCATCGCCGCTGCGCCAATGATAAATGGTACAATGATATGCCAGCGGCGTTCACGCGTCCGGTCCGAGCTGCTGCCAATGGCCAGCATACCGATCAACGCCGCCAGGCTGGGAATGGCCGTCAGGTAACCGATGGTGCTGATATCGGTGGTGCCAGCGTTTTTAATAAAGGTCGGCATCCAGAAGCCCATCGCATAGGCACTGAGCAGAATGGAGAAGTCGATCCCGCCGAGCATCACCACACGGATATTCAGCAGACCATCACGCAGGCGATGCTTCACCCCTTTCGCCTCGCCTTCATCTCTGTCAAGGTCGTTTTGCACCGCCTGCTTTTCTTCCGCACTCAGCCAGTTTGCACTTTCCACGCTGTTCGGCAGCAACCAGAAAGTCATCACCCCCAGCAGCACGCTCGGGATACCCTCCAGCAGGAACAGCCATTGCCAGCCGCGCATCCCGTACACCTCATGGAAATGGCCCATGATCCAACCGGAAAGCGGTCCGCCAATCAGACTGGAGAGCGGCAGACCAATCATAAACAGCGCGATGATGCGGCTGCGACGCCAGGAGGGGAACCATTTAGTGAGATAGAACAACACGCCCGGCAGAAACCCGGCTTCCGCCGCGCCCAGTAAAAAACGAATGATGTAGAACTGCATCGGCGTTTGCACCAGTAAGGTTGCAGTGGAGAGCAAACCCCAGGTAATCATGATGCGCGCGATCCAGATTTTTGCCCCGACGCGTTGCAGAATCAGGTTGCTTGGAACTTCAAACAGAATGTAGCCAACAAAAAACAGCCCGGCACCGAGACCAAACGCCGTCTCGCTCAGCGACAGGTCGCTGGCCATTTGCAGCTTCGCCAGACCGATGTTGATACGGTCCAGATACGCCGCCAGATAACATAAACAGAGAAAAGGAATCAGTTTCCAGGTGATTTTGCGGTAAATCGCGGCAGTGTCCTCGGCTGCCAGCACAGCAGGACGGGTTGTAGCAACAGTCATGATTTTCTCCGGGCGCAATAAACCCTGATGGGCGTGTTGTTATGCGTTTCACTGACCGTGAAACCTGTTGTGTCTGCGCACTCCGTGCAGGTGAATAAGCGCCCTTAACGGGCGCTGAACTGTCCGAGATACTCCAGCGTGGTGGCTTTGGACACCACATCGCCGTACTTACTGTCGATATCAAACAGGTTGGCTTCATGCGGCGCTGCGTGGCGATCGCCCACGCATTCACGTACCACCATCGCGCGAAAGCCGTATTGCAACGCGTCCACGGCGCTGGCGCGCACGCAGCCGCTGGTGGAACACCCGGCGATGATCAGGGTGTCGATACCTTCCGTCACCAGCAGCGATGCCAGTGCGGTGCCAAAAAACGCGCTGGCATATTGCTTGGTGATCACCACCTCATCCGCGAGTGGCAGCACGCCAGGGCAGAACGCCGCCAGCGGATTGCCCTCCACCATGTCGCGCATCACCGGCGCTTTCTGTACCCAGATGCCACCATCACGTTGATGCTGCGGGTGGTAACGGATTTGGGTATGGATCACCGGGATGGCGCAGTGGCGTGCGGTTGCCAGCAAGGCTTCCGCTTCCTGGACCGCATCCACCACCCCCGGCGCAAACAGCGGTGCGCCCGGCGTGGTGTAGCCTTGCAGAAAATCGATCATCAGCAGAGCCGGTCGTTTGCCAAAACCGATGCGGTTGCCCCAGACACCGGCATAGTTGTCACTGGCGCTTTGTGTCATCAGTTCGCTCCTTACCAGGCACCGGACAGCAACGCACCGGCACCAGGCACCACCGGCTCCAGTTCCAGCGCTTTCAGCAACGCGTAGGTAGTGGCGATCGCTGCGGTGATCACCGGCTTGCCGGTTTGCGCTTCCACTTTGGCGACTGCCGGCAGTGAAGGCATTTGCACGCAGGCTGACAACACCACCACGTCGACGTCGTCCAGCGGCATATCGGCCACAATGCCCGGCAGATTGGCGGGATCATGACGGGCGACCGCGAGGTTATCGGCAATCTCCAGTGCACGCCACACTTTCACCTCAATCCCTTCGCGCTGGATGTAATCCACCACCAGCTCCGTAAGGGGCTTCATATACGGCGCGACCAGAGCGATCTTTTTCGCACCCATGATATGCAGCGCATCCACCAGCGCACCGGCACTGGTGATCACCGGTGCCAGCGCGTCATTTTCTCGTGTGACCGCGGTAAGACGCGCCTGTGACTGACGGTGATAACCGGGGCCCATCGCCATGATCGCCACCAGGCAGGCGTATCCCAGCACATCAACTTTGGCATCCGACAGTTCCAGCGCGCAGCGGTCCGACTCCTTATCCATCGCCGCCAGTTCATCTTTGTTGACGTGCTTCATACGCATGCGGCTGGAGTGAAAAGTAAAGCGCTCCGGGCGGATCAACTGGCGAGCCTGCAACATGGCAGGGATTTCAGTTTCCATCGTAATGTTGGAACTTGGCACAATTTGGCCGATACGGTACTGGCGGGTCATGACTGAATCTCCGGTTGCAGGGTTGCGCCAAGGAAGGTACCAAAGGCAGCGAAGAAGCCGGGGAAGTCATCCCAGGGGATCATATGTCCGGCATGTTCAACGTGAGCGATTTCAATTGAGGGCAGCAGTTCGCGGATCTCGGCCTCATCTTCCGCCAGGATCACGCCACCTTTGCCCGCCACCATCAGCAGGGTTTTAGCGGGCAACTGGCGAAAATATTGGTGGATATCGAGCTGATGAAAATCGTCGTAGGCACGACGGATGGCCGGTTCGTAGCAGGTGTGCAGCCACTCGGCGCGCAACTGACGTTGCTCTTTCGTCCAGCTCGGGCAATATTTTTTCATCGCTTCCGCGTCCATGCCCTGCTCCGCCTCGCGGATCGAGTCCTGATACCACGGCCACTGGCCCGGATAGAGACGACGGCCCGGTCCCGACACTGGCGGATCAATCAGTGACAACGACAACACGCTGTCTGGCTGTTTCACCGCAGCACGCATGATAAAACGCGCCCCCATTGAATGGCCGACCAGGTGGTACTGCGTCAGTCCCAGAGCCTCAGCGAAGGCGTTAATATCGTCGGCGCAGCTCTCGGTGCCGTAGTCCAGACCTGCACCGCTGCTGGATAAACCGCGTCCACGCACATCCAGCACCCAGGTATCAAATTGCTGACCAAATACTTCCGCGACAAAACCCCAGGTAATCGCCGGGCTGGTGATACCCGGTACCAGAATCAGAGTCGGGCCTTTCCCGCCATAACGCAGATAGTGCTGGCGAATGCCGTTCGCCTGCACCTGGCCACCGCTGACAAACGTGCTCATCACGCCCCCTCGCTTTTCAGCGGTGCGGCGAAGACATCGTAGCCGTACACCCAGGCCGGATCTTCCTGCGTGCGCAGGAAGGTGTTGGCGTTCGACACCGACTGCACACGCGAAGCGCGCTCTTTGCGGTTGACTTCATACAGGCGGAAGGCGGTGCTGTAATCTTCCAGGCCGGTTTCTGTCAGGCAACGTGCCAGCATGGCGGCGTCTTCAATCGCCATCGCAGCACCCTGTGCCATATGCGGTTTCATCGGATGGCAGGCATCACCCAACAGCACAATGCGCCCTTCACTCCACACCGGCAGCGGCTGGCGGTTGAGCAGCGGCCACTTGGTGACGTTTTCGCTGCATTCAATCAGCGCCTGGACCACCGGATGGTAATGGCCGAAAGTTTCCAGCATCTCCTGCTGGCTGCTGTCGACAAAACTACCTTTGAAATCCCACGCCGGATGCGGCACGCCAGAGACGTAGTAGTATTCATCGCGAGATTTGGTGGTGTAGTACACCATCAGGTGACGATCTTCCGACCACCATTTCACGCAATCTTCGAAATCGAGGTTGTACTTACGCAGTTGTTCGCCACGGATCAACGCGCGGTGCGCCACCCAGCCGCT
The DNA here is from genome assembly GCF_009728735.1 of Pantoea phytobeneficialis. Classification (NCBI taxonomy): domain Bacteria; kingdom Pseudomonadati; phylum Pseudomonadota; class Gammaproteobacteria; order Enterobacterales; family Erwiniaceae; genus Pantoea; species Pantoea phytobeneficialis. Next base: position 60,578 of record NZ_CP024637.1, read on the forward strand.
GTAGGTCGGTGCTTCCACGCCCAGCAGGTGTTCGCGCAGTTTGGAGTTGATACCATCGGCACCAATCACGATATCGGCGCGTTCTTCGCTACCATCCTGGAAACGCAGCACCACATCGTTGCCGCTGTCTTCCACGCTGCTCAGGCATTTGCCAAAGTGAACCGAACCCGGCTCCAGGCTGGTCATCTGCATCGCCTGCAAATCGCCACGATGTACCGTGACGTATGCTGCACCGTACTCCTTGCGCGCAAATTCACCCAGCGGAATGCGCGAGAGGTATTCACCGGTTTCGCCGTCGCGACTGAACCAAAAATCCGGATGTGAGGCCAGATCTTCCAGCTGTTGTTCGATCCCCATGCGACGGAACACTTTCAGGACGTTCGGTCCCATGTGGATGCCCGCACCGAGACGTGAAAACGCCGGACTCTGTTCGTAAACCTGCACATTGAAGCCCGCTTTCTGTAACAACGAGCCAGCAGCCAGGCCACCAAGACCTGCGCCAACGATCGCAATGCGTTTCATATTGCTCATATTTTCCTCTCAAAACTCACGCTGATTTGAAGGTACACCTGCGGCATTGGTTTCTAACCCCGCTCAAATTATCTAGTGTGTACACTATAATTATTGGCGTTATTTTTTTGTGAATTGCAATGATTATTGTGGTGAAAACTGCATGTCATGATGTTAATCACAGCATATACGCTGCGTTAAATAGGCTTTTCTTATGACAAAAAGAAATGCTTGCACTCTTCTTCGCAACACGTCTATAACAAATATATCTAGCGTATTCGCTACAAAAAGATGAAGTTTTAGACAGCAACATCGAACCCGAGAGGAACCCGCAATGGCAGTTAACCAGAGTCAGTTAGGACAGATGTTTGAGCAGGTATTACGTCTGTCGAAAGTCGATGCCACACAAAGCGTCGCCATTCTGAAAAGTCACTATTCTGATGCACGCACCGTGCAGGCCGCGACCGATGCTGCACTACGATTGGGCGCGAAAGTGTATTGCGTGGAACTGCCAGCCTTTAATCATCCCACCGCGATGGGCAACGACATGACCGCCTACTGCGGCGATACCGCGTTAACCGGCAACATTGCGGCGCAACGCGCGCTGGAAGCAGCAGACCTGATTGTCGATACCATGATGTTGCTGCACTCACCGGAGCAGGAACAGATCCTGAAAACCGGTACCCGTATCCTGCTGGCAGTTGAACCCCCGGAAGTGTTGGCACGAATGTTGCCAACGGAAGAGGACAAGTCGCGTGTGCTGGCCGCGGCCGCGGTACTGGAGAAAGCGCGCATGATGACGGTGAAATCCCAGGCCGGCAGCGATTTCCGCGCCCCGCTGGGACAGTATCCGACGGTGACCGAGTACGGTTATGCCGATGAACCGGGCCGCTGGGACCATTGGCCGAGCGGTTTCCTGTTCACCTGGCCGAACGAAGATCAGGCGGAAGGGGTGCTGGTGCTGGAAGTGGGAGATATCCTGCTGCCGTTTAAATCCTATGCCCGCGAACGTATCACGCTGGAAATCGAGAAAGGCTTTGTGACAAAGATCCACGGTGGCTTCGAAGCGGAATATCTGCGTGATTACATGAGCTATTTCAACGACCCGGAAGTGTATGGCATTTCACATATCGGCTGGGGATTACAGCCACGCGCACAGTGGACCGCTATGGGCCTGCACGACAAAAACGACGGCATGTGTATGGATGCACGCGCGTTTTACGGCAACTTCCTGTTCTCCACCGGTCCGAACACCGAAGTGGGCGGCAAACGTAAAACACCATGCCATATGGATATCGCGCTGCGCCGTTGTGACATCAAGGTTGATGATCTGCTGGTGGTCGCCGAAGGCGAAGTGGTGGCACCCGAAGCCTCACGCGCACGTTAATCATACGCAGGGAGCGGCTGTCAGCGCAGTGACAATGCATTACACTGCCTGGCAGTATCCGGGAAAAAGGACCTTTTTATGTCGCACGACCACACTTCCCCCACGGAAGACAATTACGACTACACCCAACAGGTTGGCCATCTGCTGCGCAAGGTTTACCAGCGCCATGTGGCGATTTTTCAACAACATGTGGGTGATTCACAGATCACGGCGGTGCAATTTATTACGCTGTGCGCACTGCGGGACCACGGTCCCAGCGCGCAGAACGATTTAGTGCGTTACACCGCTGTCGATCAGGCCACCATCCGCGGCGTGGTTGAACGTTTAAAGGCGCGCGATCTGGTCAGTCTTGGCCCTGATCCCACCGACAAACGCAAGGTGATTGTGATGCTGACAGAGCCGGGACAGGCGCTGATTCAGCACACCACCGATAACGCAGTTCGCATTACTGAAATGACGTATGGGCAGTTGAATCCAGCCGAACGAGTCGCGCTGGTTTATCTGCTCAGGAAAATGCTGGACGACACGAGCCAGTCATAACCCGGGGCGAGTGAGCCGCCTCGGTAAGGCGGTCAATAATGAAAATGATGGCACAACAGTCTGCCACGACGGTTTCACCTGCAGGTTTACGCTGTTATTCATTGAAGGTTAATGGCGAAGAGAGAGAAGTCACCAGCTATCGCGACACCTCGTTATTGCTGGTACTGCGTAATGAATTATCCCTTAACGGTCCGAAATATGGCTGTGGGCTGGGTGAATGCGGTGCCTGTACCGTGATGATTGATGGCGTTGCCGCGCGTGCCTGCGTGATCCCGGCGTTTGGCGTGCGGCAGCGCGCTATCACCACCCTGGAAGGCTTAGGCAGCCGTGATGCGCTGCATCCGGTGCAGCTGGCGTTTATCGAAGAACAGGCCGCTCAATGCGGCTACTGCCTGAATGGCATGATCATGACCACCGCCGCGTTGTTGCGCGATCTCCCCTGCCCCAGCGACCAACAAATTCGTTCCGCCCTGAGCGGCAATCTGTGCCGCTGCGGCACCCATCAGGAGATCCTCTGCGCGGTGAAGCGCGCAGTGCAACTCTGCCTGCAACAGGCGGAGGAGCAGCCATGAGCCATGCCGATTTACCCACCCAGCAACAACTGCTGGCGGCTGACAATGTGCTGCTGATCGTCGATGAGATCCAGCCACCGCCCGGTCTGGTGCCAAAAGGCCAGACACCCACCCTCAAACCCAAAGAACTGGCGTTGTTTATCGCCATCGATGGCGAAGGCAAAGTGTGGGCTTTTAACGGTCACGTCGATCTTGGTACCGGGGTGAAAACCTCGCTGACGCAAATCGTTGCCGAAGAACTCAACCTGCGTATGGACCAGGTACAGATGGTGCTGGGCGATACGTTGCGCGTACCCAATCAGGGCGCGACCATCGCCAGCGCCACCTTACAGATATCCGCCGTCCCGCTGCGTAAAGCCGCCGCTGAAGCGCGCCGCTGGCTGACGCAACAGGCAGCAGCGCGTTTACAGGTAGGCGAAGCCGAGTTATCGCTGGATGCCGGAGAATTCCGCCTGGCCAATGGCACCGCCCTGAATTTTGCCGAACTGGTTAACGGTCAGCGCTGCCAGTTACGTATTTCGGATGATGCTCCGCTGAAACCCGCCAGCGAATACCGGCTAGTGGGCACCAGCTCACAACGTGTCGATATTCCGGGCAAAGCCACCGGCGAACTGACCTGGGTGCACGATATGCGCCTGCCGGGCATGCTGCATGGTCGCGTGATCCGCCCACCTTATGCCGGTTATGACACCGGGCAATTCGTCGGGACCTCGCTTCTCAGCATCGATGAAAGTTCGATTGCCCATCTGGAAGGCATCGTCAAAGTGGTGCAAATCGCCGATTTTGTTGGCGTAGTCGCCGAGCGCGAAGATCAGGCCATCGCCGCGATGGAAACCCTGAAAGTACACTGGAAACCCTGGGAGCATATGCTGCCGGATATGCGCGACGTGGAAAAAGCGATTCGCGATAATCCGCGCACTTCGCGCGTGGTACACGACACCGGCGAGGTGGATGCCGCTCTGGATAATGTCGCGCAACGCTTTACCCGCAACTATGTCTGGCCTTATCAGTTACACGGTTCTATCGGTCCTTCCTGCGCGGTCGCCGCCTTTGATGCAGTTGGCTTGCAGGTGTGGAGCGGCACGCAGAATCCCCATCTGCTGCGCGCCGATCTCGCCTGGCTGTTTGAGATGCCGGAAAGTGACATTGAAGTGAACCGCATGGAGGCGGCGGGTTGTTATGGCCGCAACTGCGCCGATGATGTCGCCGCCGATGCCGCGCTGTTGTCCCGTGCCGTGGGCCAGCCGGTGCGCGTCCAGTTGACGCGCGCCCAGGAACACGTCTGGGAACCGAAAGGTACCGCGCAGTTGATGGATGTGGATGGCGGACTCGATGCTGAAGGTAATCCGCAGGTGTACGATTTCACCACCTCCTACCCTTCCAACGGCGCACCAACCCTGGCGTTGCTGTTGACCGGGCGAGTGGACCCGGTAGCGCTGGCCTACGAGATGGGCGACCGCACCTCGATCCCGCCCTACGACTTTCCGCATATGCGCGTCACCATTGAAGATATGGCACCGATTGTGCGCGCTTCATGGATGCGCGGCGTTTCGGCGTTGCCCAATACCTTCGCCCACGAATCCTATATGGATGAACTGGCGCACGCAGCCGGGGTCGATCCGGTCGAATATCGCTTGCGCTATATCCAGGACGAACGTGCGGCCGAGCTGATCCGCTCGACCGCCGATCGCGCAGGCTGGACACCACGCACCGAACCGATGCAAAGCAGCAGCGAACCCGGCGTGTTACGTGGCCGTGGCTTCGCCTATGCACGTTATATTCACAGCAAATTTCCCGGCTTTGGCGCCGCCTGGGCGGCGTGGGTCGCCGATGTGGCGATTGATAAGCAGAGCGGCGAGATTGCCGTTACGCGCATTACCGTCGGCCATGACGCGGGCATGATGGTCAATCCCGACGGCGTGAAGCACCAGATTCACGGCAACGTGATTCAGTCCACCAGCCGCGTGTTGAAAGAACAGGTGACGATCGAGAGCAACATGATCGCCAGCCAGGAATGGGGTAGCTATCCGATCCTCACCTTCCCGGAAGTACCGGATATCGATGTGATGATGATGCCGCGTCCGTATGAGCCGCCGCTCGGCGCGGGTGAGTCAGCTTCGGTGCCCAGTGCCGCCGCCATCGCCAATGCGGTATTTGATGCCACCGGTATCCGTTTTCGCGAGTTGCCGATCACTTCAGATAAACTGCGCCAGGCGCTGAACGGACCGGATCCACAGCCTGAACCACAACTGCCTGCGCCGGCACGTAACAAAACCACTCGCCGCCGCAAATGGGCGTTTGGTGGCGCGGCAGGATTACTGGGTGCAGCAATTGGCATCGCCACTAACGCCCTGCCGTGGCGTGCGGCTATCGCGCCGGTTACCCCGCCTGCGGCTGGGAGCTGGTCGTTGGAGATGCTGGAACGAGGGCGTCAGGTAGCGGCAGCCGGAGACTGCGCGGTGTGCCACACCACCGAAGGTGGTGCCACCAATGCCGGCGGGCTGAAGATGGATACGCCATTTGGCACGCTCTACACCACCAACATCACCCCGGATAAAAAAACCGGCATCGGTAACTGGTCGTTTAACGCCTTTGACCGGGCGATGCGCCAGGGCATCAGCCGCGACGGGCATCATCTCTATCCGGCATTTCCCTATACGTCATTCCGTCAGCTGAGTGAAGGCGATATGCAGGCGTTATACGCCTACCTGATGTCACAACCGGCAGTGGAGCAGGCTCCGCCCGCCAATGAGATGCGTTTTCCATTTAATATGCGTTTCCTGATGGCTGGCTGGAATACGCTTTATCTGCGCACCGGCGAATACCAGAACGATCCCAGCAAAAGTGCCGAATGGAATCGCGGGGCGTATCTGGTGAATGGCGCGGGTCACTGCGGTGCCTGCCATTCACCCCGCAACGTGATGGGGGCAGAAAAAGGCGGCGATCAGTTCCTTGCTGGCGGCTGGGTTGATGGCTGGGAAGCTCCGGCACTCAATCAATTGAGTAAATCACCGCAGCCCTGGACGGCGGCATCACTTTACAACTATCTGCGCAACGGTTATGACGACAAACATGGCGTGGCGGCGGGGCCAATGGCACCGGTGGTGAGTCATCTGGCGACACTGCCGGAGGCGGATGTGCGGGCGATGGCGAGTTATCTGGCGGATATTAATGGTCAGACGCCTGCGCCCGTGGCACAACCTTTGGCGCAGCCCGCATGGAATACCGCCGCCGGGGAACGCCTGTTCAAGGGGGCTTGCCAGGCCTGCCATAGCGCCAGCGAAGGGGGACCGAAGCTGTTTGGCGTCAGTCCTTCTATGGCGAACAGCAGCAGTCTGACCAGCGCCACACCGGATAACCTGTTGCAGGTGGTGCTACACGGGATTGATAAACCGGCCACCGATGATCTGGGTTATATGCCGGGCTTCGCCGCCAGTCTTTCCGATAAGCAGGTCGCTGATATCGCCGCATATCTGCGCCAGCGTTACGCCCCGGATGAACCCGCCTGGGCTGACTTAACGGAAAAAGTGGCGCAGGTACGCGCGAATCCCAGCAGTCACTGAGGTGGAGGAAAGGTATGTTGTCACTCGATCAACGTGTGATTGACCAGGGGCTGCTGTGGTTGCAACAAGGCAAGGTGATCTGGCTGTGCACCGTACTGCATAGCTGGGGATCGGCACCGCGTTCGCCAGGGGCGATGCTGGTGGCAGATGCTGACGGTCACTGGAGCGGTTCACTCTCGGGCGGCTGTATCGAGGAAGATTTCCTGGCACGGGTACAACAGGGTGCGTATCCGCGCGCCAGTGAACGGGTACGTTATGGCGCAGAGGGATTGGCGCCTCCGGTTCAGCTTCCCTGTGGCGGCGTACTGGACGTGCTGGTGGAACGCCTTGAACCACAGGAACATTCTCTGGCGTTGTTGCGTGCCATGCAGCAGGCATTGAGTGGCGGTCCGTTGCTGACGCGTTACATCACCCTCGGCTGCGATCATGAGTGGCAGCCCCTGGCGCAAGGCGCTCCCCTGCCCTCGATCAGGTATGACGATGACAGCGTGGTGCTCCCGGTTGGCGCAGTGACCACGGTGTTGATCGCCGGATATTCTGCTGTTGCCAGTGACTGTATCCGTCTGGCGCTGATGCTCGGTTTCCGCGTGGTGGTGTGTGAACATCGTGATGCTGAATTCGGACAGCTACAGGCGGCGTTGGGAAGCTGTGAAAATCTCCATTGCGTTCAGCTACATCCGGCACGGTATCTGGAGCAGTCGGGGGCGTCGGCAGGAACGGCGATCCTCTGCCTGACTCACGATCCACGGGTTGATGATTTAACGCTGATGGAAGCGGTGCATACCCCGGCGTTTTACATAGGCGCGATGGGATCGGCAAAAAATAGCCAGAAACGTCTGCAACGTCTGGCTGAACTGGGGGGATTATCGGATCAGGCGCTGGCGCGCATTCATGCGCCGATCGGCCTGCCAATTGGCAGCAAAACCCCTGGTGAGATTGCGCTGGCAACGCTGGCAGATATTGTTCGCGTCAGGAACGGTTTATAGGTTCCGGCAGGTCTGCATCCCGAATGACCCCGGCGTGCGCGCGGATGGTTTGCAGGATACCCGGGTCCAGCAATGCGCGTGCGCCATTATCACCGGTTAACTCACTTAACGCCTGACCATAACCCGTGGCAAATCCCACCGGGTGCCCTGGCTGTTGGTCCCAGCATAACCGAACCTGCTGAGCACCTGCGGCCAGCGCCTCGGCTACACAACGATGATCCTCTGCCGTTACCCATGCCATATCGCCCGGTTGAATCAGCCAACCCTGCCAGTTTCTGGTGTGGCGAACCGCCGCCGCGATGCTTTCGCCACTGCCGTTGCTGGCAACGGTGATCGCCGGAATGTGGCGTTGTTGAGCAAGATCGAGGATCGCGTGATATTCAGGACGGGTAACCACCAGCAATGGCAAACCAGAGTTCTGCGCCTGTTGCAGGGTTAAGGCCAGCAGCGGTTGTTGGTTCTGCTGTGGAGCCAGCAGCTTATTGCCCAGCCCTCCGGCGCGAGTAAATCGAGCCCCTAATCCGGCAGCAAGAATGATAATTCCGGGTGTGTTCATCTGAGGATCTATCATGACTGAGTTGGGGCGCACAGTATCGCGCGCCCCGTTATGATTAGCGACGATTTTTCCATACCGTCTGGATGTTGCAGAACTCGTAGACACCAAAGCTGGACAATTCACGGCCATAGCCGCTTTTCTTCACACCACCGATAGCGACACGCGGATCCGATGCGCCATTGCCGTTAATAAATACCGCACCGGTTTCCAGTTGGCTTGCCAGCTCGTTTGCCAGTGCTTCGTTACCGCTCCAGATGGTGGCGCTGAGGCCAAACTCGCTGTTGTTTGCCAGCTCCAGCGCATGTTGCGCATCGCGGGCAACGGTGATGGCAGCCACGGGGCCAAAGATCTCCTGACGGAAAGCTGTCATCTCAGGCGTGACATCGGCGAGGATCGTTGGGGCATAGTAGTTACCCACTCCTTCAATTTTATGGCCACCCAGCACCACGCGTGCACCTTCAGAGATGCTTTGCTGTACCTGTCGATCCAGCTCATCACGCAGGTCGTAACGCGCCATCGGTCCGATATAGGTTGTCTCCTCCAGCGGATCACCGATTTTCAGTGCCTGTACCGCTGCGCTAAAACGCGCCTCAAAGGCTTGTGAGACACTTTCTTCGATGATGAAGCGTTTGGCTGCCATACACACCTGTCCGGTGTTCTGGTAGCGTCCTGTGACCGCTGAGGCCACTGCGGCATCCAGATCAGCATCGGCAAGGACGATAAAGGGATCCGCACCACCCAATTCCAGCACGGTTTTTTTCAGTGCAGCTCCGGCTTGTGCTGCAATAGCTCCCCCGGCACGTACGCTGCCGGTGACCGCCACCGCAGCGATACGTGGATCTTTGATGGCGATGGAGACGCCATCGTTATCCACGTTAATGACAGTGAAGGCTCCTTCAGGCAAATCGGTCGCATCAAACAGGCTGGTGATCAGATTGGCACAACCCATTACGCTGGGTGCATGTTTCAACAGGTAGGTGTTTCCTGCCAGTAACATGCTGACGGCTCCACGCAGAACCTGCCAGTAAGGGAAGTTCCACGGCATCACCGCCAGGATCACACCCAATGGACGAAATGCCTGCCATGCCTGTTGGTTTTCCACCAGCGTAGGTTTGTCTGCCAGCATTGCCGGGCCTTGCTCAGCATACCAGTCACACAGGTTGGCGCATTTCAGGACTTCAGCACGCGCTTGCGCAATCGGTTTGCCCATTTCGAGCGTTGCCATTCTCGCCAGTTCGTCCTGGCGCTGACGAATTTGCTCGCCAAGCTGACGCAGGACTTTCACGCGCTGTTCCATGCTGGTATTACGCCACTGGCTGAAGGCCTGAGCGCTTTGTTGTAATGCCGTTTCCAGTTCAGCAGGGTTTTGCAGCGGCCAGTTTGCAAGGATCTCGCCGTTGGTGGGATTGCGTGAGATTACATTGTCAGTCATAAGTGCCTTCATCGTAAGTTTGTCTGGTGATTGGCAACCACCTTACGCCTGGGCGGGAGTGATGAAAAATGAATATTAATGAGGAAGTTCTTCTCTGCAAATGAATACGATGAAGTGTCGCTTGCAGCGCGCTAATGTTTAGATCCTGAATATATCGTCCTGGCATTGCAGCTTCTGAATATGCGATTGGTCTGCTATGCAGCGGATTTTTCTGAGAGTTATTCAGTTATACAGTGATTAGATCTCTAAGAAAGATCATAGATAGATCTTAAAGAGATCCTAAGAGATCCCGGATCGTCGCAGGCCGCACCCGACAAGGGCTGAGAAGGTGATCGTGTTCACTATAATCAGCAAAGTATTCACTGTAATCAGCACTTTATTCACTATAGCCAGTAGAATGTTCACTATAAACAGTGTTAATGTTCACTGTAATCAGAAACCGATCCTTTTCATCCACAGAATGAAGATCTCAGGCTATGGCAGATAAAGAGAGTGAAAACAAGGCGTTACTTGAACCTTTTCTGTCGGTGACAAAAAACAGCGGTGAAGTTATTCAGCTCCACCCTAACAAAAATAACACCGTACAACCGGTGGCGTTAATGCGCCTTGGACTGTTCGTTCCGACATTGAAGTCAACTGCACGCGGTAAATCAGGCGCAATGGCCTCCACCGATGCGACCAAAGAGCTGAAGAACCTCTCGTTGGTGAAAGCTGAAGGTTATGAAAAGATTACCATCACCGGTGCCAGGCTGGATATGGATAACGATTTCAAAACCTGGGCCGGGATCATCCAGTCATTCTCACGCTATCCGTCAAAAGGCGACACGGTGACGTTGCCGTTTATTGATTTCGTTAAAATGTGTGGCATTCCTTCGGCGAACTCCTCAGCGGCCCTGCGTAAGCGTCTTGACGCCTCATTACGTCGTATCGCCACCAATACCCTTTCCTTTGAAGGTAATGGTAAGGCTTATCACACCCATCTGGTGCAATCGGCCTATTACGATCGTGAGAAGGATGTGGTGCGTATTCAGGCGGATCCTAAGTTATTCGAACTGTATAACTTCGATCATAAGGTTCTGCTGCAACTGCGTGCTATCTCGCGGCTTAAGCGTAAGGAATCTGCTCAGGCGCTGTATACCTATCTGGAGAGTCTGCCAACTAACCCTGCCCCTATTTCGCTGGCGCGTCTGCGTATGCGTTTAAACCTGGGTTCTAAAACCACGACACAAAACCATGTGGTTCGTCGCGCGATGGAGCAGTTGAAGGAGATTGGTTATCTCGACTATTCCGAAGTGAAGCGTGGGCGCTCTGTGTTTTTCATTATCCACAGTCGAACCCCAAAACTGGACGGAATCAGTAATCTGGAGAGTATCGACTCTCTGGAAGATTTGGATTTTGAAGACTGAATTTCAATGTTCACTGTAGTCAGCCATTCGCATGTTGCAGTGTCACTTTTAGCGTAAAAGTGACACTGACTCTCTCCTGTATCATTCACTGCAATCTGTAGCCAGCCCTGTTGTTCACTGTAATCAGTCACGTTCACTGTAATCAGCAATCACGCTTCGTTTTGCTACACAGTTTTGATAGTTCTCGTTTTCGACAAGCCTATTACAAGGATTTTATTGATAGTAAGCACTTACATTTGCTTTTTAAGCGTCTCAGATACGCCCTTTTTATAGGGGGATACTGATTACAGTGAACGTTTGAAGTAAGGCAGACATTACTCGTTATAGTGAATGTAAGCTGCTTATCTCATGTACTGATTGCAGTGAATGTTTATATTTATCTAACTGATTTTAAATTATTTTATCTGAGATTTAATGAAGGGTTCACTGTAATCGGTAGTTTGCGACTTTGTAGAGGATAAAAAGTGACAGGGTTGGTCACGTCTGCTGATTACAGTGAATGATTGCCCCATTTTACTGACTACAGTGGATGATTTGAGGGAGAGCTTACGCCCGAAATGTTGCATCAAAGCCCAACGTCACGCTGTCACCGATTACAGTGAATTCTGGCTTAAATTCGTTCCGGATTCGCTCCCCTTTTGAACAACCCGCACTTATTCTGAGCGTTTTACTGAGTACAGTGAACCTTGCTCACGTTCTATCTGGCTACCTCTTACTGATTACAGTGAATGATCCAACCTGGTCTTTGTTGCTCCCTCTTTCTGATTACAGTGAACGTTAGTCTCTTAAGCCGGGGTTGCGTTACTGAATATAGTGAACGTTATGTTGTGGCAGGCTCGCTATTGGATACTGATTACAGTGAACAGCTGTGATGACTTTTACCCACTCCCCATCTACATATTACAGTGAATCTTTGTATGAGGTATCAGGTAACGATGTTGTTCTCGCCCGGCAAATCACCCGTGCGATTTTACTGATTACAGTGAATGTTATTATTCACCTGCTCCCTGCTCCCTGCTCCCTGCTCCCTGCTCCCTGCTCCCTGCTCCCTGTTTCATAACACGATTAACTCAAGGCACATTCCGTAGCGGCGCGATTTATCGCGCGTTTTTTTAACACCAAAGGTAAAAGAGCGCGATAAATCGCGCCGCCACGAATTGATGTCAACACGCTGGATTCTGTGGCATTTAACTGGCAGACACTATGCTCTCTATTTAAAGCCGGTCGTCGATTCAGCATTTGAAGTGACTCACTGACTACAGTGAACGTTTTCCAGGTGAGCGAACTGGCGTTCTGCTGATTACAGTGAATATTGAATAAGGGTTGCGCAATATTTTCTGATTACAGTGAATGTTTTCATCTGTAGTTCGATTGTTCTACTGACTATAGTGAACACCCTGGTGTTTCTTTGCCTGATGTTACTGATTACAGTGAACATTTATCCGTGTAACGTAAATCAGTAGTGCTTTTTGCTGATTACAGTGAATGTTTATGCCAGCCACTTCCGCTTGGAACTACCACAATCCAGTTTGGTCAGGAGATGAGTACTGATTACAGTGAATGTTCTTCCCCCATTTACTGATTACAGTGAATGTAATGCTGATTGCAGTGAATCTTTGCAGGCGATATCGACAACTCTAACTGACTACAGTGAACGTTAATGCCCTGCTCCGCTCCTGAGATTTTTATCGTTCCAGATCAGACTCAATCAATCTTCCCTTCTTTGCACTGATTACAGTGAATGTTTGCGGGATGGCTCGAAAAGTGTTCAGCTCATGATTTACACAACAGACCGATGAGGCTAATTTTGCAGCACTGATTACAGTGAACATCCCTTCAAACACCCTTCTTCCTCAAGGAGTTTCATCAGTATCAATTCTTTCTGATTAGATGAGATATATTTGCCTGATGTGCAGGATTTCGGTATAAAGTCATAAATCCTACATATGTGGAGCAACTATGGCTAACGATGAAAAGCAAGTTCTGAAGGTTGCTCAGCGTTCTGAGAGAATGCTGATGAGTCTGACGGAACAGATCCAGGCACAGAAAGAAGAATTGCAGGAAAACACCTTTTACCAGGTTTACGCGAAAGCAGCGCTGGCAAAACTGCCAAAGTTAACGCGAGCCAGTGTTGATTATGCTGTCAATGAGATGGAAGAAAACGGCTATCCCTTTGATAAGCGCGCGGCGGGCAGTTCAACCAAATATGCCATGTCAATTCAAAACATCATCGATATTTACCACCATCGTGGTGTACCCAAGTACCGTGACCGCCACGCAGATGCTTTCACGTTATTTGTGGGCAACCTGAAAGGTGGTGTATCGAAAACCGTCTCAACCGTTTCTTTGGCACACGCATTACGCGCCCACCCGCATTTGCTGTTTGAAGATTTACGCATTCTGGTTATTGACCTCGATCCGCAATCCTCCGCGACCATGTTTCTCAATCATGAACGATCTGTTGGTCTGGTGGAGGCTACAGCCGCGCAGGCGATGTTGCAGAATGTCAGCCGTGAAGAACTGTTGAACGAGTTTGTTGTGCCCTCCATCATTCCGGGTGTAGATGTGCTGCCCGCTTCAATTGATGATGCCTTTATTGCTTCACGCTGGGATGAACTCTGCGCCGAGCATTTGCCTCAGCACAATGTACATTCGGTGTTATACGAGAACGTCATCGTTAAGCTGAAGAAGGATTATGATTTCATCTTTATTGATAGTGGCCCGCATCTCGATGCTTTCCTGAAGAACGCCATTGCGGCGTCTGATTTGCTAATGACACCCGTACCACCAGCCCAGGTCGATTTTCACTCTACGTTGAAGTATTTGACGCGCCTGCCGGAGCTGATTGGCATCATTGAAGATTCCGGGGCCAGCTGCCGCTTACAAGGCAATATTGGCTTCATGTCGAAGTTGTCCAATAAGGCCGACCATAAGTTATGCCACAGTCTCGCGAAAGAAATCTTTGGCGGTGACATGCTGGATGCGGCATTGCCGCGACTGGATGGTTTTGAGCGCTGTGGTGAGTCCTTTGACACCGTTATTTCGGCCAATCCTTCTACCTATGTTGGCAGCAGCGAAGCCTTAAAGAATGCGCGTTCAGCGGCGGAAGATTTCGCCAAAGCCGTGTTTGACCGTATTGAATTTATTCGCCTGAACTGAGGTTACTATGAGCGCAAAACGCATTACGATTGGCAGAACATTCAGCCAGACACCGTTGCAAACAGAAGAAACATCAGAAGGCCACTCTCAAACTTTTATCCTGTCGACAGGCAAGCGCGCCCAGTTCACCCTGGAACGTATTGCAGCGAAAGAGATTGAAGAAAGAACCTATGTGGTGATGGAAACTAATGGTCGCGACCAGGCGGGACTCACCCCTGAATCACTGCGTGACATTATCCGTACTATCAAACTCCAGCAGTTCTTTCCGGCAATTGGCGTGCAGCGTGATGACCGCATCGAGATTCTTGATGGGTCACGGCGTCGTGCTGCGGCATTGCATTGTAAAACTGGCCTTGACGTCCTGGTAACTGATGCGGCTATCAGTGCTGAAGAAGCCCGTCGCCTGGCGCAGGATATTCAAACTGCACGCGAACATAATCTGCGTGAAGTGGGTATGCGTCTGATGGCGCTGAAGGACGGCGGCCTGTCGCAAAAAGAAATCGCGCAGAGTGAAGGATTGTCGCAGGCTAAAGTGACCCGTGCGTTGCAGGCGGCGAGTGTTCCGGCAGATTTAATTACGCTGTTTCCCAATCATTCCGAACTGACCTATCCCGACTATAAATCCTTGTTGCAGGCTTATGAGAAGCTCCAGGAAACCGGGCAGACGGTTGAGGCTCTGATTGAAGCGATAGGTATGGATGTCGATACTGTCTGTGCGCGTGATGGGCTGGCGGAAGATGAAGTGAAGAACGGCATTTTACGGTTGGTGCGTAATGGAAGCCAGACGCTGGTACAGTCACCGGCAAAAGATAAAGTGGTTGCTGCCGCGCTCTGGACCTTTGCCGACAAAGACCGTTTCGCGCGTAAAAAAACACGAGGTCGCATGTTCAGCTATGAATTTAATCGCCAGTCAAAAGAGTTGCAGGACGAACTTGATCGGGTGATAAACGAAACCCTCAACAAATACCTCAATCAGTAAGCTACGCCGCCTTCGGGCGGTTTTTTTTGCTCCTCGCCAGCCTGATTTCATCGCTAACCTCATGAAATTCCGATAATGCCGTGGTAAATTTCAGGCTGAAATCGCCATAATTTCAGCCTCGCAGCAATGTCTTTACGCCATAAAATCAGCTGGCCTGGTGCAGGATTAACCGATAGCAACATAAAGCAGAAAAAGGTTGGATTTGGCGTATAGCCACGATGGGAAAGATGAAATCATTGAACCTCGCCACAGCGATTTCATCATTATCTCTTTGAATATCATCGTTTTTTTAAAACGATTTCAGCCTGAAATCGCCAGGGTTGCAGCTCACATCAACCTGTCGCCGTCAGACAATGCCTTCATTAGCCAAATGATATTCAATAGTTTATCCACAGAAAAGGTGGATAACTTTGCCGAGCGCCCTGCTCGCTCAGCTCGCCAGATGATATTACGCCAGTAAACGTAACCCCGAAGAAAACTGCCAGACAGCCTCTCTGACACGAACGGGTTTATTGATTAAGCCCAGAGCATAAAAGCGGTCGGCGATAGCCTGCTGCTGTTTAATCACCTCGAATGCCATTGATCGGGTTTGATGGCTGCGGCGTGATAAGGCGCGCTCGACGGCATCGGTTTCCAGACCCAGTTCCTGCGCCAGTAGCATCGCTGCCTGATGCCTGCGACTAGCGATGAACTGTCCAGTCTGTTGCAACGCTTCCACTAACTGATGCACGATATCATCATGCTGCTGAACGTAATCACGACGGGCCAAATAGAATTGATGATTGCTGACACGCCCTTCGCCATTAGCGATGACGCGCAATGCCGGATTATTCTCTGCTGCGCTGAGTAGCGGGTCCCACATCATCCAGGCGTCAACGGAGAGATAATCACTGACCGTCAACGGATATTTGGGCGGTGCATACACCACTTTTATCTCATCAAGGCCAATGCCTGCTTCATCCAGCAACTGCAACAACAGCCAGTGCACGTTTGAACCTTTATTGACAGAAATCCGTTTTCCTCTTAGATCGGCCAATGTCGTGATATCACTTTCAAGCGGGACGACGATGCCGACGCTGCTTGGTGCAGGCGGTTCCCAGGCGATATAGGTCACCGCATTGCCGCTCGCCTGAGCAAAAATTGGCGGTACTTCACCGGTGGTGCCAAAATCAATTTCGTTGTTTTGCAGAGCATAAAGCAGTTGTGGGCCAGCAGGAAACTCACTCCAGAGCACACTCACGCCTTGCTGTGCAAAGCATTGTTCCAGGCTCTGGCGTGCTTTTAATACGCCAAGATTGCCAAACTTTTGATATCCGATGCGGAGCTCGCGTTCTCCTTGCGCTGCTGAGACAGCCTGGCCTGGGGTGACTGATACGGTTTTACGACGTCCTTTAATGACACCCTGATTAGCCAGATGGGTGCGTAAAGTATGGCGGCTAATACCTAATAATGTTGCTGCCTGGGTTTGGTTATTATCGGCAAGCTCCAGCGCGTTATTAATCAGGCTTTGCACCACGCGATCGAACAGTTGATTAGATTCAGACGTCAAATACTGACGTAGAAAACTATCAAGGGTGGAGTCCTGAACATCACTCAGCCGATGTTCACTGTAACCAGCAAGACGTAATTGCGCAGGGGTTAAGGTCTCCTCACGACTGAGCAGGACCGCATTATGCAGCGTGTTCTCCAGTTCTCGGATGTTGCCGGGCCAGTTGTACTGCATCAGGGCTTCGAGCGCATCAGGAGACAGACGCCGTGCCGGGCGTCCCAGACGGCGGGAATACAGCGCCAGAAAATGTTGTGCCAGTACGGGTATGTCTTCACGTCGTTGCCGTAAAGGAGGTAAGGGGACAACAGCGATGTTGAGACGATAAAACAGATCTTCACGGAACCGACGTTCCCGGATGGCCTGAGCCAGATCGACGTGAGTTGCAGCAATCACTCTGACATCAACTTTTATGGGTTTGCGCGAACCGACACGGGTAATTTCGCGTTCCTGCAATACGCGCAGCAGTTTTACCTGCAATGGCAGACTGAGTTCTCCAATCTCATCCAGTAACAACGTGCCGCCCTGGGCTGACTCAAACCAGCCTGGATGTGCCTGAGTGGCACCGGTGAACGCCCCTTTCTCATGCCCAAACAACTCGGCTTCTGCCAGACTCTCCGTTAATGCGCCGCAGTTCACCGCCAGGAAAGGGCCATGTCGGCGAGTACTATGATGATGCAGATAGCGGGCTACCACTTCTTTACCGGTACCGGTCTCACCCGCAATCAGCACGGTGGCATCCGTTGGGGCAAACTTGTCGAGTAAAGATTGAAATGCGCGAGAGGCTGGATCGACTAAACGGGGAGAATCCGCAAAATCAGCATAGGGTGTCAACATGATGAATATCCTTGTGCAAGCGTATCCTCACGCTATACAAGCACATTCACTATGAACAGTAGGAAAAAAGCATAAGAAGTTGCAAATGCAGCAAATGCTGTTGAAGCAAAGTTGCGAATGCAACAGATAACGAACGCTAAACACCATCAACCTACTGATATATCGGCGTTTAGTGAAGATGAGAAATTGGCACGCATTTCGCTAACGGCTATATAACTAAATAAATGAAGTGAAATGATCATTTTTTAATAAAGTTATATAGGAAATGCATAATGGCTGATTCCTCAAATGAGAACATCAATGTCTTCTGGTTCCTTCCTACACATGGTGATGGGCGCTACCTTGGCACGACGGAGGGTGGGCGACCGGTTGATTTAGGTTACTTACAGCAAGTCGCACTGGCGGCGGATAACCTCGGGTTTTATGGCGTGCTGATCCCCACGGGAAAAAGCTGTGAGGACTCCTGGCTGGTTGCTTCGGCGTTGGCACCGTTAACGAAGCGGTTACGCTATCTGGTTGCGGTGCGTCCGGGATTGCAGCCACCGACCCTGGCCGCACGTATGGCCAGCACGCTGGACCGCCTCTCCGACGGTCGCCTGCTGATTAATGTGGTGACGGGCGGTGACCCGGTAGAAAACAAAGGGGATGGCATTTTCCTCAGTCACAGTGAACGTTATGAGGTGACTAAAGAATTTCTGGACGTCTACAGCCGTCTGCTGCGTGGCGAAAAGGTTGACTATAAGGGGCAGCATATTCACGTTGAAGGTGCTGAGGTATTGTTCCCACCGGTACAGGAAAATGGTCCACCGCTGTACTTTGGCGGTTCATCCGATGCTGCCATTGATGTTGCGGCACAGCAAATTGATACCTATCTCACCTGGGGTGAACCCCCGGCGCAGGTTGCAGAGAAGCTGGCGGTAGTACGCGCGCGGGCAGAAGCACACGGACGTAAGCTGGAATACGGTATTCGTCTGCATGTCATCGTACGTGAGACGGAAGAAGAGGCCAAAGCGGCCGCAGATAAACTGATTGCGCACCTTGATGAAGAGACGATTGCGCAGGCGCAGAAAATTTTTGCCCGTATGGATTCAGCCGGGCAAGCGCGGATGAGCGCATTGCATAAAGGTTCGCGTGACAATCTCTACATTGCTCCTAATCTGTGGGCGGGAGTCGGGCTGGTTCGTGGTGGGGCAGGGACGGCGTTGGTCGGCAGTCCGGAGCAGGTCGCTGCCCGCATTCGCGAATATCAGGCGTTGGGCGTGACCAACTTCATCCTTTCAGGCTATCCGCATCTCGAAGAAGCGCATCGTGTGGCAGAGTTACTCTTACCGTTGCTGCCGCTGGCGCACGGGCAGCAACAACGCGCCCGCAGCGTTAATACCGGCCCGTTTGGTGAAACCATTGGTGGTGACAAACGGCCAACCAAACAGGCGAGCGCCAGCTGATGCTGAAGACACGCAGTGAGGATCGGGCGATGCAGATACCCCATGTGATGATTGTGGGTGGTGGATTCAGCGGCACAGCGCTGGCGATTCATCTTGCCCGTAACGCGACAGCGCCATTACGCGTTACGGTGGTGGAACCTCGTCAGACGCTGGGGGCAGGGGTAGCCTATTCAACGCAAGAACCTGCGCATCGCATCAATGTCCCGGCGTCACGTATGCAACTTAGCGGGGATGAGCAGGGGGCATTTGATCGCTGGTATCGGCAGCAGCCGGAATGTTCACTGGATTCAGTAGCCCATTGTGCCGATGGCGCGGTGTATCCACAGCGTGGCATGTTTGGTCGTTACCTCGCCGAACTGTTTGCCCAGGCTGTACTACAGCACCCGCAGGTGACCTTACGCCATATCCAGGCCAGCGCTCTCGCCTGGGAAGGGCAACAGTTGCTGCTGAGCAACGGTGAAACGCTTGAAGGCAATGTGTTGGCGCTGGCAATCAGCCATCCGCCGCCTTCACTGCCGAGGGCGCTCCTGCCTTTCTCCGCACACCCGGCGCTGATTGCCAATCCGTGGCAACCAGGCGTGCTTGATAACATCGACAGCCACGCCTCGGTGGCGATTATCGGCACCGGTCTGAGTATGGCCGATGTGGTGGCCTCACTGGCAACACGACAGCATCGTGGCCCGTTATTAGCCTTCTCCCGGCGTGGGCAGCTGTCACGCGCCAACCTGAGCGGTGAATGGCCCGAGTGGACGCTGGCACCGCAACCCCAACCCAGCACGCGTCTGTGGTTGCATCATATTCGGGCGGAGGTCGCGCGCGCCGCAGAGCAGCAATTGCCGTGGCAGCGTGTGCTGGATGAAGTGCGCGCGCAGGGGCAAAGCATCTGGCAGTCGCTGTCATTGCGTGAACAACAGCGTTTTGTCCGTCATTTGCGGTCGTGGTGGGATGTGCATCGTTATCGCATTGCGCCACAGGTGGCGGCAGAGATCACGCAACGTCAACAGGCGGGAACGCTGCGCGTGCTGGCGGCCCGTCTCGCGGCCATCGCATCCCGTGGCGACCAGCTTGATATTACGTTGCATACCCGTGACGGGGCGACAGAACACCACCCGCTCGACCATCTTATCGTCACCACGGGGCCCGGCCATGAAGCGCTAACCGCCAGCCAACCGTTACTGCTGTCGCTCAGTCAACAAGGCTTCATCCGCGCCGATGCGTTAGGTTTTGGTATTGACGTCGATCGCCATTCCCACACGCTGACGCGATCCGGTCAGCCAAGCCAAAATGTATTTGTGGTTGGCCCAGCCGCCAGGGCGCGTTTTGGCGAACTGATGGGATTGCCGCAGGTTGCCGATCATGCCGCTGAGGTGGCACGCCAAATTCTCCTGTCGCTGCATATCAAACATGCGGAGCGATGTCCCCCTTTAGCACCCTGATTTCCCAACATTCCCCTAAAAATTAACTGACGAACGCCGGGTCGCACAGCGATCACGGCCTCGCTATGGAGATTGCTATGCCATCGCAACGTGAAATACGCCTGAATGCTTTTGATATGAACTGTGTCGGACACCAGTCACCGGGGTTGTGGGCGCATCCGCGCGACCGCTCGTGGCAGTACAAGGACCTGGAATATTGGGTCGATTTGGCACGTTTGCTGGAACGCGGCAAATTTGATGGCTTATTTATCGCTGATGTATTAGGCATCTACGATGTGCTTAACGGTAACGGTGATGCCGCCATTCGTCAGGCCACGCAGGTTCCAGTGAACGATCCGCTGGCGTTGATTACCCCGATGGCGCTGGTGACCGAGCATCTGGGATTTGGACTGACCGCCTCGCTGTCGTTTGAACATCCTTATCCATTTGCCCGACGTCTGTCGACGCTTGATCACCTGACGAAAGGGCGTATTGGCTGGAACATTGTCACCTCATATCTGGAGAGTGGCGCGCGCAATATCGGGCACAAAGCGCAAACCGATCACGACAGCCGTTACGACTATGCCGATGAGTACCTCCAGGTGGTGTACAAACTGCTGGAAGGCAGTTGGGAAGCAGATGCGGTGTTACGTGACCGTGAGCGCCGTATCTTCAGCGATCCCAGCAAAATCCATCCGATCAATCATCAGGGGACTTTCTTCAGCGTACCGGGGATTCATCTGTGCGAACCGTCACCGCAGCGTACGCCGGTGTTGTATCAGGCGGGGGCATCCAGCCGCGGGAAGCAGTTCGCTGCCGAACATGCCGAATGCGTATTTGTTGCGGCACCGTCCAAAGTGCTGCTGAAGAAAACCGTGGCAGATATCCGCCGCCGCGCGGCAGAAGCGGGACGCGATCCGCGCAGCATTCTGATCTTCAATCTGCAAACGGTCATCGTCGGAGAAACGGATAAAGCAGCGCAGGCGAAGTGGCAGGAATACAAAAACTGGGTGAGCTACGAAGGTGCGCTGGCACTGGTATCGGGTTGGACCGGCATCGACTTCGGCCAGTATCAGCCGGATCAGGTGCTGAAGTATCTGCACACCAACGCCATCCAGTCAGCAGTGGAAACCTTCTCCACCGCCGATCCTGACCGTCAATGGACCGTGGCTGCGCTGGCTGATTGGGTCGGTATCGGTGGCTTTGGCCCGCTACTGGTGGGAAGCGCCGCAACGGTAGCGGATGAGTTACAAAGCTGGGTTGAAGAAACCGATGTCGATGGTTTTAACCTTGCTTACGCGCTGACGCATGAAACCTTTGAAGATGTGGTCGAGTTGCTGATTCCGGAATTGCAGAAGCGGGGCGTATTTAAGAAAGAGTACGCCAGCGGCACGCTGCGCGAGAAGTTATTCCGGGCCGGGCCACAGTTGCAGGCACCCCATCCTGGCGCGGGTTATCGCGTGCAGACGGTGCCGCAGGAGGTCATATGATCGAGATCGAGGCATTGAGTAAGCACTATCGCGCACCTGACGGACGCGTGACCGACGTGCTGAAGTCTATCAACCTTGAGGTACAGCCTGGCAACATCACGGCGGTGGTGGGACCGAGCGGGGCAGGGAAGTCGACGCTGGCAAAATGCATTAGCCTGCTGGAACAACCGAGTGCCGGAAGCATCCGCGTCAACGGCCACGACCTTTCCCGGCTGAGTGGTGAAGTGCTGCGCCGCGAGCGACGCGCGATCGGCACCGTGTTTCAATCGTCGGCGTTGTTGCAGCGCAAATCCGCCTGGGAAAATATCGCCTTGCCGCTGCGTTATCTTGGTGTGGTGGAACGCGACATCTCCGCGAGGGTAGGGGAGTTGCTGGAGCACGTCGGGCTGAGCCATAAAGCCTCGGCGTTCCCGGCACAGCTTTCTGGTGGACAACGTCAGCGCATTGGCATTGCCCGCGCGCTGGCGCTGCGGCCATCAGTATTGCTGGCTGATGAAGCGACATCCGGGCTTGACCCCGAGGCCACCGTCACCATCCTCGACCTGCTGCGTAAATTACGTGACGAGTACCGGCTGGCGATTGTGTTAATTACCCATGAAATGGACGCGGTACGCCGTGCGGCAGATGCGGTGGCGGAAATTCGTGACGGGCAAATTGTGCATTACGGCGTGGTGAAGCAGTTGTTGGCGCAGCCTGATTCCCGCCTGGCACAACAACTTCTGCCGCTGGCGCCACAACCGGCCTCGTCAGAGCTGGTACTTCAACTGAGCTACCGCACCGATGTGCCGGTCGCCAGTGACTGGCTGACTCGCCTGAGTCAGCAATTTGCGCTGCGTATTGATCTACTGGGAGCGCATATCGAGCAGGTGAATGGCCTGCAACTGGGACGCTTGCAGGTTGGCATTCACTTCCAGCGTGAACGTGTTCCTTTGTCGCAGTTGCTGATGCAGCTGGAACAACTGGGGTTGATTGGCCGCGTCACTGCGGGTGCGCCGTTGCTGAAGGAGGCGGTATGAGCGTCTCCGTCATGAGTCAGGATACACCCTGGAAGGAAATACCCACGTTGATGCTACCCGCTTTGGGTGAAACGGTGTTGATGGTCGGTATCGTGATGTTGTTTGTCGTGACCTGCGGTGGGGTGGTGGGCGTGGTGTTGTTTAACACCTCCGCACGCGGGTTGTTTCCTCATCGGGGTGTGAACCGGGTGTTGAGCTGGATTGTGAACATGGGACGCTCGCTACCGTTCCTGGTGTTGATGGCTGCGATTATCCCGTTCACCTTCTGGTTAACCGGCACCACTATCGGCATTCCGGCTGCGGTGGTGCCCATGATTGCCGCCGGTATCCCGTTTTTCGGACGGCTGGTGGATAACGCCCTGCGTGAGTTACCAGGGGAGGTCACCGCTGTGGGGCTGGTCTGTGGGGGATCGCGCTGGCAAATCATCCGCCAGGCACAACTCAGCGAAGCACTGCCAGCGATTGTCGCCGCCATCACCCTCAATCTGATCTCCATGATCGAATACTCGGCGATTGCCGGCACCATCGGTGCCGGTGGCATTGGCTATCTGGCCGTGGTGTATGGCTATCAACGTTTCGACAATCACATCATGATCGCCACCATCGTGGTACTGGTCGCCTTAATTCAAACCATTCAGTTTCTCGGTGATCGTTTGGTTACCGCTTTACGTCATCCTCAGGGGACATCGCTATGACAACACAAGAATTTGAGTTACGTAAAACCCGACGCTGGCCGTGGCTGCTGCTGATTATAGTGGTCGTTGCCGCCGCCGCTGCGGCCGGGTTCTGGCGTAGCCAGCAACCGCAGGCGGTCGTGTTTGGCACCACCTTAAAAATTCACTATGAACCGGCGATGGCCGGTGAGCAGAAGCTGATTGAGTATGTGAATGACCATATCGCAGCGGATTACGGTCTGAAACTGGAAGCGGTCGGGGTGCAAGACCCGGTGCAGGCTGACCGCGCCGTGGCAGAGGGACAATACGCGGCAACGGTGTATCAGCATCAGTGGTGGCTGAAACAGGTGGTGGACGCGAATAATTTTGCGCTAACGCCAACGTTACCGCTGTTCCAGTGGGCCTTTGGTATCTACTCCGACCGCTACCGTTCAGTGGATGCGCTGCCGCAGGGGGCCACCATTGTGGTGCCGGATGATGGCGCAAACCAGGGCCAGGCGCTGTGGCTGCTGGCGCGTCAGGGATTAATCACCCTCGATCCCAACGTGGAACCACGCACGGCAAAACTAAAAAACATCACCGGTAATCCACATGGCTTTGTGTTTAAGGAGCTGGATTTGCTGACAATGCCGCGTGCGCTGAACTCGGTGGATGCCGCCATTGGTTACGTGTCGCAGTTTGATGCCGGAAAAGTGCCGCGTGACAAAGGCATTCTGTTCCCGCCTGCGCCGCGCACCTTTGCATCACAACTGGTGATCGGTACGCCTTATCTGTCACAGGAAAATATCGCAAAGCTGAAACAAGCCTTCTCCGATCCGCGCCTGCAACACTGGTTGAAGACCACGGATGATCCGCTGGTAAAAGGGGTTCTGGTGCCGGTTTCTGCCGACTAATTCTCTGCCGATGGCTGATACACCCGGGCATGTTCTGCGTGCCTGGGTTTTTGCGTTATTTCTATTTATCTTATTGATTTAAAACAAATAAATATCACTATTTGTTGTTTTGGTCCTGTCCGGTTAACGCTTATAACAACCTCACCTGCATAACAAATAACACCGTGAGGCGGTATGAGCACACTCCCTTTAGAAAACACCCTGCCGGTTTCGCAACCGGTCCGTTCGGTCAGCGACGTTGCGCGCCTGATCAATACCCGCAGTGAGAAAAACAACTATGCCCGCATGATTGTGTTTCTTGCGCTTGGTGGCGTATTTCTTGACGCCTACGATCTCACCACGCTTTCCTACGGCATTGATGATGTGGTTCGTGAATTCCAGATCTCGCCGTTTATTACCGGGCTGGTCACGTCATCGATCATGGTTGGCACTATCGTTGGCAACCTGATCGGCGGCTGGCTTACCGACAAATATGGCCGCTACTCGGTATTTATGGCCGACATGCTGTTTTTCGTGGTGTCGGCGATCGCCGCCGGGTTAGCGCCCAACGTCTGGGTACTGATTGGTGCCCGTTTCCTGATGGGGATTGGCGTGGGGATTGATCTGCCGGTCGCGATGTCCTACCTGGCCGAATTCTCCAAATTTGCCGGGAAAGGCAATAAAGCCGCGCGGCTCGCTGCGTGGTGCCCGATGTGGTATGCCGCCTCGACGCTCTGCTTCCTGCTGATCTTTGCTCTCTACTTTCTGCTCCCGAAAGAACACCTCGACTGGCTGTGGCGAGCTTCGTTGCTGTTTGGCGCGGTGCCTGCACTGCTGATTATCGCGGTGCGTAGCAAGTTTATGAATGAATCCCCGTTATGGGCGGCTAATCAGGGGGACCTGAAATCGGCGGTGCGCATCCTGCGTGATTCCTACGGCATCCATGCCCATGAAGCGGAACCCGAAACGCCCCCGGCCTCTGCGGCACCGAAAGTCAGTTTCCGCGTGCTGTTCCAGAAGCCGTGGCGTGAACGCACCATCGTCGCCGGGGTGATGAATATCTGCATCTCGTTTGAATACACCGCCATCGCCTTCTTCCTGCCATCCATTCTGGCCCAGTTCCTCGGGGCTGGGGTGTTTGAAACCATTTCTGCCTCGCTGGGCCTGAATGCGTTGTTTGCCTTTACCGGCGGCCTGCTGGGGATGCGCCTGGCGTGGAAATATCCGTCGCGCCATGTGGCGATTGCCGGATTTGCCTTGCAGTTTGTCGCACTGATCGCACTGGCCTTGATTGGTCATCCCGAAGCGCTGGCAGGCATTGTGTTTGCGGTGTTGATGCTCGGTCTGTGGCTGTTTGCGGAAGGATTCGGCCCCGGCGCGCAGTTGATGGTCTATCCGGCGCTGTCATATCCCACGTCGATTCGCGCTACCGGCGTCGGATTTAGCCGTGCACTGTCGGGTATCGGTAGTGCGTTAGCGCTGTTTATTCTGCCGATTCTTCAGGCCTCGCTTGGCACCAACATGTTCTGGGTGGTTTCGCTCAGCGCCATCATCCCGATTTTCTTCCTGCTGGCGGTGCGTCACGAGCCAACCCGCCACGATATCGATGATCTTTCCCATCAGGAGTGAACCATGACCTTATTAGCTACAGGTACTGACTATGCGCGGCTGGCCGCACATTTCCGCCCGGTGTTTGAACGCATCGCCACAGGTGCAGCCGACCGTGAGCGTCATCGTACGTTGCCGGATGAACCGCTGACCTGGCTGAAAGAAGCGGGCTTTGGCACGGTGCGGATTCCGCAGGAAAAAGGCGGTTGGGGCGCTTCGCTGCCGCAGCTGTTCCAATTGTTGACTGAACTGGCTGAAGCCGATTCGAATCTGCCGCAGGCGCTGCGCGCGCATTTTGCTTTCGTCGAAGATCGTCTCAATCAGCCGGACAGTCCGGCGCGCGATGGCTGGTTCCGGCGTTTTATTGATGGTGAGCTGGTGGGGAGTGGTTGGACTGAGATTGGTACGGTGAAACTGGGGGATGTCATCACCCGCGTCACGCCAGGTGAAAAGGGCTGGACGCTGAACGGCGAGAAATTTTATAGCACCGGCACCCTGTTTGCCGACTGGATTGATGTCTATGCGCGGCGCAATGACAATCAGGGGGATGTGATAGCGCTGGTCAACACGCATCAACCCGGCGTCAGCCTTGAAGATGACTGGGATGGCTTCGGCCAGCGTCTGACCGGTAGCGGCACCACCCGTTTCGCTAATGCCCACGTTGAGCAGGAGCATGTGTTCGATTTTGCCGAGCGTTTCCGTTACCAGACCGCGTTCTACCAGCATGTGCTGCTGGCGACGCTGGCCGGGATTGCGCGAGCTGCCGCGCGTGATGCGGCACAGGGGGTGAAGGCACGCCAGCGTATCTACAGTCACAGCAACGGCAGTGCCTCACGCCAGGATGTGCAGGTGTTGCAGGTGGTGGGTGAAGTGACCAGCCTCGCCTTTGCCGTGGAGGCGACGGTGATCCGTGCCGCACATTCACTGCAATCAGCATATGAGGCCCATATCAGCGGTGACGAGGTTTATCTCAAACAGGTGAATGACCTGGCAGAAGCGGAAGCCGGGCAGGCGCAGGTGATCGCCAGCGAACTGGTGCCGCGTGCCGCGACTGAGTTGTTTAATGCGTTAGGCGCTTCTGATACTCGCTTAAGCAAAGCATTGGATCGCCACTGGCGTAATGCACGCACCGTGGCATCACATAATCCGGTGATCTACAAAGCGCGTGATATCGGTGACTGGCAGGTAAATGGTACATCGCCAACCGCCATCTGGCAGATCGGCAGGGGAGAATGAATGGGGGGCGTGAAGCGCCCCTTTTGCCCGTAGCGGCACGATTTACCGCGCTCTTTTGACCTTTTGGCTGACAAAATGCGCGATAAATCGTGCCGCTACGATGTAGATCTTTATTGCTTATCCAGCGACCAGGTGGCGCTGCGTACATCCACCTTCACCGGCAACAACCCAACGCGCGTAAAGGTATCCGCCAGCGCCTGCTGTTCATCAAACACCTGCGGCGTCATGCGTTGTGCACCATACGGCAGACGCGCCAGCGTGGTTTGCCAGATGGCCTTATCCAGTCCGGTCGATTTTGACAGAATGGCGGCGGCATCGTCCTGATGGTGGTTAGCCCAGTCACTCAGTTTACTTAACTCATCCACTACCTGTTTTGCGGTTTGCGGATGTTCCTCAGCAAAACGACGGCTGGCAAGGTAGAAGGTGTAATGCGGCACTAAACCTTCGGCATTGCGTACCTGGCGTGCGCCGGTGTGTGCTTCAACTTCGGCGAGGAACGGGTCCCAGATAACCCAGGCGTCAATGGCACCCTTTTGGAAGGCTGCGCGAGCATCAGCCGGTGGCAGGTACACCGGAGTGATGTCTTTATAGTTCAGCCCGGCATCTTCCAGCGCTTTAACCAGCAGATAATTGACGTCCGAACCCTTATTCAGACCTACTCGCTTTCCTTTGAGATCGGCAACGTTGTGAATCGGGGAATCTTGCGGCACCACGATGGCTTCGGTTTTCGGGTTAGCAGGGGAGTGGGCGAGATAGATCAGATCGGCCTTTGCCGCCTGAGCAAAAGCGGGAGGGGCGTCCCCGGTCGCCGCCAGATCGATGCTACCGACATTCAGACCTTCCAGCATTTGCGGCCCGGCAGGAAACTCAATCCAGCGAACGTTAATGCCTTCCTTTTTCAGGGTTTCATCCAGCGTGCCGCGATATTTCAGCAACGCAAAGATATTGGCTTTCTGATAACCGATGTTGACGGTTTCCGGGTTGGCAGCAAAGCTGTGCGCGGAAAGCAGACCAAGGCTTAACGCCAGCGTGCTTAATAAATGCGTTTTACGTTTCATCATTGTTCTCGCGTGGTTTTTTTTACCACCATAGCAAAGCGCATATATAACCAATAAATAACGATTTTCGATCGCTTATAACTTTATTTCGAATTTTGCGCCATTCACTGTAATCAGTTGTCGGGTGAAAATGGCGGCTGAAATTTCCATAGATGCCCATATAATTAGCACGGTAATAATTTGTATAACAAATCAAAATGCCTTCCTCCCAGGCTTCTGCCAGGATACGCTTATCCGTGCCTGCTCAAGGTCTTTTTTGCTTTATGAAGTGGCTTTCTCAAAGTGCAGTGCTGTTTTCTGCCAAAACTTGTCTTGCCGCCTTTCTGGCTTTTTACATTGCTCTGGAACTCAATCTCGATAAACCGGCCTGGTCGTTGACCACCGTGTATGTCGCCTCGCAGCTCTATTCTGCTTCGACGGTGTCCAAATCCATCTTCCGCTTTATGGGAACGGTGCTGGGCGGGTTATTCACGCTGTTGATCTATCCAATGACGGTACAGGAACCGATGCTGTTCAGCCTGTGCATCTCGCTGTGGGTGGCGGTGTGTCTCTATCTCTCGCTGCATGACCGGACGCCAAAAAGTTATGTCTTTATGCTGGCGGGCTACAGCGCCGCCATTATGGGATTTCCCGATGTCACTTCACCGGCATCGATCACCTACACCGTGATTTCACGTATCGAGGAAATCACCGTCGCAATTGTGTGCAGTAGCCTGGTGCATCGTCTGATCATGCCGGTATCAATGCGCCATCTGCTGGAGCAGAGTGTCAGCCAGTGGTATCAAAATGCGCGCAAGCTATGCAGCGAACTGGTGACATCGACACCTAATGATAAGGCGCTTGAGCGGGAAGGCATCCTGATTCAGATGGCTAACTATCCCCTCAATGTGGAGACGCTGATTACTCACTGTGTTTATGAAGGCGATGCGGCGCGCCGTCTGGTGCGTCTGGTAAGCGTGCAGTATCAACATCTTTCATATCTGATCCCGACACTAACGGCGATTGAGTCACGGCTTAACTTGCTGGCACAGCAGCAAATTCTTTTCCCCGAGTATGTGGCGCAGGCGTTTCAGCAATTTCTCGTCTGGCTGAACGGTGCAGAAGACCAACCGGTGCATGACCATTTGCTGGCGGCGCAGGAACAACTCAAACTGGCGTGGGAGGAGGGCCGGCTTAACAGCGAAGAAAGCATTTTGCTGCTGGGATTGCTGGAGCGTTTGCTGAATTTTGTCCGTATTGCCAATGCCTACCACAGCGTCAGTGAGCGTGTCAGTGAGTGGACACCAACGGTGAAACCGGGGAAAACCGTGGTGCGCAGCCACCGCCATATCGACAAAGGCTTATTGTTACTCTCCTCTTTCACCGCCTTTACCGCCACCTTCGCCACCTGCCTGTTTTGGATTGGCAGCGGCTGGGTCGATGGTTCGACTGCGCCGATGATGGCGGCGGTACTTTGCTCATTCTTTGCCGGCATGGATAGCCCGATTGCTCCGATGAAGCTGTTCCTTAAGGGGGTGATCATCGCGGTGGCGATCAGCCTGATGTATATCGTCTTTCTCATTCCACAGGCGGTGACGTTTGAAGCCTTGGTGATCTGTCTGGCTCCAGGATTACTGGCGTTGGGGCTGGTGATTGCCAATCCCTCCACCAACCTGATTGGCCTGATTGTGGCGACCCAAATACCGGGTTTTATCGGGATGAGTCACCACTTCAAACCTGACTTACTGCTTATAGTGAATGCGGTGCTGTCGACGATGGTAGGGATTGTGATTGGCGTGGTGATCACCGCCTTAATCCGTAATAAACGTCCCTCCTGGACGGCGAAGCGCGCGGTACGTAAGGGCATTCGTGAGCTGCTGCAATTTATCACCACGATGCGGCTGGATGGCGTGACGATGTCGATGCGACAGCAGTTCGTGGCGCGTACGCTGGATAAGGTCAACGTGATCCTGCCACGTAAGCGGGTTGATCCGGTGCCGGATCTGGTGTCCGGTGGCAACCTGATTGCTGAAGCCTGGCTGGGAGCCAATTGCTATGACTTTTACGTACGGCATCAGGCGCTACTGGCGACGCATCACATCGATAGTGGCGCAATGTTCCATGAGTTAAGCCAGTTCCTTAAGCTGCGCCTGAAATCATTGCAGACGCAGCCGCAGCCAGCCTTGCTGATGGAGCTGAATCATTTATTACTCGGCCTGGAAGCGGGTGCCATGCAGGAACGTGCGTTATTTGCTCCACTGTTCCATTTGTTCAATATTCGGTTATCGTTGTTTCCGACGGCACGCTGGCCGGAAAGGATAAAGGACACAGAATGAAACTGATCGGCCTGATTGGCGGAATGAGCTGGGAATCGACGGCGCTCTATTATCGCATCATCAATGAACAGGTAAAGCAGCAGTTGGGTGGATTGCACTCGGCACGCAGCCTGATGTACAGCGTTGATTTTCACGAAATCGAGCAATTACAGGTTGCCGGTGAGTGGCAAAAAGCCGGAGAGATTCTGGCGGCAGCGGCAGTCAGCCTTGAGCGGGGTGGAGCGGATTTCATCGTGCTCTGTACCAACACCATGCATAAGGTTGCCGGGCAAATTACGGCGGCGGTAAATATTCCGCTGCTGCATATTGCTGATGCTACGGCGGAGCGTATCCGTCAGTCAGGCGTGAAACGCGTCGGATTGCTGGCGACGGCCTTTACTATGGAACAGGCGTTCTACAAAGGACGCCTGCAACAGGAGTACGGTATTGAGGTGCGGGTGCCCGCCGCCGCGCAGCGCAAGGTGGTGCATGACATCATTTATCAGGAGCTGTGTCTGGGGATCATTCGTGATGAGTCACGCGCGCGGTATCGCGAGATTATTGCGCAGCTGGTGGCTGACGGGGCGGAAGCCATTATTCTCGGCTGCACGGAGATCACCTTGCTGGTGAAGCCGGAGGATGCCAGCGTGCCGCTGTTCGATACCACGCTGATTCATGCCCAGGATGCGGTGAAGGCCGCGTTATCGTAGCAAAGCCGCCCGCCAAAATTGGTGTTATGCCGCAAAACTGACAGGTATTTGTTCACTAAATCACCTGTGTTGACTATTCTCTCCCGAAATTAAATGTTGTGAACTGACTTTCAGGGAGAGAAAGCATGTTAACTAACACAAATTTCCGTGAGGATAATCGGAAGAGTTCGCGCAATCGTTACCTGTTATGCTTTGAAAATAAAGATGTTTATGCCGATGTTGAATCGTTTACGGGGGAGGAGGCACTCAGCCAACCGTGGCGTTATGCGATCCGTTTTTGCTCTGAAGATCGTGATATCCCGCCTGATAGTCTGGTGATGAAAAAGGCCTCGTTCAGGATCCGCGCTCCCACAGATGGCAATCCCCCCGAGACTCAGTGGCAAGAACAACGCGAAATCAATGGTGTGATAACCGGTATGGCGCGTGTCGCTGCCAGCCGCGATGAAGCGCTATACGAAATCACGCTTGAACATCCCCTCTCTTTGCTCGCTCATACCCGTCGTTTTGCCATTTTTCAGAATCTCGCCGTGCCTGAACTGGTTTGCCGTGTGCTCAAGTCGCACGGTATGCATGGCTATGAAATCGATATGGATGGCCTGTGCTGGACTTACCCCGAGCGTGAAATGATTGTCCAGTGGGGGGAAACCGACTTGCATTTCATTCTGCGTCTGTTGTCTGAAGTGGGGATTTGGTTTCGCTTTGAGCCACATGAAACGACCAGCCATTTAACGGTCATGGTTTTTGGCGATATGCCGTCACGGTACATTTTTGGTCATAAAATCATCGCGTTACCCCAGGCTGGTATGTCGGGGCAGCACCTGACCATCCGCAATATGACCAGCTCTGCGTCGGTGGTGCCTGCGGCGGTTCACACCCGCGACTATGACTACCGCATCCAACGCCTCACCGCCCTGGAATCCTTTGCGGATATGGGGAATGAAGCGCCTTTCACTCGCGGCCGTGATTACCATTACGGCGATATTCATCACGGCGAAGGCGATCGCTGGGCAAGTATGCAGGGTGGCGAAGCCGAAACGGCCTGGTTTTTCGCCCGTATTCGTCATGAGCGCCATTTATGTCAGCGCATCCGGCTCGCCGCACAGGTTGATGATCCCGCGCTGTTACCCGGTAGGGTGGTGGGAATTATCGGGGAACATCCCAGCTCTTTTGCAGATGGCATGCTGGTGGTGAGCCTGAACTGTCGTGGAGGTCGTAATACGCCTTTCCTGGCTGAGTTAAGCGGCATTCCCTTCAGCGCACGCGTGGCGTGGCGACCCGAACGGATCGCACGTCCCGTTATTGCGGGCACGGTACCGGCGCGAATCTCCGGCCTTCATCTTAATGACACTCTGGCGCGCCCCGATCGCCAGGGGCGCTACCGGGTTAAATTCAGCTTCGACCTGGATGAATGGGTGAAGGGGCAGGAGAGTATGCCGGTGCGTCTGGCGCGAATCTACGCGGGGGACCGTTTTGGCGTGCATTTCCCGCTACTGGATAACACCGAAGTCGCGATTGCCTTTGAAGGTGGTGATCCGGAGCGTCCCTACATTGCGCATGTCCTGCATGATGTTATCAATCCAGACCTGGTCAATGATCTCAATAGCACACGCAACGTCATCCGTACCTTTGGAAAAAACAAATTGCGGATGGAGGATGAGAAAGGGCGTGAGCATATCAAGCTGGCAAGCGAATTTGGTAAAACGCAGCTCAATATCGGCCATCTGGTAGACAGCAAGCGTCAAGCTCGCGGTGCGGGTGCTGAACTCCGTACTCAGCACCATGCATCCGTCAGAGCAGGGGAGGGGATTCTCCTGACCACTGCTGCTCAGCCGAATGTTAATGGCAGCCAGCTTGAGATGGCCGCAACCATCCGCCATCTGGAGCAGGCGCTGAGCCTGGCTTATAGCCTACAAGGGAGTGCGGGCCAGGCCGGGGCTGATGCAGTGGATACCGCGCCCCAACATAACCAGTCGCTGACCGGGTTAAACAAACCGGGCATTGTTGCCTGGGCCGATGCGGGGTTGGTGCAGGCCACGCCGGAGAGCCTGCAACTTTCCGCCGGGCAGGATGCCGTCATTACCGCCAGCAATAACGGCAGCGTGAATATTTTTAAAACCTTATCACTGGCGGCTGGTCAGGGGATCTCCGCATTTGTGCGCCGTGTGGGGATCAAACTGATTGCCGCGTCCGGCCACATTAGCTTGCAGGCGCAGCGGGGCAAGCTAACCGCGCTGGCAGATCAGGATATGCAACTGACCAGCGTGAACGGCGAAGTGCAAATCAGCGCGAAGAAGGGGTTATTTCTTCACTGCGGTGGCGGCGGGATTCGCATCCATCCGGGCGGGGGCGTGGAAATTTTTTCGCCGAAATACATTGAACAGAAATCACCGACGCTCAGTTACCAACAAGGTGAGATGGCGAAGATTGTGGATCCGGTATTTGCGGATAATCCGCTGGCGCGTCGGGTTCGTCTGTTTCGAGAGGGCGACCGCAAGCATCCACTGCTTAATCAGGCCTTTCAGGTCACTACCTCTGATGGCAGCGTGGTTGAGGGGGCCACCGATGCGAACGGTCATTCGCCGCTACTGGATTTGACCGAGACGGAACAGCTTGAAATAACGTTAATCAGGGAGGCAAAACGATGAACAAGGAAAAGCAGTCGGACGATGTGTTCAACAACCCGGTTCTCGGGACTTTTATTGGTGTGCCCCGTGATACCGCAGGGGCAATGCTCACCCAGGAATTTGCGGTGCGCAGCCCATTACCCTGCATCGTTATTCTGGTGCATGGCGTCAATGATATTGGCGAAGCCTACGAGACGCAGGAGCAGGGGATTGTCGCCGGGCTGAATACCCGGCTGGCGCGCACCGATATGCATCCTCATCAATGGGCGGAGATAAGTGGCTTAACCGACCTGAACGGTGCTGCACGGCGCGTGATCCACAGTGGACGCTCGCCGGTGATCCCGTTTTACTGGGGATATCGCCCGGTGGACCGCGAGACGTATGACAACGACCAGCAGCGTTACCGGGATGAAGTCAAAAAGCTCGGGCTGGAATCGGTGCTGCCAT
>NZ_CP024637.1:95039-155809 GCF_009728735.1 Pantoea phytobeneficialis
TTTTCCCGTTGCCGGGCAACAGGCAGAGGTCGAGTTTGTTTTTACTGACATCAATACCGAGATAAATCATAAGACAGCTCCCTTTCACATGAACCATCACGCCATCTTGCCTTGTACATACGAAGTCAGAGCTTCTGGTTACCGTTCAGAGTAGATGCTGGCGTGAAAGGAGAAACGGAGGGCTTTAAGCTACGGCACAAGATCGGGTCTTAAGCGGCGCGACAAGCTGCCTCCGTTTCGTGTAACGGGTAGCTAACCAGTTACAACTTCAAGATACAAGCGGCGCGATTTATCGCGCGTATTTTCATTTTTAGCGCGATAAATCGCGCCGCTACGGTTCCTGCCTGACAGACTTGATGATTACTTCATGGCCGGTGTTTGTAATTTGTCTCCCGCGCCGGTGGTTCGACGTCGCGTTGTGACATCGCTGGCCTGCACTTCCCCCGCCTGGTTACCCCAGGAGTTCCGCACGTAATTCAGTACATCCGCCATCTCCTGGTCATTTAATTTCCAGGCGAAAGCGGGCATTCCGGCGGCGGTCGGGCGGCCTGTAGTATGCGGTGCGCGCGCACCATCCAACAACGCATGGATCATGTTGGTGGGATCGTTCAGCATCGCGCTGTTACCGGCAAAGGCGGGTACCATGCCATGAATCCCTTCACCCGCCAGACCGTGACATGCTGAGCAATCAACTTCATAACGCAGGGCCGCCAGGTCGTGACGGGTTTTATTCATCTCGAAGTGGGTGGGTTGCGGCGTTGTCGAAGCTGGCAGACTGCGCAGATAGGTTGCGATAGCTTTCAGATCCTGGTCGTTGAAATACTGCGTTGAATGTTCAACCGCTTCGGCCATTGGCCCGGCGGCCACACTGGTGCCGTTAGAGCCGGTTTTCAGGTAATCAGCGATCTCTTCGTCCGTCCACTTGCCGATTCCGGCATGGGGATTTGGTGAGATATCCGGCGCATACCAACTGCCAAGATTGCCGCCCTGCAAATACTGGCTACTGATTTCACCGCCAAGAGCATTACGTGCCGTATGGCAGACGCTACAGTGCGCCGGACCATCGACGATATATTTGCCGCGGTTCCACTCATCGTTCTGCGCGCTTTGCGGTTGAAATGCGCTGTTGTCAAAGAACAACAGGTTCCAGCCCGCCATCGCCAGACGGATGTTATACGGGAAATGCATCCCGGCATTTTCGTCGATGGCATTTTTCACCGGTTTCTGCGCGGAGAAATACGCCCAGAGATCGTGCATGTCCTGATCGCTCATCTGGGTGTAGGCGGTGTAAGGCATGGCCGGGTACAGGAAGCCGTGTTTACCGCGTCCCTGACGTACCGCATTGAAGAAATCGCGTTCGGTCATGTTGCCAATCCCGGTGTCGCGATCCGGGGAGATATTGGACGTCAGTAACGCGCCAAATGGGGTATCGATTTTATATCCGCCGGAGAAGTCTGCGTTGTGGCAGGCGGCGCAGTCGGCGAGACGCATCACGTATTCACCGCGTTTGATGGCAGCATCGTCATTGCTGTGAAAATCCGCCAGTTGCACCTTATTGTCAGCTACGTCCGAGCGTGCGCTATCCAGCACCCCCCACATTCTGCCGGTCACGCCAAGCGCTGCCACCACCGCCAGCGCTGCGAAGGTATAAGTAATCTTTTTCGCCTTAGCCATGATTACGCTCCCACCAGCGGTGCCGGATTTTTGACGTAGGTCTGGTGGATGGCCTGCGCGGCACGCACCGCCAGCGCACCCACGGTGACCGTTGGGTTGTAGCCACCGTTATTCGGAAACGCTGACGCACCGACGACAAACAGGTTGTGCGCATCCCAGCTTTGCAGATACGGGTTCAGGGCGGAGGTGGTAGGATCGGTCCCCATCACCGCACCTCCAATGGTATGGGAACTGTGCTGCATATACGGGTTCCAGCTCTTTTCCGCCTGGTTGTCCACCACCAGATGCTGACCGCCGATCTCACGCATGATGTTGATGGCGCGATCGGTGACATATTTCGCCATACGCACATCGTTCTGATTCCAGTCAAAGGTCATGCGCAGCAGCGGCTGGCCGTGGCGATCTTTGTAGTGGGTATCGAGGTCAAGGTATGCCTCACGCATCGGCATTGAGGTGCCCTGGCAGAAAATGGTGCCTGCGGTCTGGTAATCGCGCGCATAACCGGCTTTCCATTCGCTGCCCCAGCGTTTGGTGCCGGGACGTAAGCCATTCATGTTCTGAATTGGGCGGCCATTGGTGGAGAAGCCCATAATTCCGGCTCCACCGATAAAATCGAGGTCACTATGGTCAAAGTTGTCGCCGTTGAAATCGTCGATTTGCACCGCCAGCGCGCCACCGCCGATAAACGGATTCATATATTCGTTATCAAAGAAGCCGGTGACGCTGGAGCAGGTTTGATAGTTGTAGTTACGGCCAATGGTGCCGCGTCCGGTGCGCGGATCGTATTGCTCGCCAACTTGTGACAGCAGCATCAGACGGACGTTATCCATCTGATAGGCGGTAATACAGACGATATCGGCGGGCTGGAAACCTTCCACCCCTTCTTTGGTGATAAATTTCACCCCCTTCACCGTCTTACCGTCGTCGTGTTTGACCGCGTGCAGCACTTCTGTCTCCGTCAACAACGTAAAGTTGGGACGGCGCATCAACACAGGAAGAATGCAGGCCTGCGGCGAAGATTTAGAGAAGTTGCCGCAGCCGTGAAAGTCACAGAAGCCGCAGTAGGTGCAGGGGCCCATGCTGACACCGAGCGGATTGACATAAGCCTGTGACAGATTGCCTGCCGGAACGGTAAACGGGTTATACCCCATGTTTTCCGTGGTCTGGCGGAATTTGCTCATCCAGTGGGTATCTTGCAACGGCGGAGTGGGATAGTCGCGGGTGCGCGCACCTTCGAACACGTTGCCGCCTTTGCGGCGTTCGCCGTTGAGATTGCCGGCATAGCCGGAGGTGCCCGCGATACGTTCGAAGCGATCGTAGAAAGGGGCCATTTCATCGTAGGTGACGCCCCAGTCCTGCAACTGCAATCCCTGCATTTTTCCTGCACCGTAGCGCTCACGCGTACGGGTGGCGACTTCAAAATCCCACGGGGTAAAGCGCCACGACATCCCAGCCCAGTGTGTACCGGCACCGCCGACGTTCCAGCCATACTGGAAGGCTGACCAGTTACGTACCGGTGCTGCCAGTTGATCGTGGCGATTGCGGAAGGTGGTGGTTTCCACGCTCATTGGTTGCAGGATTTTACGCCGGGTGTGGAAGCGTAGTTCATCGGCATCAATTGACACCGGAAAATCGGTTGAGGTATCACGCCAGGCACCACGCTCAATCGCGACGACATGTAATCCGGCGCGGGTCAGTTCTTCAGCCATCACCGAACCGGCCCAACCCAGACCGACGATAACCACGTCAGCCTTATTTCTGATTTGTGACATTAACTCAGCTCCGGCGTATTAATCGTTGGGAATCAGACTGACAGGAATAAGCGCCAGATTTTCATTGCGACGCGTAATATAAGGACGGTAGTCATAGCGGGCGCCGGGGAAGCCAATCATTTTCCAACCCGCCATATTTTTATTGCCGCCGTAAATTGGATCCGCCAAATAGCTTTCGCGTGCGTTTTGTAGCATTAATTCAAAAAAAGCCTGGCTATTCACTTCACGGCCTAAATCAATCTTTCCGTCTTCCATATTTGTCAGGAATTCGTCGATTTGCGGTGCGGTTAAAGTATGAAATGATGCCTGGTGATTTTTTTGCGCCCAATTCTCTAATGCGGTCAGTCCGGTTAAATAACGTTCTTTAGGTGTGGCAAGAAATTGCGGACTACCCATGATTTTCTCTTCATTTTCCGGGTGCAAAGGTGCTGCTAAATAAAGTGCCGCCCCCGTGCCATAATCTCCGGCCAGTTGGTTATCGAGAAATTCGATAGCACCGGCCTCACTGGCCGCAGGGCCCAGGTTGTCGGCAGGGATCAGGCGGTCAAAAATCGCCGCCAGATTCTGGCGATCGAGCGGGCTGATTAAGACCTGATAGCCCTGCTGCCAGGCGGGTTGCGGCAGGTGGTCGGGGCTCATTTGGGTGCTTAGCGGGACATTATGCAGCTCCTTCGCGCGCAGTTGCGGTGCAACGGCCAGTGACGCCACAATCGAACTGAGCGAAAAAAGCGCTTCTCTTCGGTTCATACAACTTTCCTTTCATCATTCCGTCTGATGACGGATACGGCAGATAAATTTTACAGAGCACGACGTTCAAAACATTCAGATGTAATTACGCCGCGCGATAATTCGCGTAGAGGCGTGGTGTTTATATTTATTCTGTAGCGGCGAAATTTATCGCGCGGTGCGAGGTGCGCGATAAATCGCGCCGCTACAATTTTTGCAGAGAGTATTTAAATATGAGGCGGGCGATTCATCATGTGGGTCGCCATTTATATTAATTAATATATGTTCTCATGCTGTCTAAACAACTGCGGGAAATATCCCACAAGTCGTGTTCCCAATGACGCGGGCTTAATAATTCTGGTGACCATACGCCGTCGTAACCGGTGGCTTTGACCGCCGCGACCCAGGCAGCAATATCAACATCGCCTTCACCCGGCGCATAGTTTCGTTGCACCCATTCATCCCAGGCTTCGTCTGGATAAGCCGCACGGCCATCACAAAAGTGGACGCCGTAGATCAGGCTTTTATCCATCTGCGCCACCTCGTCAGGAGTGGTTCCACCTCCGGCGTGCAGATGCCAGAAATCGACCACTACGCCGAGGTTGTCTTTGCCGCTGCGGGCGATAAGGTCCAGTGCCTGTTGCAGGGAATTAAACGCGGTGAAGGCCACCACCTCGATTTGGAATTTGATGCCGTGGGCTTTGCCGATATCGGCAATGGCGGAGATGTTGTCGAGCAGAATGGCATCACGCTCGGCAGCAGGCAGCTGATCCAGCTCGGTCAGTGCCATAATTTGCACCACCGGGCAGCGCAGCTCCACCGCCGCCTGACAAATCTGTTCCGCTTCGCGCAGCAATTCAGCGCGTGCTTCAGGTTGGTGGCGACCGATGCGTTTTAGCGCGTTGATGCAGGTAACGTCGATGTGATGTTGCGCCATCAGCTGACGGAATGCGGCGTAACTGCCGCCATTGTCG
The DNA here is from genome assembly GCF_009728735.1 of Pantoea phytobeneficialis. Lineage (NCBI taxonomy): Bacteria > Pseudomonadati > Pseudomonadota > Gammaproteobacteria > Enterobacterales > Erwiniaceae > Pantoea > Pantoea phytobeneficialis. The sequence goes on from NZ_CP024637.1 coordinate 100,186, forward strand.
AGATAGCGATACAGATGCTCCGGCAGAATCTCCAGACCGCTAAAACCGGTTTCCTGCGCGATACGTAACTGGGTGACGGCATTGCTGTACCAGACAGAAACGCCATGTAACGACAACTTCATCTCTCCTCCTTTCGCTTACGGCTTCAGGTGAGAGCGTCGTACACGCAATTCTCCCTGAGACCAGGCACCACCCGGTGTGGCATGTTCATCAATCAGCCGGTTAAGGGCTTCTTCAATTAACAGGTCAATCCGCTGGCTCCAGGTGGTCAGTTGCCAGCCGGGCAGGGCGGCTTCGTCAATTCCGTCGAAACCCACCACCGCCATATGTTTGTTACCCGCGCCTTCGCGCAAGGCTTCGAGCGCACCCAGCGCCAGCGCATCGTTTTCGCAAAACAGCGCATCGATGCGATCGGCAGGCGCATGTGCGTTGAGATACTCCGTCAGAACCGCGTAGCTGCGTTCCTGCGCATAACAACCGGCGGTCAGCATCTCTTCCAGTGTCAGCCCGACTTCGGTAAGCGCCTGCTGTAAACCCTCCAGCCGTTGCAAATGATTGCTGTTGGTTGCCGGGCCGCGCATGTAGCCAAAACGTGTATATCCCTGAGCCAATAGCAACTCGCCAAGCTGCTTACCGGCGTGGTGATCATCGATTTTCACCACATCAATGCCCGGTACATCGTTGTTGCGGCACAGCTGCACCAGCGGGATGTGGTGCAGGTCCTGTGCTATATCCACCAGTTCCTCGGTCAATACCGTGCCCAGAAACAACAAGCCATCAACCTGCAATTGATCGGCCAACAGCATCACCGATTTGTGGTTCTCGCTATTGGTGATGTTGAGCAACAACGCCATGTAACCGCGCTTTTGTAACTGGTTGGTCACTGTGTCGATCAACAGTAACGAGTGCGGGTTTCTCATCTCATCGATCACGACGCCAATAATGTGCGTTTTCTTCTGCGACAGACTGCGCGCCAGCAGATTGGGGCGATAGCCCAGCTCGGTGGCGACAGCCAGCACGCGTTCGCGCGCTTTGTCGGAGATGGATGCACCGGGCGTAAAGGCACGCGAGACCGTCCATTTCGACACACCAGCGTGACGTGCGACATCACTGGCGGTGGCTTTGTGAGATTTTGCGATGGGTTTGCTCATAGCACCTGCATATCGGAGTTGGCGAAAGACCCCTGCATTGAACGTGAATCCCAATCGAAAATAAACACCCAAAGCGTAAGTGCGTTGAAACCTTATGCGAAATAACCCTGTTTTTATGATGTTGCGATTATGTTTGATCTTTGCACCCGATTGCAACGTTTTTTGCAATCGGGTGCATTTCATCAACATTTTGTGATCACCTCCGCTGATTTTCGTTTTGCCGGATTGACTAAAATGGCTGCATCGCTGACATTTTCGTCAGTAACTCGCCCGAAGAATTGACTGATAGTCTCTTTTTTTTACTTATATTGCACCCGGGTGCAAAAGTAAAAATCAGCAGTGTCTCTCTTCCGGTCGGATCATCACAACATGACCCTACAGGAAACGACCATGAAGACTTTGAAAACCCTGGTGCTGGTATTGAGTGTGCTGTCCATTGGCACTGCGCAGGCAAAAACCTGGCAAGTGGGCGTTGCGCTCGCCAATTTCGATCTCAATTTTGTTTCGATACTGCGTACGCAGATGGTGCATGAGCTGGATGCTTCCGGCATGAAAGGCCAGTTTTCTGATGCCAAAGGGGATGTGGCGCTCCAGGTGCAGCAGGTAGACGATTTTATCAACCAGGGCGTTGACGCAATAATCCTTAATCCGGTCGATACCCAGGGAGTACGCCCGATGATGGAGGCGGCCAAACGCGCCAATATTCCGCTGATCTTTGTCAATCGCAAACCCGAGGTAAAACTGGACGGGCAGATGGCGTATGTCGGATCCGACTCCGCGTTGAGTGGCAAAATGGAGATGGAAGCGCTGGCGAAGCGTATGAATTACAAAGGCAATGTCGCCATCATTATGGGGGCGCTGTCAAATGAAGAGGCGCGCGAACGCACCCGGGCAACGGAAGAAGTGATTGCCGCACACAACGATATGAAAGTGGTGGAGAAACAGACTGCCAAATGGCAGCGCAATGAGGCGGTAGATGTGGTTTCCAGTTGGTTGCTGAACGGCACGCCGATTGACGCCATCGCCGCCAACAATGATGAAATGGCGATTGGTGCCATCATGGCGCTGAAGCAGGCGAAGAAAAGCAATGTGCTGGTGGCGGGGATTGATGGCACACCCGACGGACTGCAATTTATCAAAAACGGCGACATGGCGGTAACCATCTTCCAGGATGCAAAAGGGCAGGCGACCGGGGCGGTGCAGGTCACGAAAGCGATGCTGGATAAGCAGAAAACCGCCGCCTATAACTGGATCCCTTACGCTACGGTGACGCAGGCGAATTATCAGCAGTTTGAACAGAAAAACCAGAAATAAACCCTTGTCTCTGACCTCATTTGCACCCGGGTGCAAAATAATTAAGGAGTGACTATGCTCAATGGTGAAAAGAAAATCCCCCGCCCGTTACGCTGGGCAATGATCGGTGGCGGTCGTTTAAGTCAGGTTGGCTATAAACATCGCTCCGGCGCACTGCGCGATAACACCGCGTATCAACTGGTCGCCAGTGCCTTTGATATCGATGCCGAACGGGGGCGCGATTTCGGCGTCAATCTCGGGCTGGCAGCCGAACGTTGTTACGACAATTATCAGCAACTGCTGGCAGAAGAGGCGAAACGGGAGGATGGGGTGGAGGTGGTCACCATCGCCACGCCGAATGGCACCCATTATGAGATTACCAAAGCGGCACTGAATGCCGGTATTCATGTGATCTGTGAAAAACCGCTGTTTTTTACCACCGCCGAAGCACAGGAAATTAAAGTGTTGGCGGAGGCCAAAGGGCTGATCGTTGGTGTCACCTATGGCTTCTCCGGGCATCCGCTGTTGATGCAGATGCGTGCGATGATCGCCAAAGGCGAGATCGGCGAGGTACGCATGGTTGAGCTGCAATATACCCACGGCTTTAGTGCAAACGACAGTGCCGACAAGTTTAACGATGCGCAGAAGTGGCGCGTTGATCCCAAAATTGCCGGTCCCTCTTTCGTGCTGGGGGATATCTCCACCCATACCTTCTACATCTCACAACTGGTGCTGCCGCATTTGCAGATCACATCGTTGTTATGCGACCGCCAGAGTTTTATCCCGTCGCGCGCGCCGCTGGAAGATAACGCGATGGTGTTGATGCACTACGACAACGGTGCCGTCGGACGGATGTGGGCCTCCTCGATCAACGCCGGTTCCATGGACAGTCAAAGTATCCGGGTGATCGGTTCACGCGCCAGTCTGGAATGGAGCGATTACAACCCCGGCGAGTTGAAATATGAAGTGCAGGGGCAACCTAATCAGGTGATGCATCACGGTATGCCGTATCTCGATGACAGCGCGCTGGCTGAGGAGCGTCTCGGGGCGTTGCATACCGAAGGGCTGGCAGAGTCCTGGGCCAATATCTACCTCAAATTTGCCATTGCCATCAGCGCTGCGCAGCGTGGCGATCAGCAGACGCTGGCGAACCTGATCTATCCCGACATTAACGCCGGGCTGGAAGGGGTGCGCTGGATTGAAAACTGCGTGCGCTCGGCGGATAACGGCGCGAGCTGGGTTAATTACCAATAAGGAAACGTCATGAGACTCTCATTTTGTACTGACAGCCTCGGGCATCTGCCATTTGAAGCGATGCTGGATAAATTACTCGAACTTGGCGTTTGTGGTGTGGAGATGACCACCGGTGGCTGGTCGTCCGCCCCGCATCTGCGTACCGAGGAATTGCTCGCCAGCGCCAGCCAGCGTCAGCAACTGTTGCGGGCGCTGGAGAGTCGCGGTATGTCGATCGCCGCGCTGAATGTCTCCGGCAATCCGCTCGACGTGGGCGAACTGGGCCTGCGCCATAAACGTGATACCGAACAGACCCTGGCCCTGACCGGTGAGTTGGGGGTGAAGAAAATTGTGATGATGAGTGGACTGCCGCCTGCCAGCCCGCATGACACCATCCCCAACTGGATTACTTATACCGTCAGTTGGCCGCCCACACTGAAGAATTGTCTCGATTATCAGTGGAACGAAGTGGCCATTCCTTACTGGCTGGGATTGGTGGAACGTGCCAAAAACCACGGCGTGGAACGCTTCGCGCTGGAGAATTTTAGTTCGATGCTGGTGTGGAACCCGGAAACGCTGTTCCGTCTGCGTGATGCGGTGGGGCCAATGGTGGGGCTGAATCTCGACCCGAGCCATCTGCTATGGATGGGGGGGGACCCGATTGCCGCGGCGCGGGCGCTGGGCCCGGCGATCCACCATGTGCACGGGAAAGATGTACGGCTGGAGCGCGGGTTGGTGAATATCAACGGCTTGCTGGAAACCAAACCGGTGGAGGATGTCGCTAACCGTGCCTGGAACTATGTCGCGGTGGGCTGCGGCCAGGATCTGCAATGGTGGAAGGAATTCTTCTCAGTGGTGCGCATGATGGGATACAACGACTGGGTGTCGCTGGAGATGGAGGATCTCACCATGTCGGTTGAGGCGGGGGTGACCTCGTCGATTGCCGCCCTTCAGCAAACGCTCAGCCAGTGACGCCTGACGGCGCGATAACTCGTGCCGTTACAGCAGGGTTGTTATTGCAACAGCCAGTCAACAGTGGTTGTTGCAAATACCACAGCGTTATTTCCAGGTCGTTGTCATAAATATCGATAAATCATTGCGTTATCCGTACAACAAAACTGGCATAGCCACTGCATAGCGATATATATCCAAAAGATTTAAGTGGTAATAAATCTTTTGATTTTCGATATAAGACACACATCGCATGAGGATTCGCTATGTCTGTACCACAACCTGCCAGTAAACCCCTGCAATTTGCCTATTGGGTGCCAAATGTCTCTGGTGGCCTGGTGATCAGCCAGATTGAACAACGCACGCGCTGGGACGCGGATTACAACCGTCAGCTGGCGAAAATCGCGGAAAATGCCGGTTTTGATTATGCGCTGACGCAAATCCGCTTTACCGCTGGATACGGCGCAGAAAATCAGCACGAATCGGTGACGTTTTCCCAGGACCTGCTCAGCCACACCTCACGGTTAAAGGTCATCGCCGCGTTGCTGCCTGGGCCGTGGAATCCGGTGCTGGCCGCCAAACAAATCGCCACGATCAGCCATCTTTACGGGCCGCGTATTGCGGTGAATATTGTGAGCGGTTGGTTCCGTGGCGAATTTAAAGCCATTGGTGAACCCTGGCTCGACCACGAAGAACGTTACCTGCGTTCGGAAGAGTTTATTCGCTGCCTGCGCGGTATTTGGGGAGAGGAAAGCTTCACCTTTGCCGGGGATTTCTATCGTTTCCGTGACTACGCGCTGAAACCGAAACCGCTGTCACCACAGCCGGAAATTTTCCAGGGTGGCAGTTCGCGTGCCGCGCGTGATATGGCAGCGCGGGTGTCCGACTGGTATTTCACCAACGGTAATACGCCGGAAGGGGTGCGCCAGCAAGTGGAAGATATCCAGGCGAAGGCGCGCGCCAGTCAGCACAGGGTAAAAATCGGCCTGAATGGTTTTGTCATCGCCAGAGAAACCGAACAGGAAGCGCAGGCGGTGTTGCAGGAAATCATCGCCAAAGCCAACCCGGATGCAGTGAAAGGCTTCCAGCATGAAGTGAAAAATGCAGGCAGCGCTTCGCCGGAAGGGGAAGGGAACTGGGCGAAATCCTCGTTTGAAGATTTGGTGCAGTACAACGACGGGTTTAAAACCAACCTGATCGGCACGCCGCAGCAGATTGCGGAACGCATTATCGCGCTCAAGCGTGCCGGGGTGGATTTGCTGCTGCTGGCGTTCCTGCATTTCCATGAAGAGGTGGCATTCTTTGGCCGCGAGATTATCCCGCGGGTACGCGAGCTGGAACGTCAGGAAGCGGCAGCGCTGGTGTGATCAAATATGACGGTCGCGGCCTGCCAGGGTCGCCACCACCATTTGTAGGGCAGAGATCACCAGCAGCAATGTCAGCGGTAGCATCCAGTTGCCGCTGGCATCATGCAGCATCCCGAAACACAGTGGTCCCAGTGCGGCGACGCCATAGCCGACACACTGCGCCATCCCCGAGAGCTTTGAAGCCTGACGATGATCCTGAGTGCGTAAATTAAACAGCGCCAGACAAGTCACCATCGATGCTCCGGCTCCCAACCCCGCCAACAGCAACCATATCAAGGCCCATGTGGGGGCCAGCAGCAATCCCGTCACGCCAGTAAAAATTGCCAGCGATGCCAAAAAACCGATGGCGCGTTGATCGCGTAATCGTTTCAGAGCGTTCATGCAGACCAGGTTGGCGACAATCGCCACAATTTGATAGACGAACAGCAACCAGCCCGCCGCCAGTTGGCTGATCCCCTCATCCTGAGCAAAGGGGGTAAACCAACCAATCAGGGTATAAAACACCAACGACTGGCAGGCCATAAATAAAGATACCTGCCAGCCAATGGCTGAACGCCACGGCGAACGTTGCAACGATTGCGGGACGGCTGGCTGCGCATGCCCGGCGGCGTGTTTGAGTTGCGGCAACCAGGCCAGCAACGCAACCACGCCGGGCACCAGCCAGATACCTAACGACAGAGGCCAGCCCGCGTCAGTGAGCTGCGCCAGCGGCACCGCCACGCCGGATGCGATGCTGGCGGTGATCGCCATAGTGGTGGCATACAACCCGATGTAACGCGCGGTATGCGCAGTGAAATCGCGCTTAATCAGTGGTGGCAATAAGACGTTAGCGGCGGCGATACCGGCGCTGAGCAGCAATGTCCCCGCCCATAACGCATTTTCGCTGCCGGTGATGCGCAGCAACGAGCCGAGGGTGATAAGCAGCAATGCGCTCCACAGGCTGCGTTCAAGTCCGAAGCGGTTGCCCAGCCAGGCGGCAGGTGGCGCAAGAGTGGCGAACATCAGCAGCGGTAAGAAATTCAGCACGCCAGCCGCGCTGGCACTCAACCCGAACGTATGGCGAATGTTTTCCAGCACCGGACCGGTGGCGGTGATCGGTGTGCGCAAATTGGCCGCGGTCAACAGCAGCAAAAACAGGAAAAAGCCGTAACGACGCAGGACAGGATTTACGCTAACAACGGTATGGGTCATCTTTTCGCACCATAGAAAAAAAGCAGAGCAATCCTGCACATGGTGCGTTGGTTAACGTTAACGCTTACGCAGCGACAGAGTGGCGCTGGGAGTCGGCCATACTAGCGGGGGTTAATCGGGATGTAAAGTCGAGCCGAAGCAGCGCGATTTATCGCGCGCCTTTGACCTTGATGCCGCGGGCAAAAGACGCGCGATAAATCGCGCCGCTACTCAAATTGAAACTCAGGCGGTGGTATTTATATTGCGCCCAATAGCCGGATTAGCAGGCAACTGCGGGATTGAGGCGAGGATACTGCTGGCCGCAGACTCCTGGTTATCCAGTGCCTTTTTCAATACCAGGGTATTCACCTGACTTTTCAGATCCAGGTTATCAAGGCCGGAAGCCAGTGAAGTCACTTGCGATACATCCATTTTGCTCTCCTGTTTAGTACAAACAAAAAGGGAACCTATTAAAGCTTGTCGGGTTATCGGCAACGCTGAAGAAGACTTTAGGGCTTATGCAAGAACATGTTCCTGATAGGTTTCAGTCAATTGTGTAATCTGGATTGGCTGCCCGATCAGATAGCCTTGTAAAACATCACAATTGAATTTCTGCAATTGCTCTTTTTGTTGTAATGTCTCGACACCTTCGGCGGTGATCACCAGAGAATAGGCTTTGCCCAGACTTATCAGATTTTCGACGATTTTCAAGGCATTATCAGATTCATGCATTGCAAGAATAAATGACTTATCCAGCTTCAGACCATTAAATGGAAAGTTGCTCAGATAGCCAAACGACGCATACCCGGTGCCAAAATCATCGACATGGAAATTAATGCCAAGTTTATGTAATTCACGCATCGTTTTTAGGGCATCGTCTGGGTTTTTAACTAAGGCATTCTCAGTAATTTCAATCTCAAGGCGATGGCTTGCAAAACCCGTTTTCTCAAGGATCCTCGTTATCCGCTCAGTTAACCCACGGTCGCTAAACTCCAGAGCGCTGATGTTGACCGACACTTTCATTTGGTCAAAGCACGATTGCATATCAAAACAGGCGCGTTCTATCACCCAGTCAGTAATCTCTTTAATCAGCCCGGTCTCTTCCGCTAATGAGATAAACTGGTCAGGCATGACTAACCCACGAACCGGATGGTTCCACCGTACCAGCGCTTCCACAGCGGTAACTTTTGCCAATTTCATATTGAGGCGTGGTTGATAAACAACGGCTAATTGTCCCGAGCGGATAGCTTCTCTTAGCTCGCTTTCCATTTCCCGACGTTGAACAATCTTATCGGTTAACTCCGTATGATAAAATTCATATTTATTACCACCGTTATTTTTTGCTTTATAAAGGGCAAAGTCTGAATATCTTAATATATCCGTAATGTTATCAGCATCTTTGGGGGTGGTAGCGATGCCCATGCTGACCCCAATAGAAATTTCAGTGCCATTGATGTGAAAGGGAGTGTTTATTTTCTCGATGATTTTATCACACAGGTTACTTATTTCCTCCGTGTCCATTGCGGGAACGATAATGACAAACTCATCACCGCCAAGACGAGCGGTAAAACCAACATCATCAACACAGTGGCGAAAACGCAAAGAAACCTCATGCAGAACCGCATCACCCATAGCATGACCATAAATATCATTTACCGGTTTAAATTTATCTAAATCAACCATAATCACAGCCAGGGGGTTGTCGCAGGTATGGTGAATTTCCAATTCGCCGGTTAGAAATTGCTTCATTTGCGTACGATTAGGTAAGCCTGTCAGGTCATCATGCAAGGCGAGGTATTTTGCTTTTTCTTCTGCTTCAACTTCGAGTGTGACGTCTGTCACGGTACCACGAAAACCTTGCCTGCCATTTGCCAGTTCAATCCGGCGGATGGTGAGATCGCAGTAGCGGATGTATTGTTGGGCTGAGAGGTAGCGGCAACGTGACAGGTGAGTGTATTCACCGGGTTTGAGCTTGTCCTCGAGTGAGTTAAGCAGTGAATTCCCATTAAAAAGAAAATCTTGCAGGGTACGGTGAATCCATATATTGCTACTGTAGCCCGTGATGGCAGAAAACCTTGACGATATCCAGTTGAATGCCAGATTGTTGTCAGCTTCCCAAATCCAGTCGGTACTTGTTTCAGCAACATCGCGAAAACGCTTTTCACTGGCCAATAAGGCAAGCTGGCTTTGCTGCAACATAAAGATGTTTTCATCCGAACTTTGGACTATTTTAATAATATGTTTCAATTGCATTATCGCCGCGAATAACATTCCCAAATAAATTACTACGGTTATTGGTAATAGTAACACGATGAGCTGTTTTCCTGGGTTCTCACTCTGCCATGTAAGAATGCCCCGTGCACCGAATTCAGACAGCGGAATCATATTTTTAGCACCATCATACGGAGTTTCTGACTCCTCATAATGAAGGTTATTGATTGTATAGTCGGCACCGAGTTTAATTAACTTCGCATCAGTCATATTAACGACGAATAGCAAAATAGAGTGCTGTTCTGAAACATTTTTGATTGTATTATCGCTACCTGGCGTGATCCATGCGGCGCTAACCAAAACCGGTTTCCCCTTGACCATCATGAATTGCGTTGAGGCCGATCCGTTGCTTTTTCTCAGTTGATGGAGAATGGCAGGCGTTGGATCGGTCTCCATCCATTGTTGGATGGAATCTGTACTTAATTTCCCATTGATTATGCTGTAAACTGTTTTTCCTGCTGGGTTAATCACAAATATCCCATTATAACCAAAATCCTTATATAAGGATGCGCCGAGGTTTTGTTGTTCCCATGCCCAGTTAAGGTTAACCTTCTCATGGAGGTTTTTATAAGATCCGCCCCAAACCGCATTGTCAGTCAAATGAGAACTGATGTCGTCTTGCTGATTCTGGATAAGTTTCCTTATCAGAACGCTATCCTCCGTATCTGAGATGGAATTTAAATCACTGGCGATAAAAAATATCATTCCCAACGTTATTATGAATCCAAAAAACATTAGGAGGATCATGATTATTAATGGTTGCCTGATCAATTTCCGGCTGCTTGCAGATGAAAAGTTCGTGAAGGATTTCAGCATATCGACAACCTTTGTAAGCTTCAGGATTTGAGTAAGGTTGGGATAATAGTCTAATGCTAAAATATATCTTATTGTTTGATAAGAATATTCCCACCTTTGATATGTCGTTATCGGTTCTACCCTTAAGAACTTTAAGGTTATTTGTTGGCGTTGGGTCATTAGTCACAATTTGGCGGGTTTATTATCAGGCTAAATATTTCATCCCTATTTATAACGCATTATCTTTTTTGCAGCATAATTTATGTATTCCAGAATAAGGCGGAAGTTCCGAACTGAATCGCCGGACAGCAGAAAATCGTTGCTGGCTAAGGGGGCAGGGTCAATAAATTGAACTGTGGCACGGCATTTTGGATGTTTGCCATGTCGACGGTGGTCATGATTTTCCTGGGCGTTAATGGCCTGTGGCTGTTGCAGGGCAAAGAAGTTTGCGTGTCATTGGGCTTTTTGTGTGCACCGGCATGCAAAAGTTACAAAAATCACTGCGTCAGCACCATGATAAAAAGCCTGCGTAGCTGTAAAGACGTAGTGTACATCGGCATTGTGTTTTACACTGCGCGCTGCAAAACTGAGTAGATAAACGATTAAATAGGCGGTAATGGCGATGAACGGTACGATCACAACCTGGTTTCAGGATAAAGGTTTTGGATTTATCAAAGATGAAAACGGTGATAACCGTTATTTTCATGTCATTAAGGTCGCCAACCCTGAACTGATTAAGAAAGATGCCGCGGTCACTTTCGAGCCCACGACCAACAATAAGGGGCTGTCAGCGTATGCGGTGAAAGTTGCGCCTGAAAGTAAATACATCTTTATCGCCGGGGAGCGCATCAAGCTGACCTCGATTAAGTCTTTCCTTGTTTACAGCGAAGAAGTGCCGGTCGAAACTCGCATCGATAAAGACAATGCGGTGCTGTCTGTTGGGGTACTGATGAGCAGCATCAGGCCCAAATCAGCCGCTCAACCAGGTGCCATGCGCTCACTGAAGAAACTGGCGATCACTACTTTCCAGGGCACAACGTTAATTTTCTCGGAAGAGGAGATCGACATAGACAGCACGGTGAAGTTGCTGAAGGTCTGATCCTGACTACCGGGTTGGATGACGAGATTCGCTTTGCTGTTTGTTCCAGGGCATGACTGCCAGCAACTTTGCCATCCCGCACCAGCCCGTCACTCCGGCAAACAGCAGGCCAGCCCCGACAAAGCCAGGGATGATATAAAATTCCGGTGCCAGCGCCGCTCCGGCTAGCGTGCCTCCCAGCGCCAGTACCCCGGCTGATATTTGTACCTGCCGCATCAGCGGTAGCGGCTGACGGCGGTCAGTTATCACCGGATAACCGGCTGATTTCCAGGCGTTCAAGCCGCCCTGCATAATCAGAACCTTTGCCGGATGTACCGCTGCGATCAATTGTGCCTGGTATTGTTCGGTTCGCATGCCACTCTGACAATGAAAAATAACCGTATCAATCTGGCTCAACTCCTCCTTACCTAAACAACCAGGCGTGATGTCTTCAACTGGCAGAGAACGGGCACCGGAAATATGTTCCCGACGCCATTCGTCTTGCCCTCTGATATCAATCAGCATGGCATGATCAGAAAGTGCATTTATCTCAGCGGGTGTCGCAAAAGTAGCAGGCATATTATTCTCCGGGACAGTAAATATTTTTAAGCGTTTGCACCACGGCGAATATCGCTTCGTTCTTAATGTGGTAGCGAATAAATCTGGCCTCGCGTATCCCTTCTATCAATCCTTCCGATTTCATTCTCGCCAGATGCTGAGAGGTTGCGGAGGCGCTCAAACCGCTGATCCTCGTCAGCTCTCCGGCTTCGGTTCCGGGTTTATCAATCAATACACATAAAATCATTAAGCGCTGGGTATGGCTCAATGTCTTAAGCAGAGCAGCAGCTTTATCTGCCTGTGTCTGTAGAAGGTTCAGCTCGGTCATAGCGCAACAATTTAGTATTTTCTAAATTTAGATAATGCTAAATTGTTGCGACGCTTGTCAAGAGGACGTATTGAAGAAGAGGGGGTCAGGGGGTGACGCCGCGATCGCTTTCCCATCTGAGTTGATCCACGCGGAAACCGAGTTTACGCGCGGTGTTAACGTAATCCTGCTTGATGGCTTGCGGGATGTCAGGCGTTCGGGACAGGATCCACAGATAACCTCGGTCAGGACCGCTGACCAGCGCGTACTGATAATTTTCATCCAGTTTGATGACGTTATAGCCGCCATAGAAAGGGCCGAAAAACGAAACCTTAAGCGCAGCAGTGGTTGGTGCCCCGGTAAAGTACGCTTTGCCCTCACTTTCGCGCCATTTTTGTTGCTGCGGATCGTAGCCCCGGTTGAGAACGCGAATTCCGCCATCGCTACGTTTACTGTAGGTCGCCGTGACGTGATCCAGCCCTCGTTCGAAGCGATTTTCCAAACGGGCAACTTCGTACCATTTGCCAAGATAGCGATTGGCATCGAAGCCAGTGATCGGCTCGACACCTTTTGGCGGCGTTGGGGATTGGCAGGCAACCAGACTCAATGCAATGGCAACACCTGCCACAACAGGCCATAACTTCATGAAAACTCCTTTCAGCAGCACAGTTGGGGTTACAGTGTAGTGCAAAGCGCCGGGAGTGAATCGGCAGGGAGTGAAGTGATTGGGTATTTGCCTTTACTGGGCTGCCTGTTTGCAAATAACCTGGACATATATCCGACAAAAGTACCGACTGTGGTGAGAGGCAGCTTTGAACGAGGAGCGGAAGTTCGCAGTTGTCCTCAACTATTATGTAAATATTGCTAACTTGGTTATGGCTCCAATTAGTGAACATATATTTTTCAATGAAGGATCTAATGATTATGACGTTCTTAATGCCGACTTTCAGTGTCCTGGTGGTATCACGAACCCCAGCACCATTGAAGGCCATTTCGGTGTTCTGCTCTTTAAACCCTGGTTTAGGGCCTCATAAGATATAAATGAGCTGAAACACGCGGTGGCAGTCACGGCAGCGAAACCTGTCGTATCCTTTAGGGTTCTGACCATGACGGTAAACCTGGGCGGACTGACAACGGGCACAGTGAACGGTAACGCTGACCATGAGTGAATCTTAAAACCAGGCATTATACATCGCATTCAACCAATTAGAGGTATTACCTAAGAACAATGAACTATATTGTCAGGAAGTACAGCCATGATTCGCACTTGAGTTTTTCTTCAAGTCTTGTTCGAAAATATACAAAATTTACTTCTTTAATCAGAAACCGCTCTCAAGAAAGTGGTCTATAAATTCCATTTCCCTCAATCCATCCCGATCTTTTTTTTCATAGTAATCGCGACCATAGGTAACAATCGGGATATCCAAGTAGCTTAATTGTTCGCAAGCAAGTCTATTCGCATAAATATCACAAGAAAAAACATGCGTTCTGTACTCAGTAAACACCTTAGACAGCAACTTGTATATGTCATAATAAGCATCACCAATCATGATCAATTGATCCAATCTAGTGATTTCATCATCCAAAATTTCACGCCTGCGCCTAACAGACAACTGCTTAAGGTATCTTTCCTTATCGTATCTTATTTTTATTAAGTATCTGGCATTGTGCTTATATTCAACAGATTCAATCATTGTAAAATACAATCCATCATAATAATTGCTGTAGGAAAAGTTCATTAAGTTGCAATTTAAGCTTTTCCAAAAAAAATCCCGGGACTGATAGAAGTCTCTTATTTTTACAAAAAGACTTTCAGATATGTATATTGAGTTTATCTCAACCCCACTTTCTTTCAATGAAGCTGGCGTGAGGCTGTCAAATTGAATTTCTGTATTTTCCGGGTGATACTTAATTCTCATTGCAAAGTCTTCTATGTGCTGATTACTTTTTTATGGTTGATTCCAGCCCCTTAAGAGCTGTTCCAAAAGTCAGTCTAACCGTTTTGAAAATCATATGCATGTTCGGGTATTTACAGCTAGTCAATTTTTCTCTAAGCAACTCCCTGAACCTTAGATCGGTCGAGCATCTTTCAGACAACCCCTTCAGATACGCCTCACGCTCTTCCGATAATGCACGAAATTTAGAAGTAATACACGCCTGAAGGTCAGGGTCACTGATCCCTGATGGCTCTTGAATAGGAAGCCAGTTAACTACAAGCTTTTTGTCAGAGTCGACCAGTGCACTGAGTCTAGCCCGGTGTGCCACGAATTGAGAGTTAGTTCCAGGTTCGCTATCTGCAAGATATTTCTCTATTTCAATCTTCCTTTTAACACTCTGACAAAATATCTCAAGGTGCATTCTTTCATGTTCGAATGCTTTTTTAAAATCCCTACTATATTTTTCTATATCGAGTTTAGAGTCTATTTCTTGGTTGATCTTATTAAGAAAATCAGATGCTGTTACCGTTGACACTACTTTAGACTCTGTACTGACCGCCTTCGATTCTTTATATGTATGTGAAACATCAATCAATGATCTAAAAATTTCAACTGTCTTTTTATAGTCGTACAGGACGGTTTTGGCTGGGATTCTAGTTACGTTATAACCACACTTTATACAGTATTCATCACGAACTCTGTCTCGCTCTTTTTGTTCTTGTGAAGAGTGCCAGGCAGCCCCATCAACTTCAATTATCTGCGATGAATTTAATAAAAAATCGAATCGATAACGTGATTTGACAACTTGCATTTCAAGAGTGATTTTTTCACCTACAAGTCTCCCCCGCTCTGGCACAAGGTTAAAAGCTTCAATCACTGTAGTAAGGAAACTTTCTTCAGCCGGAGATTCGCAATCAGCTAAAAAATACTTTTCCCATTCGTCGTCATTCTTCGATACATTTCGTCGATCCTTTATTGTGTCGAAAGAAGAGTCATGTTTTGTATATTCGTGCTTTGCCGGTTCGAAATTCTTCGTGGAAGGTGATTTCAGATCCTCATAAATCGACCAGGCAAGTGCAGCGGCAAGAAGTAAAGCGAGGTGAAAAACAACGCCAACCAGAAGTAATACAAAAATTAGCATCAGTCTTGTAATGATTTTCTTATCCAATTTTCAAGCCATCCATTTGATTTTTATAAATTTATTTGTTACCACTTGATTCTCCAAAGGGACACCCTCCGATGAAGGAGATAGGGGGATTTGGCCGAGCTTGAAAAGCCCGTGGTTTTAGGGGACATCCCTTAGCCTAACAATCGCCTGATAAAAAACTGATTGCATTCATTTTTAACATACTCACGCAGATCGAGATATTCATTTCTCAGCCTTTAGCTGGTTACTGCTTTGAGTGAGTTCGTGGTGATTCCAATTGACTGAAAATGTTTTATGTTCATGACATGCTCCCCGTTGGTTAATGCGCCACGATGTTAGTGACTTCCGCTCCTTGCACACAGCAGACGTTCAGATGAAACTTTTTCTCCTTCGAGTGTACGATCAGATTTAGTTGGGGATGCTCAAGTAAATTGCCAACCGTCACCAGGTAAATTGCAAATAGCCAGGCAAGTCAGAGGCAGTTCCACAGTCAAGATACGGCGAGTCGTCACCCGCCGTTTACTGCGTTTATTTTGCCAACAACGGCGGAATACTCGGCACTTCCGGCGCATTATCGATATCGCTTTGCGTCATCCGAAATGCCTCCGGGTAGTGCTCGCGTTGCGTGCGGCGGGCCGGTTCAGTATCGCGCCAGGTGTAGAGGCAGTGCTGGCACTGGAACACCGTCCAGACCCCTTTCACCGGTGAGGTCGCCATGATTTCAATATGTTCTTCGGCACAACGTGGACAGGTCATCTTTATCTCCTTATTTACGGTTGGCCAGTAAGGCGGTCAGTTTCTCTACCCATGCACCGGTTTCCGGCAAATCTTTTACCGGCTGGCTGTAGTGACCACGGGTATCCGGGGCGACCGGGGTGGTGGCATCAATAATCAGTTTGTCGGTGATCCCCGCCGGGCTGGAGCCGGGGTCCAGTTCCAGTACTGACATGTTGGGGAGTTGCACCAGGTCCCCGGCTGGGTTCACTTTTGATGACAGCGCCCACATCACCTGCGGCAGGTTGAAGGGATCGACGTCTTCATCGACCATAATCACCATTTTTACGTAGCCGAGGCCGTGTGGCGTGGTCATTGCGCGCAACCCGACCGCACGGGCAAAACCGCCGTAACGTTTTTTCGTTGAGATAATGGCGAGCAACCCGTGGGTATACATGGCATTGACCGCCTGCACCTCCGGGAAATCGGCTTTCAGCTGTTGGTAAAGTGGTACGCAGGTGGCGGGCCCCATCAGATAATCGATTTCGGTCCACGGCATGCCGAGATACAGCGATTCGAAAATCGGTTTTGTACGGTATGAAACCTTGTCGATACGGACCACCGTCATATTACGACCGCCGGAGTAATGGCCGGTAAATTCGCCAAACGGGCCTTCGATTTCGCGTTTGCGCCCTTCAATCACCCCCTCAAGGATCACTTCAGAACCCCAGGGTACGTCGAAGCCGGTTAGTGGGGCGGTGGCGATAGGATAGGGGCTTTCTCGCAGTGCGCCCGCCATCTCGTATTCAGATTGGTCGTAGCGCAGCGGCGTGGCACCCATCAACGTGATGATGGGATCGTTTCCGAGGGTGATAGCGATCGGCAAATCCTCACCGCGCTCCTCAGCTTTATGCAGATGCAGCGCAATGTCATGCATCGGCACCGGTTGCAAACCCAGTTTGCGTTTGCCTTTGACCTCCATACGGTAAATGCCGACGTTCTGTTTACCAAAATGGTCAGGATCGAGCGGGTCGCGTGACACGACGCAGGCTTTATCAAGATAGAATCCGCCATCGCCGTCGTTCAGGCGAAACAGGGGAAAAATGTCGAACAAGTTAATCGCGTCGCCATCCACGGTGTTTTCTGACCAGGGGGCATTTTCCCGACGTTCAGGAGCAACCGGGAAGTTATCCCAGCGTCGAATAAATTCATCAATTTGCTGTTTCACCGGCGTATTTGCCGGAAGTCCGAGGGAAATGGCGTGGTTTTGCCATGAACCGATGGTATTCATCACCACATGTGCGTGGTTAAAACCCTTAATTTTAGTGAAGGAGATAGCGGGGGCACCTTCGCCGATACGTCCGGTAGCGTTGGCAGCGGCGGCGATATCCGGTTCTGCCTGGACTTCTTCATCGATATTCAGTAACTGGCCCTGTTCATCCAGGGCATGTAGAAAACTACGCAGGTCATCAAAGGCCATTCTTAACTCTCCTTTTGCAGAACATGTTGTGAAGTTGCTTCGCTTAAGCCTTGCCAGCGCCGGGCTTTGGGTGACGCGATGCCGAATTGATCGAGCACGCGAGCTACGATGTGGTTGGTGACGTCATCTATAGTGGCGGGATGGTTGTACCAGGCGGGCATGGGTGGCACCATCGCCACGCCCATGCGGGACAGGGCCAGCATATTTTCGAGGTGGAGGGTACTGAGTGGGGTTTCGCGTGGCACCAACACCAGTTTGCGTCCTTCTTTCAGCACCACATCAGCCGCACGTCCGACTAAACCTTCGGCGTAACCCGCGCGGATACCGGCCAGGGTTTTCATGCTGCACGGGATAATGATCATCCCATCGGTGTGAAAAGAGCCGGAGGAGATGGACGCAGCCTGATCTGCTGGGTTGTGTACCACATCGGCCATAGCAGCGACTTCGCGTGCGCTGTAACGCGTCTCCAGTTCAATGGTGGTTTTGGCCCATTTGCTCATTACCAGATGGGTTTCCACCTCTTTGATGGTTTGTAACGTCTGGAGCAGCGCCACGCCTAAAGGTGCACCGGTGGCACCGGTCATTCCGATTATCAGTTTCATCTCGACCCTCAAACATATTGTTCGTATACGAACGTTAAAATTAAAATAACGCCACGTCCAAGGATGCGCAAGGGGTGAGCACGAAAAAAGTTCGTGTACGAATTTTATGATTGCAACGATTGATGCAGAGGTTGTTGGCGCGAATTGTTGTTGCTGCATTACAATCAAACGCTTAGCGATCTTCTTCTTAACGTCAGGCGAACCTCATGCAAAAAGAGTTGGGCAATGTCTTCTTTCACCTGATGCGCGAGCTGCTTCAGGACCATACTGCGCTATGGCAGAAATCGTTGCCGGAACTGACCAAACAGCAATACGCGGTGTTGTGTGCGGTCGAAGCGGAACCGGGGATTGAGCAGCTCGATCTTACCGAAGCGGCCTTAAGCACCAAGGCGACGCTGGCGGAGTTGCTGGTGCGTATGGAGAAAAAAAACCTGATTGAACGACAGCAGGGCACCACTGACAGGCGTCGGCGGTTTATTTTTCTCACCACTGAAGGCAAACGTGTGTTGCTGGAAGCGCGTCCCATCGCCGAGCAGGTTGATACCTTTTTCCTTTCACGCCTTGGGGAACAGCAGCAAAATGAGGTGGTTGTCCTGTTGAAATCCATGCTGGCGAAGGGGGAAAGTGGGCGATGAAATTACCTGTGGTGCTGATCCCCGGATTTATGCTCGATGAAACACTATGGGACGATTTTGTCGACGCCTTCCCTGATGATCGCGAGTTTATCTATGCCAACCTCTCCGGTGGCGACAGCATCAGCGCCATTGCCCAGGCGATTGCCGCACAACTGCCGGAACGTTTTATTGTGGCCGGATTTTCCCTTGGCGGTTATGTCGCCCGCGCGATTGTTGAAGCATTTCCCGCACGGGTGGCAGGAATGATCCTGATTGCCACCTCATTGCGTGAGGATACCCCCGCACAGCGACACGCCAAACAGGATGCGGTGGAGGCGATCAACAGGGGAGACTTTCGTGGTATCAGCAGCGGCGCGATAAAAAAATCGCTGCATCCCGCCCGGTATGACGACACCGGGTTAATCGGCAAGATACAGAACATGGGTCAGCGGCTTGGGGCGGCAGCCTTCATCAACCAGTCGGGGCTTATCCGCGATCATATTACGCAGCACCCGATTCCTTGTCCGGTTGCTATTATTGCTGCTCAACAGGATCAATTACGTTCTTATCAGGAAGCGCTGGAACTCGCGCAACTGACCGGCAGCGGTGTCGAGTTGATTGAGGAGAGTGGACATATGATCCCATTGGAAAAACCGCAACAACTCGCTGCGCGGGTTGCGGCCTGGCTGAGAAAGGTTGACCTGTAAAAAGGAGGAACCATGATGTGGTTAGTCAATACTCTGATCCTGCTTTTCTCCTTGGTGCTGATGGAAGTCGTCGCAGCTCTGGCGCATAAATACATCATGCATGGCTGGGGATGGGGTTGGCATCTGTCGCATCATGAACCCCACGATGGCGGTTTCGAACTCAATGATCTCTACGCGGTGATTTTTGCGCTGATGGCGGTGGTGATGATTTACCTCGGCGTCAATGGGCTGTGGCCGTTGCAATGGGTCGGTGCGGGCGTGAGCCTGTATGGCGTGCTGTATTTTATGGTGCATGATGGCCTGGTGCATCAACGCTGGCCGTTTAAATACATTCCACGTCGTGGTTATCTGAAACGTTTGTATATGGCGCATCGCATGCATCATGCGGTGCGCGGTAAGGAAGGTTGTGTGTCGTTTGGCTTTTTGTATGCGCCACCGTTGCCGAAGTTGCAGCAGGCGCTGCGTCAGCGACAAAAACCGCCGCGATAAATCGCGTTACTACGGACGTTGCCACAGCCCTTCGGGCCGTTGCGCCGGGCGCGTCAAGCGTGAACTGAGTGCCAGGCCTGCCCCTTTTAGCAGTAAGCCCAGCTTTTCTCCCTTGCTGGTACGCTGGCGTCTGTCCCAGGCGTGTGAGCCTGCCTGCTGGACTTTGACGCCAATCTCACGATACACGCCATGCGCAGTGGCGATGGCCCATGCCGATCGCAGCGATAAACCCGGTAACCCGGCATGCGCTGACTGATAATAGGGTTCCGCCTCTGCCACCAGCCGTGCAGCCAGGGTGGCGAGCGTAGCACGGTGCTGCGTTTCCGCCAGATTCGCAGCGTGCAGACCCAGCGGATGCAGCCACTCTTCCGGCAAATAACAGCGTCCCTGGTGCGCGTCCTCAACGATATCACGGGCGATGTTGGTGAGCTGAAATGCCAGCCCCAAATCACAGGCGTGATCCAGTACGCGTTCGTCACGTACCCCCATCACACGGGCCATCATCAACCCCACAACCCCGGCAACGTGATAGCAATAGCGCAGGGTGTCCTCAAAGCGCAGATAGCGCTGCTGGTGCACATCCATAGCAAAACCTGCGAGGTGGTCAAATGCCAGTTGTGGTGGAATACGGTGCATCAGCGCCACCTCCTGAAAGGCGGCAAAGGCCGGTTCTTCCATAGCGGCACCGCTGTAAGCTCGACGTGTTTCCAGCTCCAGATGCGCCATGCGCGCCTGTGCATCATCGCGCGGGTGCTGCACGGCGGATGCGCCTAACGTTTGTCCATCAATGACGTCATCGCAGTGGCGACACCAGGCATACAGCATCAGCGTGCTGCGTCGCGTTGAGGCATCAAACAGTTTGGCAGCGGTGGCAAAACTCTTAGAACCAACCGCCATGGTTTGGCTGGCATGTTCCATTAACGGCATACTCATCCTGCAAGATCCTCCAGCATCAGCTGTGCGGTGGCTTTGGCGGAACCGATCACGCCAGGCACGCCTGCGCCAGGGTGGGTGCCTGCACCGACCAGATAAAGATTGCGAATCACATCGTCGCGATTATGTGGCCGGAACCACGCGCTTTGCGTCAGAATCGGTTCCAGCGAAAAAGCCGAGCCGTGGTGGGCATGCAGCCTGTCGCGAAAATCAAACGGGGTGAACATCCGTTCCGTCACCAACTGGGAACGTAAACCCGGCATGTAATGCGTCTCCAGATAAGCAAAAATGCGGTCGCGCAGGCGTGGACCCTCTTGCCGCCAGTCAATATCTGCGGTGCCAAGATGTGGCACCGGGGTCAGCACATAAAAGCTGGCGCAGCCCGGTGGTGCCAGGCTCGGATCGCTATTGCTGGGCGCATGCAGATAAAGCGAAAAATCTTCCGCCAGCTGGCCGCTGTTGAAAATCTCATTAATCAACTGACGGTAGCGCGGACCAAAGCAGACGGTGTGATGCGCCAGCTGTGGATGCGGCTGGTTAAGCCCGAAATAGATCACAAACAACGAGTTACTCATTCGTTTGCGTTTCAGCGCTGCGGCGCGCTTTGCGACGGCTGGATGATGTGCCAGTAAACAATTATAGGTATGGACGACGTCGGCATTCGAGGCGACGGCCTGCGCATGAAAACGCCGACCATCGGTCAACTGCACGCCGCTGATACGATCGCCGGTGATATCGAGCCGTTGTACTTCGGCATTCAGCAACACCTCGCCGCCCAAATCCTGCAATAACTTCACCATGCCATTGACCAGCGCGCCGGTACCACCGCGCGGAAACCACACGCCCCATTCACGCTCCAGCGCATGGATTAAGGTATAGATCGAGGATGTGGCAAAGGGATTACCACCCACCAACAAAGAGTGAAAAGAGAAGGCCTGACGCAGGTGGTCATCCCGAATAAACTTCGCCACCATGCTGTAAACGCTGCGCCATGCCTGCAACCGCCCCAGTTGCGGCCCGGCGCGTACCATATCGCGCCACGACAGAAAGGGCACGCTGCCCAGCTTGAGATATCCCTCGTTAAACACCTCGCGTGAATAAGCGAGAAACTGGCGATAACCGGCAACATCTTGCGGGTTAAAGGTGGCAATCTGCTGCTCCAGACGCTGCGGATGGTTATCGTAATCCAGCCTGCGTCCATCTTCCCAGCACAGACGATAAAAGGGCGTCACCGGCATCAACTCGACATAATCGTGCAGGGATTTCCCCGCCAGGGTAAACAGCGCCTCGATGGCGCTGGGGTCGGTAATGACCGTTGGTCCGGCATCAAAGGTAAACCCCTGATCCTGCCAGACATAAGCGCGCCCGCCGGGTTTGTCGTGCTGTTCCAGTACTGTGGTGGCAATGCCCGCCGCCTGCAAGCGAATAGCGAGGGCGAGACCGCCAAAGCCTGCGCCAATAACAAAAGTCCGATTCATGGTTGCTTCCCTGTGTGTGTCGTCAGTAACGCGCGTAGCGCGGCACCCGGCGGGACCGGGGGTTTACCGCACAAAATGCGGGCTTTGTCAGTCAGGGTGAGTTGACCGGCATAAAAGCGGGCGATCAAATCCGCATCAAGCTGGTAAAAACGTTGCATCACACGCCAACGCTGTTCCGGGCGGGCGGCGAGAAACAGCATGCGATTCAGCAGCCGAAAAAAACGCTGTTCGCGCCAGTGGCGGCGGGCGAAAGCCTCGATATGCTGGCTGAGGGTGCTGGCATCGCAGGGCAGCATCGCGACGATGAGCTCAGCCAGCCTGAGTGCGGTTGGCAGAGAATAACCGGTGGTGGCGTGAAACAAACCGGCGCGCAGACCGCTGCACGGCTGGCCGCGTTGTTGTTGCCAGAAAGCATCAATGTCGCCGCTCAGGGTGATGGGCAATGCGCCACGCTCTTCGCGCATCAGCAGGCTCAGACGCCAGCCTTGTTGCTGGGCGTAATCGGCGATATGTTTGCGCGTTTCGCTATCATCCAGCAGCGGGGTATCGATGTAGTGCGTATCTTCAATCAGCACGCGATCCGCGCTCAGCGGCAGGGTATAGACAAAGCGGTATCCTTGTTGCTGCGGCACGGTGGCATCCATCAGCAGCGGTTGCGTCAGGCCATGCGGTTTTGCCAGTTGCCACTCCTGACCGACAAAAACCTGATAACCGAGACGCACATAGGGCGAGTAGCGCACGCCGCGCCCATCAATCACCGCTCTGGCGTGTAACTGGCGGCCATCAGCCAGCGTCACGCTGGTGGGGGTGAGATGGTGTACCGCGCAACCGGTACGCAAATCATCCCCCAGCGCGGCAATCAGTTGACGGGCAAAGTGGGCCGATGAGATGGAAAAGTAGTCACCTGGCAAGTGACGTTGTAGCGCCGGGAAGCGCACCTGATAACCAGACCAGCGTGCGCTGACCAGGGGCGCGATCCAACGGTGCTGCCCGGCATGCAAATCCCCCTGATGAAATGACCAGGTATGATTGCTGTCAGCCTGTGGGCTGCTCTCCAGTAGCAGGCATTGCAGCGAGGGATGTTGTTGACGTAACCGCAGGGCTATCAGGCCGTTTGCCAGCCCGGCGCCCACCAGAATCACGTCATAGTGGTTGTTTAACGGCAATCAGTTGCGCCTCGCCAACTGTTGGTTAAACAACGCGTGCATATATTGGCGGGTAGCCATACCGCGATGGCAGGCGCAGGCCAGATGGGCATCCGCACTCCGCAGATGGTCTCGCAGGCGGCGTTCAGCACCCTCCGCCCCCAACATCGCCACCAGCGTGGATTTACCCTGATCCTGATGGCGATCTTTTCCGGTGTATTTATCGCCATCGGTCAGATCGTCGAGCAATTGAAACGCCAGACCCAAATCCTGCGCAAAGGAGCGGAGATTTTGCCGTACCGTCGGGGACGCATTGGCGGCGATCGCAGCCATTTGCAGCGTGGCGCGGAACAGCACGCTGGTTTTGAGCTCATTGGTTAGCTCAATCGCTTCTGCGCTGCGGGCGTGCGCGCCATCATGCAGGTCCTGAAACTGCCCCTGAACCAAACCCTGTAAACCGACCGCCGCAGAAAGCTCGGCGATGGCGTCAGATTTACGCTGCGCCGCCAGGCCCGGGGCCACGGCAATCACCTCAAAAGCGCGGCTGACCAGGGCAATGGCGGCGAGAATCGCGACGTTTTCACCGAACTCGCAGTGCACGGTGGGGCGACCTCGACGCATCTGCGCGTTGTCCATTGAAGGAATATCATCAAGGATCAGCGACGCCGCGTGGACCATCTCCACCGCACACGCCAGGTCAAGCAGGCCCGGTTGTCGGCTGTCACAACCCATGTCGTGCGCTGCCAGCAACAGCAGCAGGGGGCGAATGCGTTTGCCCGGCGCCAGGGTGCCTGCCCGCATTGCCGCGCGCACCTGATCCGCCTGCTGCCCACACGGCAGCAATTGTTCAAGGTGGGTTTGCAGCCGCTGATGCAACTGAGGTAATTCACTTTGTGGGTTCACAGCGGTATCGACACGGACGATCATAACGTCTTCCAAAAGTGGTGAGATCTTTGTGGTTTTTTTAACCGTAGCCTGCCGGGGGAGAGTTCGCCAGATAAGCGAAGCGATTTGTCCCGTGACTCTGGGTTGGGATGGCACGATACGGCCAGGTCACCACATGGCGTAGCGGCGCGATTTATCGCGCAATCTTATGCACTCGACCAAAAAGACGCGCGATAAATCGCGTCACTACGGGGCAGGGTCAACGTGATCGCTGCGACGAAATAAGTAACCATTCGCCGTAACATTAAATTTATCCGTTAGTCTGACGCTAAATCCATTTGTTAACGCGGAAAGAAAAATGTCAATTACGTTACCTGAAGTTCTGATTATTCAACCGTTGATGCCTCAGTTGGATGAAAAGTTAACGCAACATTTCCACTGTCACCGTTTATATGAATATGCCGATCCGGCGTTATTTCTTCAGCGCCAGGGGAAATCAATTCAGGCGATTGTTACGCGCGGTGATGTCGGGGTGGAAAATACCCTGCTGGAACAATTACCGGCTTGTAAAGCAATTGCGGTTTTTGGTGTGGGCACCGACCGTATCGACTTAAGCACCACCAAGGCACGTCAGATTCAGGTCAGTATCACCAAAAATATTCTTACCGATGACGTGGCCGATCTGGCATTGGGCTTGACGCTGGCATTCTCACGTAAGCTGCTGCAATACGATCAATTTGCCCGTTCGGGCCAGTGGGAAACGCAGGGACCGGTGCTTTCCAGTAAAGTCAGTGGCAAAAAGCTGGGGATCGCCGGTCTGGGCGCGATTGGGCTGGCGATTGCCCGTCGTGCAGAAGCCTTTGGTATGGAGGTGGCGTATACCGCGCGCAGTGCCAAAACCACGCCGTATCGCCGTTGTGACAACCTCGAACAACTGGCGGCATTCAGTGATTTTCTGGTGCTGGCCCTGCCGGGCAGTGCGGAGAATCAGCACATTGTCGACCGCAACGTGCTGAAAGCGCTTGGTGCAGACGGGGTATTGATTAATGTGGCGCGTGGTAATGTGGTCAATGAAGCGGATTTGATTACGGCATTGCAGCAGGGGGTAATTAAAGGGGCGGCACTGGATGTGTATCCACAGGAGCCGGTTATTAATCCAGCGCTGCGGCAGTTGGAGAATGTTATTCTGATGCCGCATATTGCCAGCGCCACGTTTGAAACCCGTGAGCAGATGGCAAATAATGTGCTGGAGAATTTGTTGTCATATTTTTCTACCGGAAAAATTATCAGCCCGGCATAATTTTTTAATCTGGACCCAGAGGAAAAACTTATATCCTTTGCATCATCGTGCGCGGCGGGAATTTCATTCCCGCTGTCTGAGATTGATTATGCTATGGTGAGTTTTTTTTCAGGGAGCCAGATATGACAGCACAGAAAATCGCAATTATTGGCGGCGGCGTCATCGGTATGGCGGTGGCGCGGGCGCTTGCCTTACAGGGGGCACAGGTCACCCTTTTTGAACAACAGCACCTCGGGGCGGGCACCAGCAGTACCTCCTTTGCCTGGCTCAATTCCAACGGCAAACAACCTGACAGTTACCATCAGCTCAATGCGCTGGCGATGGAAGAACATGTCAGGCTGCAACTGTCCCAACCCAACGGACTGCGCTGGCTGGAAACCTGTGGGACCTGGGAATGGGCGTCAGACAGCGACCAGCACGCATTGAAACAGCGTGCGGAGCGGTTGCAGGCTTTGGGGTATCCGGCGCGGGAAGTCACCTTCAATGAGTTGCAGCGCGAAGTCCCCGAGTTACGCAGCACCGCTGTCAGCGGCAGTCTGTGGCATTTCCCTTCCGAATCGATTCTCTATCCATCGCTATATCTGGCGCGCCTGTGGGCCGACGCCCGCAGCTCCGGTGCGGTGCTGCATCAGCAATGTCGGGTTACCGATGTGCAGGAGAGTGCAACGGAGGTCAGGCTAAGGCTGGATGATGGCGGGCAGTGGCGGGGGGATCGGCTGGTGGTGGCGAGTGGACGCTGGTCAGCGGAAGTGATGCAGCATCTTGGCCTGCAATTGGCGATGACCGACGCCAGCCAGCCAAATAAAGTCGCCTGTAGTTTCCTGGCGCGCACTGCGCCGCAGCCGCTCTCGCTCGCCACGAACCTGATTACCCCGCAGTTGAATGTACGCCCGGATGGCGGTGGGCGTCTGTTGTTACAGGCGCTGGATCTCGACGACCAGGCCGATCCCGCAGCGCCGCCCGCCGTTGATAGCGCCATCGCGCAGCAGATGCAGGCCCGTTACCGTGAATTGTTTGATGACGCCGGTTCGCTGCACATCGAACAGATTGTGGTGGGGCAGCGAGCGCGTCCCGCCGATGGGTTACCGGCGCTGGGCTTTGTCACGCCGCAGCAGCGAGTCTATCTGGCGGTGATGCACAGCGGGATGACGCTGTCGCCGCTGATTGGCCGCCTGTTGGCGGAGGAGCTGGGCAGCGATACTCCCAGCCCGTTATTGCGGGATTTTCGCCCGCAGCGGTTGCTGGGAAAAACCGCTGCCGATTTCCCCACGCCGGTTCATTATTTTCCGGCGGCGCAGTAAAAATATTCCGAAATCACACTTTGTGAAATTTCCGTGTTGTTTGCCAGTGGATTTTTGCTATCGTTGGCAAAGGGTACATCACCCGTCATCACACGGAGGGAGTATGAAAGTTGGATTAGTGGGTTATGGCACTGGCGGGCAGAATTTTCACGCCCCATTTATTACCGCCGCTGAGGGGCTGGAGCTGGCAGGGATTGTGGCGCGCGCCCCCGCCACTATAGCAAAGGCGCAGGCTGATTTTCCCGATGTGCCGATTTATGCCAGCCTGACCGAGCTGCTGGCGGCGGGGGTGGATATGGTCACTATTACCACCCCGCCACAAACGCGACGTGAACTGGTGCTGGAGGCGATTGCGGCCGGTGTTGCCGTGGTGGCGGATAAACCCTTCGCGCCAGACGCCAAAACCGGACGCGAGCTGGCCGCAGCGGCACAGGCGAAAGGGGTGGTGCTGGGTGTGTACCATAACCGACGTTTTGATTCCGACATGCAGACCCTGCATCAGTTGATTGAACAACAGCGGCTTGGCAAGCTGTGGCGCTTGCATAACCGTATGGATCTTGACGAACCTCATACCCTGGAAGGGGGCGCAACCGGCGGTTTATTGCGTGATATGGGTAGCCATCTGGTGGATCAGGCGCTGTGGCTGATGGGGCCGGTCACCTCGGTGCTGGCGCATCTGGATATTGTCGATCGTCCAGAAGGGGCGACCGATGCCAGTTTTGTCCTGACGCTGACCCACAGCAGTGGCGCGCACTCGTACATCTCCTCCAGTAAGATCAATTATCTTTCCTGTCGTGAACTGCGTCTGTATGGCGAGGCCGGTAGCTACGTTGCGCAAGGCTCGGACGTCCAGGCGCGCGATATCTTTGCCGGTAAACGTCCGGCTAACGATCGAGCGGGCTGGGGCTTTGAACCGCCAGAACACTGGGGCACGCTGCATACCGCTGCGGGTTATGAACGTATCCCGGCAGCGCAGGGCGCATACCATGATTACTACCAGGCCTTTGCTGCCGCGGTGAAAAATGGCAGCGCACCTCCGGTCACAACCGAACAGGCGATTCGCGTACTGGAAGTGCTGGATGCCGCGTTTATCAGTGCGCGTGAAGGGCGGATTGTCGCTCTCTGATTCCCTCCCGTAACGGCGCGATAAATCGCGCCGTTACGGGCTATTTACCTGCCAGCAACGCACCGCGCGGTTCCCTTCCACCCCCCGTAATTGCTGCGGCGTACCACAGGCCTCCACAGCCAGCGGGCAGCGATCGCGAAAATAGCAGCCGCCGGGTAACACGCGATTGCCCGGCAAATCGGTTTTACGTAACGCGATGTGTTCTGCCAGCGGTTGATGGATGTCCGGCACTGAGGCCAGCAGCAGTTGCGTATAAGGATGCTGCGGCTGCGTCAGGACGTCGTCGGCCTTGCCCAGCTCAACTATCTGCCCGAGATACATCACCGCCACACGATCGCTCATATGTCGTACCACCGAGACGTTGTGCGAAATCAGCACATAGGTCAGATTGCGCTGCTGCTGGAGCATGACCAGCAGGTTGAGGATCTGTGCCTGTACGGATATATCCAGTGCCGAGGTAGGCTCATCCAGCACGATGATCTGCGGGGTGGAGGAGAGGGCGCGGGCAATGGCGATACGCTGGCGCTGACCACCGGAGAAGGCATGCGGCAGACGATCAAGGTATTCAGGGCGAATTCCCACCAACTGAGCCAGTTCAACGGCGAGCTGGCGACGCGCCGCCTCCTTCATGCGCTGCTGAATCCACACCGGTTCCGTGATGATGCGCCACACCGGTAAACGGGGATCGAGAGACGACAAGGGGTCCTGGAATACCATCTGCATGGTGCCCGAGGCGGGTGCAGCGCGTTGGCACTGGCCCTGCTGCGGTTGCAACATCCCCATCAACAGTTGGGCGAGGGTACTTTTGCCACAACCCGATTCGCCCACAATGCCCAGGGTTTCGCCGCGGTTAAGCTGTAAATCAAGACCATTCAGCGCATGGGCCTGTTCGGTGATGCGGCCCAGCCAGTTGCGACGCAGCGGAAAATTCACATGCACATCGCGCAGTTCCAACAGCATCTCAGACATAAGCGTTCTCCCGTTGCGGATACCAGCAGGCGGCAGACTGGCTACCACAAGGTTGCAGCGTTGGCGTTTCGCTACAGCGCGGCCCGGCGGCAAAGCAGCGTTCACGGAAAGCGCACCCGGTGGGGAGATGCGCCAAATTTGGCACGGTGCCAGGGATTGCGGGTAGCGTTGAACGGGGTTCACGTTGTTCCGGCGCGCACTGCAACAACCCCTGGGTATAGGGATGCACCGGATGGCGAATCAAATCCTGTGTGGCCCCCTGTTCAATCACGCTACCGGCGTACATCACGTATAAACGATCACACAGCTGCGATACCACGGCCATGTCGTGGCTGATAAATAACACCGAAGTACCGCTGGTGCGGGCTTTCTGTTTCAGCAGGCGTAGCACCTGGAGTTGAACCGTGACGTCCAGCGCGGTGGTGGGTTCATCGGCGATAATCAGCGTGGGATCGCAGGAAAAGGCCAGTGCGATCATCACGCGCTGGCGCATGCCGCCTGACAGTTCAAACGGATAACGTTTCATCACCTGGGCGGCATCGGGAATTTGCATCTCCTCCAGCAGGCCGATGGCTTTTTGCTGTGCCGCTTTGCGCGTCAGCGCCTGGTGATGGCGGATCACCTCCACGATTTGCCGCCCGATGCGGCGTGTCGGATTGAGCGCCGTCATCGGCTCCTGAAAGATCATCGCCACGCGCGAACCACGCCACTGTCGCAATTGTTTCTCACTGGCGCGCAGCACATCTTCTCCGAGCAACGTGACTTCACCCTGCGGCACGCGGTAACGTCCCTCTGGCAGCAGGCGCATTGCCAGCATGGCAGTGACCGATTTACCGGAGCCGGATTCACCCACCACGCCAACAATCTCGCCGCGTCCGACCTCCAGTGACACATGATTGAGCGCATGGACTTCACCCTGGTAGATCGGGAAGTTCAACTGCACGTCGCGCATGGAGAGTACCTGAGTCACCATCAGTGTTGTCCTCCGGTTTTCGGGTCGAGCAGATCACGCAGACCATCGCCAAACAAGTTAAAACCAACCGCAGTGATCAGAATGGCTCCGCCCGGGAATGTGCAGTACCACCACTGATCCAGCACATAATTACGCCCTACCGCCACCATCGCGCCCCATTCGGCCGTGGGTTGCTGCGCGCCAAGGCCGATGAATCCCAGCGTTGCCGCCATCAGAATCGCGCTGCCAATATCCAGTGACGCTTGCACAATCAGCGGTGGCAAAGCGTTACGCAGGATATGCCAGCTGATCAGATGCCAGCGTGAAGCGCCAAAGGTACGGGCGGCCTGAACATAGGTGAACTGACGCACAATCAGCGTCTGGCCGCGTGCCAGCCGCACATAAAACGGAATACGCACGATGGCAATGGCCAGCATGGCGTTGACCAGACTTGGCCCGAGTGCCGCCGCCAGCGCCATCGTCAGCACCAGCGAGGGAATCGACAGCATGATATCCATCAGCCGCATGATCAATGCATCACCGCGCCCACCGATCACCCCGGAGAAGCAGCCGAGCAGTGAGCCGATGCCGCCCGCAATCACCACCACCATCAAACCCGCCACCATCGATTGCTGGCTACCGACCAGCACGCGACTAAACAGATCACGGCCCACTTCATCGGTGCCAAACCAGTGCAGTGCGGAAGGCGCTTGCAGACGTGCGGTGAGGTCCAGCGCGTTGGGATCATAGGGGGCCAGCCACGGCGACAGGATCAGCAGCAACAACATCAGCAGCATGATCACGCCGCCCACCAGGGTCAGCGGGCTTTGCCGCAACAGCCAGAAGGTACGTTTCAGGCTGGACTGCCAGCGGCGGTGGTTGCGTGTACGCGGCTCGACTTCCGTCATCATCATGCGTCACCTCCGCGACCGATGCGCGGGTCGATCCACAGATAGATCAGGTCCACCGCCAGATTGACCAGCACATAAACAAAGGACACCACCACGGCAAACCCCATCACCGCCGGGAAATCAAGCGCCTGGATCGAAGCCACCACCCACGCCCCCATCCCCGGCCAGGCAAAAACCGTTTCGGTCAGAACCGCGCCGTACAACAGATCCCCCAGCGCCAGGCCCAGCACGGTGACGGACGGGATCAGCGCATTCGGCAGCGCATAGCGCAGGATAATCACCCGGTTTGGCAAGCCGCTGGCGCGGGCGGTACGAATGTAATCTTCGCTGAGTTGCTCCAGCATCGCGCCGCGTATCTGGCGTGCCACAATGCCGAGATGGACAAACGCCAGCGTCAGCGACGGCAATATCAGATGCTGTAAGGCGTTGAAAAACACCTCGCTGTCACCCGCCAGCAGCGCATCGATGGTGTAAAACCCGGTGATACGCGCCGGGGGATCAAGCCAGTCATCCAGCCGTCCACCACCGGGCAACAGTTGCAGATGACCGTAAAACAGCACAATCACCCCCAGCCCGAGCCAGAAGGCCGGGGTGGAGATGCCGGTGATCGCCAGCAAACGTACCAGATGGTCGAGCCAGCGATTGCGATACACGGCCGACAACACGCCGAGCGGGATACCGATCAACAACGCCAACAGCAGGGCGCAGCAGGCCAGCTCCAGCGTCGCGGGGAAAAAGGTACGCATCTCCTCCAGCACCGGTCGCCCGGTGCGGATTGAGGTTCCCAGATCGCCATGCAACAACGCCATCACATAGCGTCCAAACTGCACCCATAGCGGCTGGTCCAGCCCGAGTTGCTGGCGAATATGTTGCACAATCGCCTCGCTGGCGCGATCCCCGGCCAGCATCCGCGCCGGATCGCCCGGTATCAGATGCGAGATAATAAAGGTGATCACGCAGACCCCAGCCACCACGAGGAGAAGTCCCCAGCAGCGCTGGCGTAAAATTTGCCAGAGTGTCATCGGCGCTCCCTGACGGCGTCGTTGTCGACGCCTTACGTTGAGTTGCTTACTTACTCATGTTAGCGATGTTGAACACCTGTTCCAGCATCGGGTTAAACACAAAGCCTTTGACCTGTTTGTTCATCGCCAGCTGATAGTTTTTCTGGAACAGATAAACGTAGGCTGCCTCGTCGATGACGATTTTTTCCGCCTGCTGATAATCTTTGGTGCGCGCCTGTTGATCGGTGGTTGCCAGCGCGCTTTTCAGCAGCTTGTCGACGTCGGCGTTTTCATAGAAGGAACGGTTGCCCGGCAGCCCTTTCTTGTCCGACTCAAACCAGTAATTCATAAACATGTAGGGATCCGCAAAATCCGGGCTCCAGTTGCCGATCGCGATGTCGTAATCGCCTTTACCGACGCGTTCACGCATGGTGGCGTTGGCAAGTTTTTCCAGCTTCACATTGATACCGATTTTGCCGAGGCTGGCCTGAGTGGAAAGGGCGATAGGTTCCCAGTTGGGATCGTTATCTGAGTAGAGGAACGTCAGGCTGGCCGGTTTTTGTGGCACTTTGTCCAGCGCGGCTTTGGCTTTGGCCTCATCCATGTTGTATTGCATTGCGGAGGCATCATAACCCCACATGCCTTCGGGGATCGGCCCGCGCATCTGCTTGCCGTAGCCGCTCAGAATGCCTTTCACCATACCCTGATAATCGGTGGCCCAGGAGACGGCACGACGCAGATCCACCTGATTCATCGGTGCCTTGCTGTTGTTGAGATAAAGATAAGTAACGCGCAGCGACGGGTATTCCGCCACCTCGACTTTACCTTCCTGTTTCAGCGCGGTGAGTTGGTCAATCGGTAGCGAATCAGCGATATCGATATCACCGCGCGACAGTTGCAGACGGCGTGAGGCGCTTTCCCCGATAATCTTTACCGACACGCGTTTAAACGCCGGCTTATCCCCGGCGTAATGCGGATTAGGCACCAGCACCAGTTGCTGACCTTTCTGCCAACTTTTCAGCATAAAGGGGCCGGAACCGGCGGTGTGTTCTGCCAGATAACCGCGTGCATCGTCAGCGGCATGTGCCTTCAACACCGCCGGATTAATGATCGATGCGCCATCGTTCGCCAGGGTGTAGAGAAAGGGAGCAAAAGGCTGGCTGAGGGTGAATTTCACCGTATGCGGGTCAACCACATCGATTTTCAAATCGGCCGGATAGGCTTCTGCCGGACCTTGTTTGATTTTGAGCAAACGTTCGAATGAGGCTTTTACCGCATCGGCAGTCACGGCGCTGCCGTCGTCAAATTTTTCATTATCTTTCAGTTTGAAGGTCCAGGTTTTCTGATCTTCCGAAGCCTGCCAGCTGGCGGCCAGATCCCCTTCCACTTCGGTAGAACCTTTGCCATCGACCGTTTTATAGCGCACCAGACGTTGATAAGCCGGGTAAGTGACGGTCCAGTCGTTATTATCAATGGTGACCGCCGGGTCAAGGGTTTGCGGATCGGCGGCTTTGCCGATCACCAGCATATCTTTCGGCACCGCCGCCTGTACGCCAGGGACAGCGAGCGCCAGCGCGCTGGTCAAAAGGGCCGGACGTAACAGCGAACGTAACAGGTGTGTCGTCTTCATCGCAAAGCTCCAGTTAACAGGAAAATAAGGTGTCGTCGTAACAGGAAAAACGATCGTCAAGCAGCGGATAGCGCAGCGCATCGGGCAACTCGAAGTGCCACCATTCGCTGCTCATGCCAACAAAGCCGCCGCCAAACATAATCGCGTTGAGCAACAGGCGATTACGCTGTGCGGCGACCGGCACGGAAGGGTGATATTGATGGGAACGTTCATGCATCTCATCGAAGCCGGCGCCCATATCAAGGATGTGTCCGTCCTGGTCCATCAGGGTCACATCAATGGCGACGCCCCGGCTGTGATTGGAACCCAGGGTAAGATCGGCGACATATTGCGGGTCGGGGCAGGCTTGCCACAGCAACGCCTGCGCCTGGCGGGGGCGATACGCGTCGTAAACGCGCAACTGAAAACCAGCCAGTGCCGCAATAGCGAGACTTTTTTCCAGCGCCGGTACGGCATCAGGATGCAGCAGGCAGCGCGCTTCGCGATAAATCGGACGGCCGGTCAGGTTATCCGCCGTGGCGTATTTCAGATCGATAGTTAATTGCGGGAAACGCGCAGTGAGATCGACCAGTTCACAATTGTCAGACATAGCAACCCTTAACGTTCAAATTGACCAAATTCCTGCTGTAACTGACGATTCGCCGCCAAACGGGTGGCAAGGTTGTCACCCAGTTGATCGACGACGCCTGACAACAGCAGGTTAAACAGGCAGGTGATTGGTGCCAGCGAATCCCAGAAATGGCCGGTATCAGTTTTCACCTGTAATAAATCCAGCGGGTAGTCACGCGCCCACGGACACCAGATATCGGTGATTAACGCCAGCTGCACCTGTTGTTCGCACGCTACGCGGCAATACTGGCGGGCAATGGCGGAGTAGGCGCGGGTATCGGTGATCACCACATAGGGGCGTTCAAAGCCAGAATTCAGGGATTCCACCCAACTGCCCGAAAGCCCCTCGGCATAGCTGACGCGCGGTCGCAGGTATTCGAGATGGCTAAAAAAGGCGTTAGCGATACCACGGGTGGACTGGATGCCGAGTACAAATACCGCATCGGCGTGCGTCAGTTGCTGCACCACGCGCTGAAACACCTCGCTTTGCGCCAGTTGATAGACATGCTGGATGGCGTCAAGCTCCAGTTCCAGCGACTGCTGCGAGCGGCGCGGCAGCCGATTCTGTTGCTGCCAGGCATCAAGACGTTCATTCATTCCCCAGGCCTGATAAGGGCTGGCGGGTACATCCCGCAGGCTTTGCTTGACGTCGTCCAGGTTGCGATAACCGAGCTTACGCAGATAGCGACCGACGGTAATTCCGGTAGTACCCGTAGCCTGCGCGATGCTGTCTGCTGTTTCAAACGGGATCTGCGCACTGTGCGTCAGCAACCAACTGGCGATGCGCTTCGCACTCGGCGTTTGCTGGTTGAAACTGGCTTCAATGCGAGCAATCAATTCGGGTTTAGCAGTCATCGCGGCCTCAATGTTAGCAAGCTGTCATTGGTTGGCATTTTGTTAGCTGAGTAACAATGCAGAACGCGTGCCAACGCGGCAGGGCGCGTCACACCTGCGGAATCGGTGGCGAGTGAATTAACAACAGATCAACATTTGTGCAGCGTAGTTCACTTTTGGTGCAACACGTCAGGGGATTAAGACGATTCTGTGCTGCGGCTCGGATATTTTTGATTTCACTGAAGTGGAAGCGTAAGTTGGTTATTTTTTGTTCCGAATTAAATTCTAAACTGACCAAAATCAATAAAACTTACTACTGGCGGCTCAAGATGGAGATCGAAACACAGGAGATATAGGAGGCTATGATGCGCACTTCAGTTATGACATTACCGGAAATGGCGCGCTATCTGGGCGTTCCCCCTGCGACCCTGGCTCGAGCAATCTGCAATCGGGGTACGCTGGAAAAATTACCGCTGCCGGAAGCGGTTGATGAGGATGTTCCCCTGTCACGTCGCTGTTGGTACCCGCACGACGTTAGTCAGTTCCGTCATGCGCTACAGCGGGCAAGGCATGGTCATTAGTCCTTATCTTAACCCTCTCCCGCAAGCGGGAGAGGGAGTCAATCGGGTAAATAAAAAGTGGTTAGGTCCATTCCCCCAGTATATTCGTGTCACTGATTACGGCTGAATAACGGCCCGAAGCCTTAAAGTCATTTAGCTTTCCCGGCGTACTCATTGATTAACAATGTTTTTGATTAAGTAACCTGCTGTCTGACCATTATCGTTTACCGGACGTCGCATCTGATGCTTTTTATTTTTTTCTGTCTGCAAATATCTACTGGGCCAGATATCCTCAGGCGCAACGCCTATTGCTTGTGCAATAATATGCTCACCTCTGGCCCAGGGCCGGTTAAGGGCATAATTTAATGTTCCTGAAGCAAGGCCACTTTCTCTTGATAGAGCAGCAAGAGACTTTTTCTTTTTCCTTACTGCTGCAAGGATGTCTTCTTTATGCCAGTCTTTTTCCATTTTTCTTCTTTGCATGTTTATCTGTACTCCATATTTGAAGTCTATATGTAAATATCCCATGTCTATTTAATTTAACAGGGGGGTTGTGACCGAAAGAAAATAGTCGAGAGTGTATTGATGTGAAAGCTGCAGAAGATAAGTCCGAAGTTGTCAGAACGAAAGTGGTAGGGATGAGTGTTGGCTTAGTCAGTCGGAATAACTTTGAAATGTTTATTTTTTAATGGGTTAGGTGTGCAATTTAAGGTTCGATTCAATAAAAGCGATGCCTTCTTATCAGATGGCGATCGCTTTATTCAGCAGTTCATCAGGAATGTTTCAGCGGCTACTATTAATCATCATGTTACTTTAATCATGTCCTTGTTAATCTTAAGTCTGGATGGATGGAAAATTATTGAGCTGGCATCAGCCGTAAACAACAAACGGCGTAGCTCATTTCTGAATCCCATCGCATCTGCGGCTTTAGTTAGATTCAATATGCGTCCTCTAAGAACTACATCATCCAGTTCTGAAAGTGCTATCTTTCTGTCAGGATTGTTATACAGATACTCAAAAAGGGTATGATTTAAAGATTGATTACGAAATGATGCAACAATATATCTTCCATCTAAAATGACAGTGCGTGTGTCGTAATCGTATAAAAGCGAAGGTCTTACTGGCAAAGGATGAGTCATAACCGAAGGATTTTTTATCTCCATCAGTGCTATCACCAGAGCAAATAATAAGACCTCAAGCACACAACCGTAAAGGAATATATTCATAATAACGACACAACTTTTTCCACAAGTTTATCAATCCCCTCTTTCGCTTCCTTGATACTTTGCGCCAGCATGTAAGCCGGTGTTGTGACGACATTTCTCGTTTCATCTACCACGATTTCATTATATCTTGCTATCTGGTGTTGACAGCCAGCCTTCTTGATAAACTCAATGACTTCCCCGTCATTCCCGATGGTGATCTTCACGTCAGGACCATAGACTGAAGGGATAAGGATCGGTGCGATACACATATATCCGGCGGGTTTGTTTTCCGCTGCAAATTGTTTAAGTGCGGAAAGGGTGTTTTTTTCGACGCGAAACTCAGATTCACCGGTTGCAAAATTGGAGAGGTTTTTTGCGACACCGAAGCCTCCCGGAACAATTACGGCTGCAAATTGTTCACTGTTGCACTCCGTGACAGGTTTGATATTCCCTCTGACAATCCTTGCTGATTCTGTAAAAACATTTCTGATTTCAGGTGGAATGTCACCTTTTTTATGATCTATGACGTGATGTTGTTGAATATCTGGAGCAAAACACTGATGCGAAAAGCCGTTATTTTCAAGAGCCAATAAAGTTAGTACAACTTCATTGATTTCAGCACCGTCAAAAACGCCACAACCGGATAAAAGCACTGCAACTTTTTTATTGCTCATAGTAAACTCCTTCTTTGGTTAATTTCTCTATAAGTTTCCTGCTTGTTATGTTCTGGTACTCTTCCATTACATCTGTGATATTGCGTATTTTTTCATCTACATTTAATTCTCCGTCAAAGACGATTGCATAAACATCCTGGAGGAAAGTATTGAAATCAAAATTTTCCTGATACCAGTTCCCTAAGTTTCATATGGGGGTGTGTAAAGTATTAAATTCCCGGATGTAAGCAGAGGAACGGTGTTGCAACATATTTTTTATGCGAATTTCAATCCTCTCTTTCTGCGTTAAATCATCCGTCTTTAGGATTGAACGCAGTTCCTGGAGTTTTCCCCGTGAGTGATACCAGACCATGGCTCTAACATAATTGATCGTCATATCAGGAGATATGTTATTGAGGGTGGGCGTATTTTTTGTATGATCAAGTTGAGACTGGTATTCATACCAACCAAGGATGCCCACAAGACCATACACAGCGATTGCTGTGTATTTAGCAAACTTAAGTATATCCAACACAAAATCCTTTTTTTAGTGATCGATCATTTCCCTGACGACCATGATAGTTAAGTGAGTTTATTATCGATATGTTTATGGCAGATACCAGCTTCTTTGTGGAATATTTGATGCACTTCACGAAGTGTCGTGTAACAAACATGATTGGTGCTATAAAAATTCGCGTCAGTTCAAAATAAATGGCGTCAAAAATTATTATGGGGACGAATCAGATTGCCTTTTAACTCGCTGCATTCATTTGACATTTCGTTAAGGCGCCAAATGAATTTTAGTAGGTCACTAATAATGACAATCAAATTTCAGTAATCAATCCTGATTTTATGATTCACTTCAATTCATATCGGCCAGAGACAGAAGTGACTTTGAAACAACAATATAAAGAGCGAGGCAGCTATAAACTACCTTAATTCATCATGATGAATATCTGATTTTTCTAACAAATGCTTCTGATAAAGCTTTGTGCGATTGAAAATTGATCTATCCTCCGCACTGCTAAAAAAACCAAACCGCTAAAGACCCTGTAACAGCAGCAACTACACCATTACGTCAAAGGAGATCGATAATCATGGAACAGATCAGATCAGACCTTGGTATTCTCGCAGGAAACTCCCGTGTTAAGAGGGATGGCTGTGGATTCATCACTGTTGAAGCACAACTGTTCGCTTTTGAGGCTGCTCTGAAGCTTGCGCGTGAGGAGTTGGATCGCGGGATGCCTTTGCCAGAGCTTTCCGTTGCGTTCGATCATCATGGTATTTTTCGCCTCCAGTTCCTTGCAGAAAATCTTTCAAATAGCCAAAAACGCCATCCGCGCCTTAGTCATTTGCATTCGTCAATACAACACGTATTCCTTCCAATCGCAGAAAAATACGCAATAGCCCTGTGTGATATTCATGCAATTCATGAAGATTCAGCCCGACAGCATTTGGCCCATCTTTTATCCACGCAAGAGATACCTGAAAGGCTTAGTCGGAGAATCCTCCATGAGTCACCGGCACTGCCTGATGCGGATAAAAAACTCACTTGTGCAGCCATTACGAAAGAGTATTTCGAGCGTGCTGTTGTGGGTGGGAAAAAATCATGTACGCAACTTGAAGTCTTCTTTGAAGAGTGTAAATGGTCTGAAAGTCTTGCTTATGTGCGAGGGTTGCAATTAAGTCATTTGCTCGGCGTATCTGCCCGTATTCGTCTTAATCTGGTCAATATATCTGGAGAAATCATTCAGGGAGAGTGGACCTCTCCTCGTTCATCAAGCCAGGAAACGTTAACAACACCTTATGCATGAGAAAGGAGTTCATCATGTACCCATCGTCTCGGCCAGTTTATTTGGATAATAATGCCACGACCGCGCTCGACCCTACAGTGCTGCAAACCATGATGCCCTGGTTAACCAATAATTATGGTAACGCTGCCAGCAACAGCCATAGCTTCGGTTGGGAAGCTCAGCGCGCCGTTGAACAAGCCAGAATGTCTATTGCTCATGCCATCAATGCAGCCAGTCCCTCCGATATTATCTTTACGTCAGGGGCTACAGAAGCTAATAATCTGGCGCTAAATGGACTCCAGCTTCCGCCGGGTAGAAGTCATATTATTACCCCAATGATTGAACATAGGTCGGTGCTGGCGTGTTGTGTTCGCCTTGCAGCACAAGGAACACCCATCACTTATCTGAGGCCTCAATCAGACGGAATTGTTTCCCTGAATGAACTCAATAACGCCCTCAGACCAGAGACGGGTTTGGTTTCTGTCATGGCAGCCAATAATGAGACGGGTACGCTGCAAAAGATTGAGGAAATTGGCGCACTTTGCCGCGATAGAGGAATCTTATTTCACACTGATGCGACACAGGCTTTCGGGAAAATTGCCCTGGATGTCCAACGCATGAACATCAGTCTGGCCGCCTTTTCTGCTCACAAAATCTATGGACCTAAAGGTGTCGGTGCGCTTTATGTGAATACCGCAGATGAACGCCTGCGACTTTCACCACAAATTGTTGGGGGCGGTCAGGAACATGGTTTGCGGTCTGGCACACTTAATGTGCCAGGTATTGTCGGTTTTGGTCGTGCTGCTGAAATAGCAATGATTAATTTACCCAGCGAGTTAGTCAGATTATCTGGACTGCGTAACCGATTAAAACAGGCACTTTTCGATACCGTTCCCAACATCAGTATTAATGGCCATCCCCACGAATGTCTGCCCGGCGTGCTCAACATCGCCTTCTCGGGGGTTGATGCGAGTTCGTTGCTGCTTGAACTACCTGATATCGCGTTATCGTCAGCGTCGGCCTGTTCTTCTAAACATCAGACACCTTCTCATGTACTTCAGGCTATGGGTGCCAGTGTGGCGCAAATACAGGCCAGTGTACGAATCAGCATTGGGCGATTTAATAACGAAAAAGACATTGTCTGGGCGGGTGGGAGGTTGATCGACGCGGTGAGCTTATTAAGGTCAATGGCTCCCATTCCGCAGAAAGAGGGTAAATGATGCGCTTCTTATCTATGTCTTACCTTCTGTTGGGCACGCTGCTCACTGCCGGGGGATACGGAAGTACTTTCCTGATTTCGGCCTGGTTCCGTTTACATGGGGGGAGTGACATTGAAACCGGTCATGCTCTCAGCATGGCTTTAGTGGGGACGCTGATCGGGGTACCTATAGTGGGCTGGGGGGCGGGTAAGATGGATGCTGCTCGTCTTGCGGCGATTGCTGCTCTGGTTATTGCTTGTGGCTACGCTGTGCTGGGTAATTTGCATGGGCTGGAGCCGGGATATCTCCCCCGTCTCGCAGTTTTACTGATGGGAATAGGGTGGGGGATGTTTTACCTTGGTGCACCATTAGCGTTGTCGGAGCGTCTGAATGATGCTGAACGCGGCAGTGGTTTCACGTTGTTCAGCGCTTTTCAAATGACCGGAATTTGTGGCATTCCGGTGATGCAGAGCATTTTGATTGCTCAGGCCAACTTATCACTGCAAATCACCTTTCTCGTTGTCGCAGCGATGTTGGCCGTCGCCTCATTCCTGTTGCTACTTTTTGGCCGCAGAGAACCACGTCCTTTGTACGAACGCGTTTTTCGCTCTTGGGTACGTAAACTACCGATATTGTTGGCTGGGCCAGCACGACGCCCGGTGATAATGGTTGGCCTGGGTGGGGCGGTATTTTCAGGCATGATGGCGTTCCAGGTCTCTCTGACGGAAGGTACGGATGCCAGTGCCGGGGTCTTTTTCTTCGTGCATGCCGCCACCGCAGTCACCACCCGCCTGATGCTGTTCCGGTACCTTGCCAGTTGGCCGCGCCAGCCGCTTATTATTGGGCTGCTTGGGTGCCTGATCATGGGTCTGGTCTGTCTGTCCGGGGTGGCGCTACACCCGGCCTTCCACATTGTAGCGGCTATGTTGACCGGCG
Source organism: Pantoea phytobeneficialis (assembly GCF_009728735.1). Taxonomy (NCBI): domain Bacteria; kingdom Pseudomonadati; phylum Pseudomonadota; class Gammaproteobacteria; order Enterobacterales; family Erwiniaceae; genus Pantoea; species Pantoea phytobeneficialis. Next base: position 141,470 of record NZ_CP024637.1, read on the forward strand.
CGGGATATGGCCTGTTATATCCGGTCATTCAGACCTGGGCGGTGAACGATTCACAGCCCCAGCATCGGCATGCCGTTTTGACCTGGTTTGTGGTGTCCTACTTTGTGGGGATATTTGGTTTTCCCGCACTGGGTGGCTGGCTGTTGGTGGTTGCAGGAAAAACCTGGCTTATTGGTTCACTGGTCATCCTGGCGATGATTGAACTGGGAGTGGGGGTTATCAGACGCCCACGGACAGCAAAAGTTGTAGCCTCAACCTTGGAATGATTTAATCCGGGTCACCACTTTTCAGCGGATTGCAGTTATGCGCGGGTAATCAACTGCTGCAATGCCGCTGTGCTGGCCGCATCGTCTGGCACATACACCAATAAACGATCGCCATTACGTGATGCTGACCACCAGTTATTCTGCCGCAGTGTCATTTCACTCACCCCAGGACGCCGGAAACGTTTCACACGGTTTTCCACCTTGCCCAGCTCGTAGCGCTGCCAGGTGCGGCCAAATTCATCGGAACTGGCGAGCAGCCGCGCGAGATAACTTTCCCAATGTGGGTCGCCAAGGTGTTCCCCCATCTGACCCCGAAACATCGCCACCATCTGAGGCATCACTTCATCCCAGTCGGCCATCGCGGCACGCCAGCCGGGATGATTGAACGCCAGCCAGATGCAGTTACGATCTTCCGGCGGAATTTCTGCCAGATCCACCCCCATCAGCGCACACCATGCCGCGTTATAGCCAAGAATATCGAAACGCGGGGTTTCAATGATGGCGGGTAGCTGAATTGCATCCAGCATCTTTTGATTATGTTCGGCAATTTTGCAGCAAGCCGCCACCACCCGCACCGAAGGCAGGTTATGCCCGGCAAGGGAAAACAGATGCTGTGTCTCGACATCGTTGCATTGCAACGCCGTCGCAATCGCCGTCAGGGTTTTTGGCGAGGCTTTAATATCGCGCCCCTGCTCCAGCCAGGTGTACCAGGTCACGCCAACATCTGCCAGCTGTGCCACTTCCTCACGTCGCAGACCCGGCGTACGGCGATGGCGCATACGCGGCAGGCCGAGGCGATTTGGATCGAGACTTTCGCGTCGCGTGCGCAGAAAAGTCCCGAGCAATTTGCGGTTGTGATTGGCGGCGTTAGTGATGGGCTGCGTGCTGAGCATTGAAGGCACTCCTGATAAGACGGGTAGAATTTATACCATGATAAACAAGAACTGGTACCCGTTTAATGGTTAGGTGATGCTATGCCTCACAGAAGACAAAAACAAGGGTAAAACCGATGCAATCATCGCAACTTCAACGGGCAGGATTGGTGGTCCTGCTGTCCGGGCAACTGCTGCCCATGATCGATTTTTCAATTGTTAACGTCGCACTCGACGCGATGGCGCATAGCCTGCACGCCACGCCCATTGAGCTGGCGTTGATCGTGGCAGTTTACGGCATTGCCTTCGCCATCTGTCTGGCGATGGGGGGCCGACTCGGGGATAACTATGGTCGCCGCCGGGTATTTCTGGCGGGCGTCTGGACATTTGGTTTTGCCTCACTGTTGTGCGGCATCGCCAGTCATGTCGGAGTATTGATGTTTGCCCGCGCATTGCAGGGGGTTGGGGCTGCATTTATCGTGCCACAGATTCTCGCCACATTGCATGTGTCCCTCAAGGGCAGAGCGCATGCGCGCGCCATTGGTCTGTATGGCGGTATCGGTGGGCTGGCATTTATTGTGGGGCAGGTGCTGGGCGGCTTCCTGATTAAAGCCGACATCGGTGGTTATGGCTGGCGCAGTGTGTTTCTGATCAACCTGCCAATCTGCCTGTTTGTTGTGTTAACGGCACGCCGCTTTGTGCCAGAAACCCATAACAGCCAGCGCGTGGCGATTGATGTTAGCGGTACGCTGCTGCTGGCTGGGGCGGTGGGTTGTCTGATGCTGGCACTGGCATTGGGTCCGGTGTTGCACTGGTCGTGGCCGTGCATCTTATTGTTGGCGCTGTTCCCGCTGTTTTTGCATCGCCTGCGCCAAAGTGCATTACGCCTGGAGGCCGCACAAGGCGCACCTTTGCTGCCGCCTTCGCTGTTGCGCCTGCCCGGGGTACGGTTTGGTTTAACTATGGCGGTGCTGTTCTTCTCCTGCTGGAGCGGCTTTATGTTTGCCGTGGCGCTGACGTTGCAATCAGGACTGGGGTTGAGCGCCTTTGAATCGGGCAATGCGTTTATTGCGCTTGGCGTGGCCTATTTTATCGGGTCGATGCAGAGCACGCGCATGGTGGAACGCTTTGGCAAACGTGTCACGTTGCTGACCGGTTGTGTTATCCAGATGCTCGGTTTGCTGTTGTTGATTGCCACGCTGCATTACGCCTGGCCGAACGTGGGTATCGTCACGCTGATCCCCTCTACGGTCCTGATTGGTTTTGGACAGTCGTTTATCGTCAGCACCTTCTACCGTATTGGTATGACTGGTGTGCCGCATCATCAGGCGGGAGCGGGCAGCGCGATGCTTTCAACCGTACAACAATCGGCACTGGGTTTAGGTCCGATGTTACTTGGCGGTGTCTTCACACAGATCTGGTTACAGGGTACGCATCTGATGGCGATCACCGGGACGTTGATGGTCGAATGGATGTTAATGGCGGTGCTGGTGGTGTTAACCAGCCTGAGCCGTCGCTCCTTTCAGCCGGTCGTAACTGAAGGCTAATTGTTTCTGGGGCGTAATTCTTGTGGGGTAATTTCAGCAGTGGATTTTCAGCTTATTGTAAAATAACCGAAAATACGCCTGCTTCACTGAATTTACCTTTGGCTAAGCGGTCTTTTTTCCGGAACATAACGCCACTATCAATGGGCTGAACCCTGTGTTCAGCCCGTTTTTTGTGGTGCGGGAATTAAGGCAATCGCCACAGGCACAGGAATAGCGGCAGGCTCATAGCAGATGAAAAAGATGTTAACCGGGTTACTCTTTATGGTGACCACCACTGCCTTCGGTGCAGATGATTTCACCCTCAGGGATATTCATTTTGATGGACTACAGCGTGTCGCACCGGGTGCGGCGATGCTGAGTATGCCAGTGCGTGTCGGCGATCGTGTTAACGATGACGATATCAAAAATACCATTCGTGCCCTGTTTGCCACCGGCAACTTTGAAGATGTGCAGGTATTGCGTGATGGCGATACGCTGCTGATTAAAGTGAAAGAACGTCCGTCGATTGCCAGCATCTCGTTCTCCGGCAATAAAGCGATTAAAGAAGATCAACTGAAACAAAACCTGGAAGCGTCTGGCGTCAGCGTCGGGAATGCGCTGGACCGCACCACACTCTCCTCGATTGAAAAGGGGCTGGAAGACTTTTACTACAGCGTGGGTAAATACACCGCCAGCGTCAAAGCGGTAGTTACCCCCTTGCCACGTAACCGTGTCGATCTGAAATTTATCTTTACCGAAGGTGTATCGGCAAAAATTCAGCAGATCAATATTGTCGGCAACCACGCTTTTTCTGATGATGAACTGATTACGCAATTTCAATTGCGTGACAGCGTGCCCTGGTGGAATTTTATCGCCGATCAGAAATACCAGAAACAAAAACTGGCTGGCGACCTGGAGACGCTGCGTAGTTATTATCTCGACCGTGGCTACGCCCGTTTTAATATTGATTCCACACAGGTCAGTCTGACACCGGACCGTAAAGGTATTTACATCACCGTGAATATTCACGAAGGCGATGTTTATCATGTTAGCGGCGTGGTAGTGAACGGTAATCTGGCGGGTCACTCTGCTGAAATCGAGAAACTGGCACAGATCCCAAAAGGGGGTCTGTATAGCGGTGCGAAGATCACCCAGAATGAAAATGCGATCAAAGATCTGTTAGGTCGCTATGGTTATGCCTTCCCGCAGGTCAGTACCCAGCCGGAAATTAACGATACCGATAAGACGGTGAAACTGCATGTCAATGTGGATGCTGGCAACCGTTTCTACGTCCGTAAGGTGCGTTTTGAGGGCAACGACACCTCAAAAGATTCCGTACTGCGTCGCGAAATGCGCCAGATGGAAGGGGCCTGGCTGGCGAACAACCTGGTTGATCAGGGCAAAGAGCGTCTGAACCGTACGGGCTACTTCGAAAGTGTGGACGTCGATACCCAGCGTGTGCCCGGCAGCCCGGACCAGGTTGATGTGGTCTACAAAGTCAAAGAGCGCAACACCGGTTCGTTCAATATCGGTGTTGGTTACGGTACCGACAGTGGCGTCAGTTTCCAGCTTGGCGTCAGCCAGGATAACTGGATGGGCACCGGCAATACCGTTGGCTTTAGCGGCACCAAAAACGATTATCAAACGTATGTTGAAGTCTCCGCCACCAACCCGTATTTCACGGTGGATGGCGTTAGCCTCGGTGGCAAGTTGTTCTACAACGACTATAAAGCCGATGATGACGATCTGTCTGAATATACGCTGAAGAGTTTAGGGGCGGGCACCACATTAAGTTTCCCGATCAGCGAAAATAACAGCATCAACACCGGGTTTGATTACGTCTACAACCGTGTCAGCAATATGGCACCGCAGGTGGCGATGTGGCGTTATCTGGGTTCTGTGGGCATACATCCGCGAGTGATCGAAACCGATGACGACGACGATGATGATTACGCCACCAGTTCCAATACCTTCAGTGCCAATGACGTGTTCTGGAATGTTGGCTGGGGCTATAACTCACTGGACCGTGGCTTCTTCCCGACATCGGGTGTAACGGCGGGTTTTAACACCAAAGTCACTGTACCGGGTTCGACCAACAGCTATTACAAAAGCACACTCAGCGCCAACGCCTATCTGCCACTCAGTAGCGATCACCGTTGGGTGTTGATGGGACGAACCAAAGCCGGTTACGCCGATGGTCTGGGTGGTAAAGACGTACCGTTCTACGACAACTTCTATGCCGGTGGTTCCAGCTCGGTGCGTGGCTTCTCCTCCAACACCATTGGTCCGAAAGCGGCGTATTACAGCTGTAGCGGCAGTGAAAGCAGCTACAGTGATTGTGCGGTGAAAAAATCTGATGATGCGGTGGGCGGTAACGCGATGGCAGTCGCCAGCGCCGAGCTGATTGTGCCGACGCCGTTTGTCAGCGAGCGCTATGAAAGTTCTCTGCGTACGTCGGTGTTTGTTGATGCCGGTACGGTATGGGATACCAAGTGGGAAAATACCGCCGCAACCCGCGCTGCCGGTATTCCGGATTACGGTGATCCGAACAATATCCGTGTTTCCAGCGGCCTTGCGCTGCAATGGCAGTCGCCACTGGGACCTCTGGTGTTTTCTTATGCCGTGCCGATTAAGAAATATGAAGGCGATAAGTCTGAGCAGTTCCAGTTTAATATCGGTAAGACCTGGTAACGGCGTGATTTAACACGTTGACATCCGTAACAGCGCGATAAATCGCGCCGTTACGGGACATTATGAAAAGGGTTTTACAGTTTCTTTAAACGACCAAGACAGACGAAAACATCTGTACTGGTAAAATAGTAAATCGTGCAATGCTTAGGGAAAGAGGGTTCGCGAAAACATCGTTGTTATGCGTTTTTAATTAACTGAATTTTATTTCGCCACCCTCATATTGAGGGTGGCTTTTTTATTTTCAGTGGCCGGATTCGGTTAAGCGATAACCCGTCTCAGCATCAAACAGATGTATTTTCTCGCTATTAAAACCGAGGATCAATTCATCGCCACTGTTGGCGGCGTGGCGTCCGGCGATCTGCATATGTAACGCGTGACCGTGCCAGTCGAGATGTAACAGGGTCGATTCCCCGGTGATTTCCACCACATTCACCCGCGCAGCGGCACCGTTATCCACTTCGCGCAGATCGTGTGGACGTAAACCAATGGTAACCGGTTTACCGTCATGCTCGCGCGCCACCGCATGCCAGCGTGCCGGCAACGGTTGCCACAGATCCTGACACTGCACGCCTGGCACACCCTCATGGCTCACCAGTTGCGCAGGCAGCAGATTCATCGGCGGTGAGCCGATAAAGCGCGCCACAAAGGTGTTAGCGGGACGATCGTAAATCTCCAGCGGCGCGCCTTGCTGCACGATGTAACCAGCCTGCATCACCACAATCTGATCTGCCAGCGTCATTGCCTCGACCTGATCATGGGTGACATACACCATGGTGGTTTTAAAGCGCTGATGTAGCGATTTAATCTCCGCGCGCAACTCCATACGTAATTGCGCATCAAGGTTGGAGAGCGGTTCATCAAACAGGAACACCTGCGGGTTGCGCACCATCGCGCGCCCCATCGCCACACGCTGCCGTTGTCCCCCGGACAAGGCGCGCGGATAGCGCTGCAATAGCTGATCAATGCCGAGAATGGCAGCGATACGCTGAATTTTGCTTTGCTGCTCCTCGCGTTTGACCTTTTTCACCTGCATATGAAACGCCAGGTTTTCCGCTACCGTCAGATGCGGGTACAGCGCATAGCTTTGAAACACCATCGCGATATCACGGTCAGCCGGATCGCGATCGTTAATCTGCACCTGGTCCATCAAAATGGCGCCTTCGGTCAGGCTCTCCAGTCCGGCCAGCAAACGTAACAGCGTGGATTTGCCACAGCCGGACGGCCCGACCAGCACGGTAAAACTGCCATCGGGAATGGTCAGATCGAGCGGATGCAGCACCGACTGTTTGCCGTAGCGTTTGGCGACTTTGATCAGTTCAACACTGGCCATGATTATTGTTCCTTTGCCGAAAATTGGAGTTGTTGCCAGTTGGGGTAGCGACGTGGTGCGGTGCTGATCGCCAGCGCGGCTACCGCAATCCCCCATTGCAGAGCCGCGGTAACGTCCTGCTGATGGAGCAGGGCGGTGAGAAACCCGGCGTTAAAGCTATCGCCCGCGCCAATGGTATCCACCACCGTGACCGGACGGGCGGGTTGGCTGAGCTGTTGATCGCGCAGCCAGCAGCGCGCACCCTGTTCTCCACACTTCACCACGCAACCGCCGCGACCACTTAACTGCCGGGCCAGTTGCGTTGCGCTGGTGGGGAGCTGCGACTGTGCCGCCAGCCCGAGGGTTTCCACTTCGTTCAGCAGCAACCAGTCGCACAGCGGCAGCCAACGGGCGATATCCTGCCGCACTTCCTCCGTCCAACCCTGCGGTGGCCAGCCGGTATCGACAGCAATCAGATAGCCACGCTGGCGCAGCTCAGTGAGTAACGCGGGATAGTCGCCATACAGATGCAGGCAGAGAAAAGTGCCGCACAGCAACACGATATCGCCCTCAGTCGCCTGCTGCGGCAGTTGATCCAGCACCTGCTGCGCGGTGAGCTGCACAATATGACCGTAGTTGCTGATAAAGGAACGCTCGTGGTCGGAGTGGGTGACGCCTACCGTCAGCGAGGTTTCGCACTGGCTACGCGGCCAGTGTGCGGCGCTGTGGGGAAAATGGCTCGCCAGCCACTGGCTGAGGCCATCGTCACCCTGATTGGCGATAGCGCGATGACGCACCTGCATTGCCTCCAGCGCCAGCGCGCAGTTACCGGCTGAGCCGCCGGGGCGCAACTCGCTGTGTTTGACCATGACTTCAGTGCCACGCTGTGGCCACTGATCCAGCGTGCCCATAATTAAATCGACATTGATATTGCCCACCACGTAAAGGGTGGCGGTGGTTGTGTTGATCATCCCTTACTCCCCCCGCTGGCAAGACCGCTTACCAGGGTTTTTTGTAGCCAGATAGCAATAAACAGGGGCGGTACTGAGGCCAGAATTCCGACCGCCGCAATTAAACCGTCATCGGTGGCACGTCCGGCAGTGAAACCGGCAATGGTCACCGGCAGGGTCTGCGCAGCGATGTTGCTGGTGAACAGCAGGGCATAGAAAAATTCGTCCCATGCCAGCAGCCAGCCAAACAGCGCCGCAGCGCCCAGGACCGGTTTTGCCAACGGCAAGGTGATGCGCAGCAATACCTGCCACACGCGCAGACCATCAAGACGAGCGGCCTGCTCGATATCCCGGGGCAGGGTGTCGAACTGGTTTTTCAGCATCCAGGTCAGAAACGGCAAAATCAGCGAACAATAAACGATGATCAAACCGGGTCGGGTGTTGAGCAAATCAAAGTGCTGCAACAGGAAGTAAAGCGGCAGGACAAAGGCGACCGGCGGCACCATATAGATGGCGAGGGAGGCAAACAGCCAGCCATCGCGTCCACGATAGCGTGAGAAGCTGAAGGCGGCCGGAATCGCCAGCAACAGGCAAATCACGGTCGCGCCGGTGGCGACGATCAGACTGTTGCCCAGCGCATGCAGAAACAGCGTGCCGGGCTGATCCGGTGCCAGCGACAATAGCCTGCCGTAGCGAGTGAAATCCCACTGGCGCGGCAACCACTCCAGCGGGATGCGCGTCAGATCGCTGGTCGCGCTAACGCTCATCAGAAACAGCCAACTCATGGGTGCCAGTACCGATACGGCGACCAGCAGCGCGGCGAGGTATTTCGCCACCGTGCGTATTTTAGCCTTCATCGGCACTCCCGCGGCGGCGCTGCCGCCACAATAACAACATGTAAATAGTGATCAGCACAGCACACAGTAGCGTCATCAGCATGGCGTAGGCGGCACCGCTGCCGGCACGCAGATAGCTGAATGACTCCTGATAGACGTAAAAGCTGAGAGTTTTGGTGCTATCGACCGGGCCACCGCGCGTCATGACGTAAATAATGTCGAAGATCTTGAACGCATCGATGGTACGTAGTACCAGGGCAACGCTGAGTGGACCCACAATCGCCGGAAAGGTAATGGCGTGAAAACGTCGCCATGCTGATGCGCCATCCAGGCGTGCCGCTTCATAAAGGTCGTCAGGAATGGATTGCAGCGCTGCCAGCACCAACAACGTCACCAGCGGGTAGTTTTTCCAGATATCCGCCAGCATCACTGCGTTAAGCGCGGAATCGGGTGATCCCAGCCAACTGCGGTAGCCATCAATAATCCCCAACTGGGTCAACAGGGCATTGATGCTGCCGTAGTCCGGGTTGAAATTGAGTCGCCACATCATCGCGTTGACGATGGTCGGTAGCGCCCACGGCAGAATCACCAGCACGCGCAGCATGTTGCGGCCGACAAATTTCTGGTTTAGCAGCAGCGCGACCAGCACGCCAATCACCCCTTCAATCGCCACCGACACTACGGTGAAGTACAGGGTGCGCCACAACGAGCTCTGAAAATCAGCATCGGTTATGGCATACAGGTAGTTTTCCAGTCCAACCCAGCCGGGGGCTTCACCGCTGCCAATCAGGGCGGCATCGGTGAAACTCAGCCAGATGGTGCGTAGCAGAGGCCAGGCGGTGAGCAGCAGCATCACCAGTAACATGGGTGCCAGCAGCACCCATGCCTGCCGCTGTTCGCGTTGACGCAAACTCAGCATACTGACCCCTTAATGCAGACGTGCCGCGCTTTTATCCACCGTCTGCATCGCCGATTCCGGCGTCACACTGCCCAGCAGCACCTGTTGCAGTTGCTGTTGCAGGGTATTGGAGAGACGGGAATAATCGGCGGTTTCCGGGCGTGACAGCATCACGTTGAGTGATTTATCCGCCGCAGCGATCAGGCTTTCCTGATTTTTCAGCACCGCCGGATCCTGATAGGAGCTTTTCCAGATCGGCAGGCTTAGCGTGGCGTATTTATTCTGCACCGGCTGCGAGGTCATATAGCTGATGTAGTCCCATGCCTGTTCCGGGTGGCTGCTGCCTTTGGCAATGCCTAAGCCCATTGACCCGTTAACCGCGCCGACTTTACCCGGCGCATCGCCTGGTGCAGGCATGATGCCGACCTGACCAGCGACTTTGCTCTGTTTCGGATCGTTCGCCATGTTGTACATATAGGTCCAGTTCAGCGCGAAGGCGGCGTCACCGTTGGAGAAGGATTTACGCACATCTTCTTCGAGGTATTCACGCGAAGCCGGATTGCTCAAACCTTCATCCAGCGAGCTTTTCATCAACTTCACCGCCTGCAATGACGCCGGGCTGGAGAAATCCAGTTTGCCGTTCTGGTAGAACTTGCCACCAAAGCCAGAGACCAGGGTGGTGTAATCGCACACCAGCGCTTCTGCTTGCGACCAGCTCCAGACCAGCGGATATTTCACGATGTTTTTCTGTTTGATGGTGCGCGCATCATCCATCACCTGTTGCCAGGTTTCAGGCAGGGTGGTGATCCCGGCTTTTTCCAGCATCGCTTTGTTGTAGTAAAGGTATTTGGTATCGAGGATCCACGGCATCCCGAGGGTCTTCCCTTTGAACACCACGGTATTCATCGCTCCGGGGAAGATCTGTGATTTTTCTTCCGGGGTGATACGGCTGCTCACGTCCTGCAACAGGTCAAAACGGGTGAATTCAGCCGGCCAGATGGCATCGAACAACACCACGTCATAGCCGTTGCCACCGGCGCCGCGTGCGGCGACGATTTTATCGTGCAGCGCTTCGTAAGGCACAAACTCCAGATTGACCTGCACGTCCGGGTGCGCTTTTTCAAACTCCTGTGTCATGGCGCGAATATCATTTTCGCTATACGCGGCCTGGGTCATGAACAACGCATTAAGCGTGGTGGCCGCTGAGGCGCTTCCCGCGCTCGCTAACAGCAGGGCTGCAAAACATCCTTTCAGCGTGGGGGTGAATCGGGTTTTCATGGTTTTCTCCGCCTAAATGCAAAAAGAGGGTGTTTAATTAAATCAATTTGATTGATTTAATAACGCGCACAGGTTGTCAGATTGCTGCGGCTGACATCGATTAGCTTAAGCAAGTGACGTGCCAGGGCATACATCTCGCTTGCCACTGCGCTTAACTCTGCACAGATTTTTACGTCTGTCAGGTGAACAACATGGAAAATGTGTAGCCGATCATAGATATTGATGCGATTGCGTCAGGAGCGTAGGAAGGACGATGAAAACCTCGGGAACCAATCTGGAACACGCGCGTGCGCACAACCGGCGCGTCATCATCGAAGCCATTCGCCTGCATGGTGAACTGACGCGCGCTGAGCTGGCGCGACTTACCGCCTTAACCCCGCAAACCGTCTCCAACATCGTGGCGGAACTGGAAGAAGCGGAGCTGCTCGCCAGTCGCCAGCCGCGTAAGCAGGGGCGGGGACAACCGGCGATCCCGGTGACATTGAATCCAGCCAGTGCCTGGTCGATCGGTATCCATCTTGATCATCAAACGCTACTGATCGTGCTGGTGGATTTAACCGGCGAAATTCATTTTCGTCGCCTTATTCTGGTGCAGAAGCCCCAACCTGATGCCACTTTAGCGCGCATCGCTGAGGTACTGGCGGAGATCAAAACGCAACTGGGCGCGCGCTGGGGGAAAGTATTGGGGATAGGGGTGGTAATGCCCGGACCTTTTGGTGTTGAAGGGATCTCGTCGGTCGGTCCCACCACGCTGAACGGTTGGGAAAACGTCAATATCGAGACAGAACTGGCGGCAATGAGCGGTTTACCAGTGACGCTGGAAAACGATGCCACGGTCGCGGCGATAGGTGAACGTTTCCACGGCGTGGCACGTCAGCTCAACTCCTTTATTTATCTCTATATCGGTACCGGACTGGGAGCCGGTATCTTCACCGACGGCCATATTTATACCGGCCATGCACACAACGCCGGTGAGGTGGGGCATATCGTGATTGATCCGCACGGGCGTGAGTGCTACTGCGGCAACAAAGGGTGTCTGGAGCGGTATGTTTCGTTGCAGGCCGCCTATGAATTTTGTGGTCTGGACCCGATGAGCGCCCTGCCCGACGATTTACTTGAAGTGGACCCGGCATTGTTTGATCGCTGGATCGACAGCGTGTTAGCTCCGCTACGCCAGGCGATCAATATGCTTGAGTGCGTTTTTGATGCCGAAAGTGTGATTATCGGCGGCATGATGCCCGCAACCCTGCTGGATAAAATCGTCCAGCGTTTGCCGCCGTTATATCAGTCGGTGCGCGGACGTTATCTCACGGGATCGCGCCTGAAGACCGGGATGACCGGTAGCGATACCGCAGCACTGGGAGCTGCGGCATTGCCGATCTTTGATGAATTTAATCCACAGTTTCAGGTGCTGATGAAATGAGGGTTAAAAGATCTCGGCAAATAACGCGAACATGCGTGTAAAAGCGCGCTCGGCCACCTGCGGATGGTACTGGGCCACGCCAGGATTATTGGCCTGTGGATCGGTAAAGGAGTGGGCTGCGCCAGCGTAGCTGACCAGTTGCCAGTCGATCTGACGGGCTGTCATCTCGTGGACAAATTCATTCAACTGCTCGCGCGGCACCAGCGGATCGGCTGCGCCGTCCAGCACCAGTACGCTGCCTTTGATTGAATTCATCGCGTAGTCACCTTTGGTGTCCAGCGAGCCGTGGAACGACACGGCGGCTTTGATATCGGCACCGCTGCGCGCCAGTTCCAGTGCGCAGTGCCCCCCAAAACAGAAACCGACGGCGGCCAGTTTATCGTGTGCTACCGGAGCCTGCTGCTGTTCCAGCAATGCCGTCAGCGCCGCCTGCATGCGCGCCACTTCAGCGGGCGTATCTTTCACTGCCATCATCATGCTGCCCGCTTCTTCACCCGAAGTCGGGCGTTTGCCTTCACCGTAAAGGTCCGCCACCAACACCACAAATCCCTGCGCGGCAATTTTCCCGGCAACGTCTTCAGCCATACGGGTGACACCCATCCAGTTGGGTGCCAGCACGATGCCGGGACGTGCGCGGGTGATGTCGTTCTGGTAAACGAGGGAACCGGTGAAGGTGCTGCCGTTTGCCTGATACGTGACGGGAGACGTGGTTAAGCTGGCCATAAATAAATCCCTGATAAATAAGTAAGTTAAGATCGAGTACGTTGCAGCCAATTGGCAGGTAATGCAATGGTTTTAGTGCGTGACAGCAAGAAATGTTAACGGGGGCAATTCGCTGCGGTTCTGGCAGTTGCGGCGCGATTTATCGCGCTAACAGACAAATGGCAGGATCAGTTTGATGTAATTTAGGGGGAAGAAAAGCCAGTGGAGATTGCCAGATGTTTGCACATATGCGTATTGCTAAACCGGTCACCAACCTCGAACGTGCTTTCCTGATGTACAGCCAGGGATTGGAGATGAAAAAGATTGCTGATTTCACCGATCATGATGGTTTTAGCGGCATCATGTTAGGTCGGGAAGGGTTAGCGTGGCACATGGAGTTTACTGTTTGCCATCATCATCCCGTTCAGCCATTGCAGACGGCAGAAGACTTATTGATTCTTTATTATCCGGACAACGACGAATGGCGAGATGTCTGTGCCAGGATGATCACCGCAGGTTTTACCGTGACAGAATCATTTAATCCTTATTGGGAGGTTAACGGGCGCACGTTTGTCGATGCCGATGGTTATCGTGTGGTGATCCAGAACCGGGCATGGGATGTTGCCATGATTAAGGACACGATCTGTTAATTAGCCAAATCTTCTAACTGTAGGCCAAAAATGGTTCTCCAATATGCGGTTGTGAGGGGATCTTTGGATGTTCTAAATTCGCCCTGTACCTCATTACAGGAGATAATCATGAACTGCACCATCTAAAGAAACCCTTACTTATCTCCAATTTCTGGGATGTGGCCAGTACCATGATGGCACATCAGGCTGGTTATCAGGCGCGTGGTACTACAAGTGTTACTACTGGCAAAGAGGGGATAGGACGGCGGACGGTGACGGGCTGGCACGCAAAAAATGGCTTATTGAACATGAAAGGAAACAGCGCTAAATAACGGCGTAATGCTAATTAGTTAAGACATATTCTGTAGCGGCGCGATTTATCGCGCGATTAGCCAGCCAACGCGATAAATCGCGCCGCTACGAATTAATGCACAAACATAAGTATCAGGCACTGCTATCAATCAGCGAGATAAGGGGGTTTTATGCAAGTATCAGCACGTAATCAACTGGTTGGCACGGTCAGCGCCGTCACCACCGGTGCCGTTAATGACGAAGTCGAATTGACGCTGGCAGGGGGCGTCAAACTGGTGGCGATCGTCACCCACAGCAGTAAAGAAGCTTTAGGCCTGGTCGCCGGTAAAGAGGCCATCGCGTTCATCAAAGTGGATTTGACCCTATATATCCAGACGCCTTTTCTCTCTTACGGTTGTGATAACTTTCTGCGTATATATTCCCGCGGCGAGCGATATCCCAGCGCGCTGTGCGGGTGATGTTCGTTGTAATGACTGAACGCCTCCGCCAGGTTCATCACCGCTACCTGGCTGTCCGGTTTTGGCATCACACTGATGTAATCCCGCTTTATCGTTTTCACGAAGCTTTCTGCTATGCCATTGCTTTCCGGGCTACGAACTGCGGTCGTACATGGCTCAAGCCCCAGCATCCGGGCGAACGCCCGCGTTT